>DATKXO010000426.1:0-48426 GCA_035528995.1 Phycisphaerae bacterium | reverse complement strand
GAGCAATTCGTCGAGTTGTGCGTTGACCGTTTCGACGAGTTGGCGCGACTCGTCCTGCACCACGGGCTGAGCGGCGGCCTCCGCCCGGGCGGATAGCTGCTCGAAGAAGTTGATCCGCAGGCGCACGTCGGCCACGCCCTTGAAGTGTCCCGCTTCCAGCAGGCGGATGACGCCGGGAACCTTTTCGCCGTCGTGTTTGTCGTGCTTGGGCGACGCGGTCTCTTCCGGAACGGCGTCCGGTCTGGGCGCGGCGGTGGGCGACTGGTTGTCGATCTGCTTGGGTCGCGCCGTCTGGTGGGCGGCGTGGGGCAGGGCGACGTGGCCGTGGTCGATGGGATGCACGTTCATTGGACTCAACTCCGGCTGTTCTGGCGGCCTCTGTGTGGGCGTACCGGAGTGTTATCGGCCAGCGGTTGAGCGGGCTTTGGCAAAGAAACCTGCCGGTTTGAGCGGGCCCACCGGGTTCTATCGAAACCGGGAGAGTTTGCCTGCTGCGCCGGGGGCGTACCGATTACGGTTTGTCCATACTGATTGGGTGGGGGGCGAGTCGGCGTGTTTGGGGGTGGCACAGGCCGCGCGAGCTGAAGCTCGCGGCTCGGGAAACGGCACAGTGTGCTACCGCAGGTCGACCTGTCCGCGGCCTGGCTTGATTCGGCCGATGACGACGGGGTCTTCGTTTGCCCGGCGGAGGCGGCGGCGGACGCCACCGACGAAATCGGGGCGGACGGCCAGGACGTAACCGATGCCCATGTTGAAGACGCGGTACATCTCGTCGCGCTCGACGCCGAGGGTCTGCAGGTGGGTGAAGATGGGCGGCGGGGTCCAGGAGTCGGTGTCGATGACGGCGTCGCAATCGGGCGGCAGGATTCGGCCGACGTTTTCGGGCAGGCCGCCGCCGGTGATGTGGGCCATGGCCGTGATGACGCGTTTGACCCGGTATCCGGCCAGGACGCGGCGGATCGCGGACACGTAGATTCGCGTCGGTTTCATGAGCGCGTCGGCCAGCGATTCTCCCAACTCGTCCAGCGGTTTCTGTAAATTGCGGCGGGCGACGAGGCGGCGGATGAGGGTGTAGCCGTTGGAGTGCGGTCCGCTGGAGGGCAGGCCGATCAGGACGTCGCCGGGGCCGACTCGTGCGGGGTCGATCTGGCGGCGGGCCTCGACCACGCCGACGGCGAAGCCGGCCAGGTCGAAATGCCCCTTGGCGTAGAGGTCGGGCATTTCGGCCGTCTCGCCGCCCAGCAGGGCGCAGCCGGCCTGGCGGCAGCCGTCGGCGACGCCTTCGATGATCCCGGTGAGCGCGTCGGGGTCGAGCTTGTGGACGGCCAGGTAGTCGAGGAAGAAAAGCGGCTCGGCCCCGCAGGTCAGCAGGTCGTTGACGCTCATGGCCACCAGGTCGATGCCCAGCCCGCGGACGCGGTTGGTGTCGATGCCCAGTAGGACCTTGGTGCCGACGCCGTCGGTGCAGCCCACGAGCAGGGGCTCGCGATAACTCCTGCGGAAGAGCCCTTCTTCGTAATCCAGGCGGAACAACCCGGCGAAGGCCCCGTGGCGGCTACAGACGCGCGGGTCGTAGGTGCCGGCCATGGCGGAGCGGATCGACTCCACCCATCGGGTGTTGGCCTCGATATTCACGCCGGCGTCGGCGTACGTGATGGGGCGCTTCGTTTTCACAGTGTGCGACCGTGGGCGTTGGGACACGCCGACCTATGTTGCGGGCAGGTGCTCGAAAAAGCCAGTCCGGGTCAGGTGAACAATCGCAGCTGGCGGCGCTCCAGGGCGAACTTCTCGACGGGATCGACCACGTCGATGGGATACTCGCCGGTGAAGCAGGCCGTGCAGTACTTCTGGGGCGCCATGCGGACACAGGCCAGCATTCCCTGGCGCGAGAGATAGTGTATGGAATCCACCTCGAGATAGTCGCGAATCTGTTCGACGGTGCGTCCGTTGGCCACCAGCTCGTGCGGGTCGGGGAAATCGATGCCGAAGTAGCAGGGATGTCGGATGGGTGGGCTGGCGACGCGGAGGTGGATTTCCCTGGCCCCTGCCCGTCTCAAGGCACCCATCTTCCCACGTGTGGTCGTGCCGCGGACGACGGAATCCTCGACCACCACGAGCCGCTTGCCGCGGACGGCTTCCTTGATGACGTTGAGCTTCA
The DNA here is from genome assembly GCA_035528995.1 of Phycisphaerae bacterium. Classification (GTDB taxonomy): domain Bacteria; phylum Planctomycetota; class Phycisphaerae; order UBA1845; family UBA1845; genus DATKXO01. The sequence continues at coordinate 46,268 of DATKXO010000426.1, read as the reverse complement.
TCTTGACGGCCAGATCGCGGGAGGCTTGGGACGGCATGATGAAGGACCGTCCGGCGTAGTGGCTGGTGGTGAACCCACGGCCCAGCGGGATGCCGCTCTCGCGGGCGAACCCGATGGCCGCACAGCGGGCGCAGTTCGGCACGGGGATGACCAAGTCGGCCTCGACGGGCGCCTCCTGGGCGAGTCGGGTTCCCATGCGGTCGCGAACCATGTGCACGTTCTCGCCGAAGACATCGCTGGACGGGTCGGCGAAGTAGATCTGCTCGAAGATGCAGGCGGCGCCGGGGCCGCCGTTGTCGGGGCTGAAGCGCTCGCTGGTCACACCGTCTTTGGTAATGGTCACCAGCTCGCCGGGGTCGACTTCACGGACGAACTCGGCGTCCACGATGTCGAAGGCGCAGGTTTCCGAGGCCACCACGTTGGCCCCATCGGCCGTCCGTCCCAGGGACAAGGGGCGAAAGCCCAAGGGGTCGCGGGCGGCCACGATCCGATCCGGGAACAGCAGCAGCAAGGTGTAGGCCCCCTGCAGATAGCTCAGCACCTGGGACAAGGGGCTCGGGTGGGCCTGGTGGATGGGGTCGGCCAGCAGGTGGATGATGACCTCGGTGTCGCAGGTGGTCTGGAAGATGTGGCCGTCGTCTTCGTAGCGGCGGCGCAGGAGGGCGGCGTTGATCAGGTTGCCGTTGTGGGCGATGGCGACCTGGCCGCCGGCGAACTCGAACATCAGGGGTTGCGAGTTCTGGATGACGTCGGCACCGGTGGTCGAGTAGCGGACGTGTCCGATGGCGACGTCGGCCTGCAGCTCGGCGATGATCTGCGGCGTGAAGACCTCGCTGACCAAGCCCAACCCAACGTGCCGGGCAAGACCTCGGCCGTCGCTGGTGCAGATGCCGGCGGACTCCTGGCCGCGATGTTGTTGCGCATAAAGTCCGAGTTGGGTGAGGTAAGCAGCCTGGGGATGCCCGAGTATCCCGAACAGACCGCAATGATGTCGAATCAACCGATCCGGCACAGTAGTGGGCAGCCAAAAGCACAGGCTAGCTGGGGTGGGACCGAGCGTCAAGCGGTCGCGGCGGCATAGGCCGTGCGCACGCGCCGGTAGGCCAGAGCGGTGAGCATCGCGGCGGTCAGGGCCAGCAACGGGTCGGTCAGGTCGGCGATTCGAACCGCATGGGCAGACTGGATCAGCTCGCAGCAGAGCGCCACGGTGAGCACGACACCCGCGGTGACCCACCAGCGGGCGCGGGCGCCGACCCGACGGACAAGCAGGGCCGCCGTCAAAGCCAGCAGGGAGAAGGCTACACCCACAGAGAGGAGGTGCGAGGCCACCGAGGTCAACGAGTCCCCGTAGTAGCCTGAGAAGGGGACCCACATCACGGCGGACCCGCCGTCCTGCCACGCGAGATCCTGGAACGGGACAGCCGCACTTGCCAGACAGTACCCCACCTGGAGCAGCAGGGCCGTCCAGAGTAGCAGCGGGTGCAGGAGCAGGCCGGGTTGACCCCGCCAGGCCGACCGGCTGGGGGCGTCGATCGCGTTGATGGCCAGGTAGGCGCCCAACGCGCCGGCGCATGCGTTCAACAGCACCTGGCCCACGTCGAACGACCGCGAGGCCACGAATATCTGGACCGTCTCGATCAGAACGGCGATCAAGGTCACGTGCATGATGCCGGCTGCGCTGGCCCGACGGCGCGATCGACGGCTCTCGCGAGCAGCCAGGGCCATACATATCCCCAGGACAACGAACACACCGGCCGTGCCGATGGTCGAGAGGTCCCCGGCGGCCCGACCGGTGTGTCCGGCATCACCCAGGATCGCGTCGGCCACGGACCAGTGCGAGCCGGCGAGCGAGGCATGCAGGGCGGGCGTCGTCGTGGTGAAGTCGAAGGGGCGAAGCCCCATGACCAGGAGCCCCGTGGCCAGGATGCCGGCGGCGGTGGACATGGGTCGTCGGGCGAGGCCAATGCTGATCCGGCGAATGAGGTAACGGGCGGCGGCCGACACCGCCGGTGCCAGCGCGGCCCCTGCCAGCGTGCCCAGGACGTTTGCGATCACGTCGATCCATGATGCGGTGCGCACCGGGATGCAGGTTTGCAGCACTTCGGCGAGGAGGCTGACGGCTCCGCCGACGGCCACCGTGAGCGTCAGGGCGAGTCCGGCAGGAGCGTTTCGCCGTAGCCAGAGGAACAGTGCGGCCCCGACAGGGAGGTAGACGCCGACGTTGGTGAGCAGGTCGTCAAACCCCGAGCGGGGCCAGCCGATCGCCGCGACACCGGAGCCGCCATTGGCCCGAGCGGCGGCCAGATCGAACGCGAACGGGCTGAGCGAGCCGGCCAACACCAGGAAGGCGACGCCGAGCGCACAAGCCGCCGGGCACAGACCGGAACCGGTTCGCTGGATGGAGTCGGGGCGACCGACCACTTCGATTTCCCCTCACGCGACCGAGATCGCGGCCGGGCCGGCGGTCGCCGTCGAGCAACGGAAGCGCGGGCCCGGCCCCGTCCCGCCCTACAAGCGACCGGCAGGGCGCGCGCCCGGAATGCCGCCGACCATTGACGGTCCGATAGTGCGGTTCCGGTTGCGGTGGGGTCCGATAGAATGCGGATGGAAGATGAAATGAGAGCGCCTCGGTTGCGGACACCTTTCGGCGTGAGGGTTGTAACGCCCCTGCGGATTGCTCCGAAGCGGTTTCCCGCGACCGACCTGCCGTCTCCGAAGGGCAACCAGCGTGGGGCGCGGCGGACGGTCTGTTTCAGGGTTCGTCGGCAGGCGTGGCGGGCTCTTCCCCGCGTTTCCTCAGCCAGTGGATCAGCAGGAGCAGCCCGAAGACCACGCCCAGGCCGATCAGGGCGATGTGTTGAGCGAGGAAGGACTCCTGAACGGGCACTTCGGCCCGGACCGACTCCTGCGTGCCATCGGCAAAGCGGACGACCACGTTCCCCTCGCCGCGGGGTGTTCCGCGCGGTCCGACGCGCAGATCGAAGATGCCGCGCACGCCGGCAGGCAAACCCTCGTCAGACTCCGCGCGGCAGACCCCCGACTTGCCGTTCTGGCCGAGAAAGGCTGTGAGCTCCTGGGTCCAGCCGTCCGGCGTACCGAACCAGTCGGCCATGTAGTGGGGGAACTCGATCGAGACAATTGGCGAGCTGTAATCGTGCTGGACGATCCATCTGTAATTCTGGCCCGTGACGTCCGCGCCGCCGGTGATGGTCACGTGGTCGCCCGCCAGAACGGGGGCGGACGGGGCCACAGCGGCGGCGATCAGCAGCAGGTGTCGGGGCCACACCGCTGGGACGTTCCGGCGCGGGGGGGGGCGCCCTGGCGCCGGCGAAGCCGGGGCACCGGGGCGAGCAGGGGCATGTCGGAAACGAGAGTGCAAGGAGTTTACTCGTCGGCTTCGTTGCCCGTAGGGGGCGTTCTATACTGCGTCCTGGTCTTTGCGTGCGTCCGGGATTCTAAAGGAGCACCTGATCATGGACAAGATGCGGATCGGTTGGGTCGGTACGGGCATCATGGGGGCGCCGATGGTGCTGAACCTGCTGCGGGCGGGGCATGAGGTGACGGTGTTCAACCGCACGCGGGCCAAGGCCGATCCACTGCTGGAGGCCGGCGCACGCTGGGCAGACAGCCCGGCCGAAGCGGCCAAGGACGCCGAGGTCGTGGCGACCATGGTCGGCGATTCGCCGGACGTGGAAGCCGTCTTTCTGGCCGCGGACGGCGTGTGTGCCGGGCCACGCCCGGGCGCGCTGGCCATCGACATGTCCAGCGTTTCGCCAAGGACTGCCAAGCGGGTGGCAGCAGCGGTGGACCGGGTCGGCGGATCGTTTCTGGACGCGCCGGTGTCGGGCGGCAAGACGGGCGCGGAAGCCGGAACGCTGGCCATCATGGTCGGCGGCGAGGCGGCGGACGTCGAGCGGGCCAGGCCCGTGTTCGACGCGGTGGGTCAGACCGTGGTGCACTGCGGTCCGGTGGGCACCGGGCAGCTCACCAAGCTGTGCAACCAGATCCTGTGCGGGCTGAATCTGTTGGGCGTCTGCGAGGCCTTCGTGTTCGCCCAGCGGACCGGGCTGGAGGTGAGCAAGATGCTGGCGATCACCTCGAAGGGGGCGGGGGGGTCGTGGGCGCTGGAGAACCTGGGCACGCGGATGGCCGCCGGCGATTTCGACCCCATGTTCATGATCGATCTTCAGAACAAGGACCTGGGCATTGCCCTGGAGATGGCCCAGGATCACGTTGTCCCACTTCCGGGCACGTCGCTGGTGCACCAGCTCCTGGCCGCGGGCCAGGCGGCCGGCGAGGGCCGGCTCGGCACCCAGGCGATGGTCAAGACGCTCCAGCGGTTGGCCGGAATCGGATAGACCCGGGAGGCACGGTGGGTGGTCGGGCTTGCGAAAGCCGCGGGCCGATACTACCCTGACAATCGGTGGGACGATGTCTGCCAGCGTGATCCAGACGAATCATCTCTATCGTGGCGCCCAGCTCTCTTAGCTGCCGCTGCGAGCACAACGGAACTCCCTCACAACCGGTCTGTGGCGGGTCGGCGGCCCGCCGGCGTGAAAGGCATGACAACCGTTTATCAGGGACGGCGGCCGATCCAGACGACGCCGACCCCGACGACATACAAGAGGTGATCCATGGCAAGGAGCGAGAAGATCAAGGTTATCATCATGGGCGCGGCGGGGCGCGATTTCCATGATTTCAACGTGTTCTGGCGGGACAGGGAACGCTATGAGGTGGTGGCCTTCACCGCGGCGCAGATCCCCGACATCGAGGGGCGGACCTACCCGCCCCGGCTCTGCGGGCCCCGGTACCCCAAGGGAATCCCCATCCACGCGGAGGAGCGGCTGGCCGATTTGATCGCCGAGCACGAAGTGGATCAGGTGGTGATCGCCTATTCGGACCTACCGCACGAGGAGGTGATGCACAAGGCCGCCTTGGTCAACGCGGCCGGCGCGGACTTCCGCATGATGGGGCATCACAACACCATGCTCGAGTCGAGCAAGCCGGTGATCGCGGTCTGCGCGGTCCGGACCGGCTGCGGCAAGAGCCAGACGGCGCGGAAGGTGACGGCCATCCTCAAGGCGCTGGGCAAGAAGGTGGCGGCCGTGCGCCACCCGATGCCCTATGGCGATCTGACCAAGCAGATCTGCCAGCGTTTCGCCACGCTGGAGGACATGGACCGTCACGAGTGTACTATCGAGGAGCGGGAGGAGTACGAGCCGCACATCCAGGCGGGGAACATCGTCTTCGCCGGGGTGGACTACGCCAGGATCCTGCGTCAGGCCGAAAAGGAGGCCGACGTGATCCTCTGGGACGGCGGCAACAACGACCTGTCCTTCTACAAGCCGGACCTGTACATCGTGGTGGTTGACCCGCACCGGCCCGGGCACGAGCTGCTCTACTACCCCGGCGAGACGAACCTGCGGATGGCCGACATGGTGGTGGTCAACAAGGTGGGCACGGCCGACCCGAAGAACGTCGAGCTGGTCGAGGCCAACGTGCGCCGGGTGAATCCCAAGGCCAGGATCGTGCGGGCGTCGTCGCCGGTGTCGGTGACCGATCCGGAGCGGGTCAAAGGCAAGCGGGTGCTGGTCATCGAGGACGGACCGACGCTGACGCACGGGGGGATGACCTACGGCGCCGGCCACGTGGCCGCCAAGCAGTTCGGGGCGGGGCAGATCGTGGACCCGCGACCCTATGCCGTGGGCTCGATCAAGGACACCTTCGCCAAGTACAACCACCTGACCGAGATCCTGCCGGCCATGGGCTATGGCGAGAAGCAGATGTCGGAGCTGGAGCAGACGATCAACGCGGCGGACTGCGACCTGGTACTGGTGGGCACTCCGATTGACCTGGGGCGGTTGCTGAAGATCAACAAGCCGGCCCTGCGGGTGACGTACGAATTGGGCGATGAAGCGGGTCAGGCCCTGGAAGAAGCGATCAAGGGCGTGATTTGAGCGGCTGGGCCGGAGCGGCACGCGGACTACGGCGGCGGCGTCCCCGAGGTGCGACACCACCGATGGCCACACGACGCGACACCAGCGCCGGAAGCGGTTAATCTGTAGGGTAATCAATCCCCTTGACGGGGGCCGCTGGCAGTCTGGGTTTTGCGGCCAGCCAGGCTCGAATCCGGAGGAACAGACTGCGTGGAGGACGACTTCCATGGGCGGCTTGCCGGTCAGGATGGTCTGGGGTTGGGTTGGGTGTAGTCTGGCCATGACTACCGTGGCGATGGGTGCTCCGCAGTTGGCGGGTCAGGCCAAGCCGGACGCCGTGGTCCAGGCGGGGCGGGCGCGTTTCACGGTGCTGACGCCGACGCTGCTGCGCCTGGAGTATGCGCCGGACGGCGCCTTCGAGGATCGCCCCAGCCTGTTCGCGGTGCGGCGCGACCTGCCGGTGCCGCAATTCAGTCAACGAGAGTCGGGCCAATGGCTGGAGATCGAAACCAGCCACTTGCGCCTCAGCTATCACACCGAGGGCGATCCGTTCGATGAGGACAACCTGTTGATCGAGCTGATCGGCGGGGCGAAGGACGTCGAGTGGCGCCCCGGAACGCCGAACACCGGGAACCTCGGTGGGACGGTGCGGACGCTGGATCAGTGTCGCGGGCCGATCGACCTGGGGCAGGGGCTGCTCTCGCGCGACGGCTGGTATCTGCTCGACGACAGCGGCACCGTTGTGCTCGAAGGCGAGCAGAACCCCTGGCCGACGGTGCGGGAGGACGGCAAGCGGATCGACTGGTACTTCTTCGGGTATGGCCCGGAGTATACCCGGGCGCTCTCGGACCTGATCGCCGTGGGCGGTCCGATTCCACTGCCGCCGCGTTTCACCTTCGGAAGCTGGTACTCGCGGTATTGGCCGTACACCACGGCGGATTTTCTGGAGATCGCCGACGGCTATCGCGACAAGGGCTATCCGCTCGACGTGATGGTCATCGACATAGACTGGCACCTGGCGGGGTGGACGGGCTACACCTGGAACGGTGAACTGATCCCCGAGCCGGAGAAGCTGCTGTCCGAGCTGCACGATCGCGGTCTGCACGTGGCGCTGAATCTGCATCCCAATGAGGGCGTGGGGGCGCACGAGGCGGCCTATCCCGAGTTTGCCCGGGCGATGGGGATGGACCCGGCGGGCGAGCAGCCGATCCCTTTCGACATCGCGGACCCGCGTTACGTGGAGAACTACTTCAATCTGCTGCATCACCCGCTGGAAGCCCAGGGGGTGGACTTCTGGTGGGTGGACTGGCAGCAGGAGCGGACCACGAAGATCGCCGGCCTGGACCCGCTGCCCTGGTTGAGCCACCTGCATTTTTACGACCGGGCCCGCGAAGGCACGGGGCGCCGCGGGTTGACGTTCAGCCGCTGGGGCGGCTGGGGCTGCCATCGTTACCCGATCCAGTTCTCCGGTGATACCGAATCGACCTGGAAGGTGCTCGAGTTCCTGGTGCCGTTCACCTCGACCGCGGGCAACGTGGGGGCGGCCTACTGGTCGCACGACCTGGGGGGTCACTGGTCCAGCGGGGGTCAGATCGGGCCGGAGCTGTACGCCCGCTGGCTGCAGTTCGGTGCGTTCTCGGCGGCCATGCGGGTGCACAGCACGCGCGACCCGGACAACGACCGCCGGCCCTGGCTCTACGGCGATCCGTTCCAGCCGGTCGCCCGTGCGGCGTACGACCTGCGGTACCGGCTGATTCCGTACATCTACACCATGGCCCGTAAGACGTACGAGACGGGCCTGCCGTTGGTCCGCCCGATGTATCTGCACCATCCGCAGGACGAGATGGCCTACGAGGTTCCGGGACAGTACTACTTCGGTGATGACATGATCGTGGCGCCCGTGGTCGAGCCGGGCCGCGGACTCCCCAATATCGCCGACGTCGAGGTGTGGCTGCCCCAGGGCGAGTGGTACGACCTGCTGACCAACGCCCGCTACCAGGGGCCGACCGAGACGTTGATCAAGTCCAGGATCACGCACGTCCCGGCGTTCGTCCGAGGCGGTCGGCCGATCCCTATGCAGCCCGGCGGAAAGCTGAACACGAAGGGTCCGATCGACCCGCTGGTGATTCGGGTCTACCCCGGCCCGTCCGGCGAGACCGTGCTGTACGAGGATGACGGCGAATCGGCGGACTACGCGGAGCCCGAGGGGTTCGCCAAGACGCGGATCACTTACACGCCCGGCGAGCAGGCCGGCGCGTTCGAGCTGATTATCCATCCGATCGAGGGGCGCTACCGCGGGATGCCCGAGGCACGGACGGTGGTGCTGGAGGCCTGCTGGTCCGATGCCGCCGAGGTGACCGTGGACGGCGAGGCGATTCCGCAGGGCGGCCCGGCGGGCACCGCGCCGAGTTGGGAATACGTCGAGGTTAGCACGTTGACCGCCAGCGTACGCCTGCCGGAACGCAGACTGGACCAGCCCACCACGATCCGCTTTGCCCCGCGGCAGCGCAGCGGAGCCGCCAGGCAGCCCAGCCACGAGATGCACCAACTCGGCCTGGCGGAAAGGGACTGGCAGGTCCAGCTCGGACTGACCAACGTCAAAGGGCTCGCCCAGGCCCACCTGACGCAGTTCCTCAACAGGTACAGCGGCCAGGAGCGTTGGGAACGGGTCGCGGAGTGGGGCGAGGCCGTCGTGCTCGATCGGTTGGCCCACGGGGCCCAGTTCCCCGCGACGGTCGGGCGGGCGGCCGAGTCGCTGCTCAACGCGGCCCTGCGGTTTGAGTTTCAGAGCGCGGACCGGAATCAGGCCCGCGTGGCGGGGCGCGTCTGGCTGACGCGGCTGCCGGCATCCGGCTCGGTGACCGGAACGATCAGCCTGGCACCTCTGGAAGAGGACATGTCACCGTTCGCGACGGCCCCGATCGTTTTCGAGAAACCCGGCAAGCAGCCGTTTGCCTTCGACCTGCCGATAGACCCGCAGCGCTTGGACGACTTCTCCGCAAGGCTTGTGGCGGAATTCGAGTGGGCCGGTGCGCCGGTCCGCTTTGCCCATCGCTTCGTGTGGCCCAACTCCTATGTCGGCAAGTGGTGGGTGACCGGACCGTTCGCCGGCGGGAAGGGACCGACGGCCGGAACCCTGGAGCCGGAGACGAAGCCGGACCTCGACGCCCGCTATGTCGGGCTCGGCGGCAAGGAAGTCGTGTGGCAACCCGTCGAGGTGGGCCAGGGTGATCCGGACGGGGCGATGGTCGATTTCCTCAAGCTCTTCGGCGGCGAGAACCGCACCGCGTTCGCCCAGGCCTTCCTGGACTCGGGGGCCGACGCCAATGTCGAGTTCGTCATGCAGCACGACGACGGGGCGATCGTCCAGGTGAACGGTGAGGTCGTCTACTCGCACGACGAACCACGGGCCCTGCAGGCCGATCCGGTGACGTTCCCGGTCAAGCTCAAACAGGGCCGCAACCACGTCCTGGTCAAGCTGGATCAGCTCGGCGGGACCTGGGCCTTCAACGTGCGGGTGCAACCCCGCGGCGGCGAGTCGCTCCCCGAGATCCGCATGGTCGAGAACTCGAGCGAGCCGGGCGCCTGACGAGGAGAACGGGTTCGTATTCGTACGGCGGCTGATCCGGTTGTAGCTGTCTGGGGGACCCGTCGGGTGGGTGAAGGTCACCGAGGGCGGCGGTAGCGCATCGCCGGCGCCGACAGCTCTCCTGACCCACCCGTCAACCAGCTACCACGTCGATAGCTCCATCTCGCCGCCGCGCGGACCGCCAAGCGACTCGCCCATCGACCACTCCGCGCCCTACGCGCGAATGCAGCCCACGTCGTTGCCGTGGCACCGCGGCTACCAACCGGGCCGCGATTTGCCTACAATCGCCCAAAGGACGGGCCGCTTTGCCACGCTGGAGGTTACAGAGATGACCAACGACGCCCCACCGCTACGGCTGCTCTTCTGGGAGACGACGGCCGGCTGCAACCTCGACTGCGTCCATTGCCGCCGTCTTGAGGTGTCGCACGAGTTAATGAAGAATGACATGAACACCGAGCAGGCTCGGCGCATGATTACCGACCTGGCCGGGTTCGCGTCGTGCATCCTGGTGTTCTCCGGTGGCGAGCCGCTCATGCGGCCGGATGTCTTCGAGTTGGCCTCCCTGGCCCGTGAGAAGGGGTTGATCATCGCCCTGGCCAGTAACGGGACCATGATCGACCGACCCATGGCCGAGCGAATCGCCCAAACCGGGTTCCATCGCGTCAGCATCTCTCTCGACGGTAGCGACGCCCAGACACACGACCGGTTCCGCCAGTTGCCGGGTTCGTTCCACCAGGCCCTGGGCGGGCTGCGGAATCTGCGCGAGGCCGGCGTCGCCACGCAGGTCAACTGCACCATCGCCAAGCATGACGCCGATCAGCTCGGCGCGGTTCTCCGGCTGGCCGAGTCCGTCGGCGCTGAAGCCATGCACTACTTCCTGCTGGTGCCGGTGGGCTGCGGGGAGCAGATCGCCGACGACCAGATGTTGGACGCGCCCGAGATCGAGCAACGTCTTCATGAGATCGTCGAGCTGGCCGAGGGCACCGCGCTGCACATCAAGGCGACTTGCGCCCCGCACTACTACCGCATCATCCGGCAGGAAGCGGCCGCCAAGGGCAAACCGATGCCCAAGCGACAGGGCCATCCGGGCGGCGTGCCCGCAAGCATTGGCGGGCATGCCCAGGGCGATCACGGTTCCGCCTCGAGTGCCGGCAAACCGGGTGGGCACCCGGTCGGCATGGACGCGGTGACGAAGGGATGCCTGGCCGGTACGAGCGTGTGCTTCGTTTCGCACCCGGGAGACGTCTTCCCGTGCGGCTATCTGCCGGTCTCGGCCGGGAATGTGACACGGCAGAAGCTCAGCGAGATCTGGGCCAGGAGCGAGGTCTTCGCCCAGTTGCGAGACCCCGAGCTGCTGCAGGGCAAATGCGGCGTGTGCGAGTTCAAGCGGGTGTGCGCCGGGTGCCGCGCGCGGGCGTTCTACCAATACGGCGACTTCCTGGCGGAAGAGCCGGTGTGCGAGTTCCAGCCTCGCCGCGCCGCGGCTGGCGATTCGTGAGGCATGCAGCCTTATCCTCTTTCTGGACAGAAGCTTAATACTGACACAGAGGACGTTGAACGGGCGATGTTAAAATGGGAAGATCGACTTCTGGCAAGGGACCGGCAGGCGGTCGCATCAGTATTAACCTATTTTTGGACATGAGGTTAGAGCAGTATTCCAGGGGTTGAGCGGTGTGGCCCTGTTCAGTGGAGCCTAAACGACGAGGATGGCCCAGTGACTGATCGGAGTGCCGGCATCTCGCCCGAGGATCCTCGGTTGCGCCGCGACCTGCGGACACTCGTCCGCTTCATCGGGGTGTATTGCCGGTACAAGCATGCGGATGCCGAGCGCCGGCCCGCGTGGGTGAAGGGGTTCGATCTCGACACCCTCGCCAAGCGGCTGCCTACATTATGCCCGCATTGCTCGAAGCTGCTGGCCCACGCGTTCGTCAAGCGTTCCCACTGCCCGATGGAACCCAAGCCAGCGTGCAAGCACTGCTCGGACCACTGCTACCACCCCACCTACCGGGCACGTATCCGCGAGGTGATGAGGTACTCCGGGCGCCGACTCGTCTTGTCGGGGCGGCTGGACCTGCTCTATCACCTGCTGTTCTGACTTCGCCCGCCCGCATATCCGGCCAAGCAGGCGACTCGGCGAGCGGGTGGGGCCAAGTTCCGCGATACAAGCGGTGCGAGGCGCCAGACGGGGAGCCGGTCCTGCGACGGTCACCCGGCGAGGTTGAGCCTGTTTCACGTGAAACAAGTTCCGCGGCGGGGTCCGTTGGAGCCGGCCGCGAGGTGAGGTCGAGGGCTGCTGGCCGGCCGAACGTCTGCGGCGGCGGACACGCAGCGCTTCAGCGGGTTGATCGACAACCGCTGTTTCACGTGAAACAGCGGTTGGCCCGCGACGCGAAGTTCGCGACGATTGCACAAGTTCTGCCTCTTTCGGCTCGCAATCTGCGTCCGAACGGCTACACTGACGCACGCTCCTGGATCCAAGTGCGTTGCCGCCCCGCGGAGCTGGGTCTCGGCGGTCCAGGCAACCAGCCACGGAGGGCACCATGTCCAAATCCGCAAGACGGCTCGGTCGCGGCCTCGATTCCCTGGTGACGGACTTACGCGGGCAAGAGCGGGCGAATACGTCCGCGCCCGATGGCGAGGAGCACCCTCATGCTCCGCCCACCGAACCCCCATCCGCCGGGGCTGCCCTGGTCGAATTGGATCGTCTCTCGCCCAATCCGTTCCAGCCGCGCGACATCGCAACCGAGGAGAGCCTCGCTCCATTGGCCGATTCCTTGCGCACAAGTGGCATGATTCAACCAATAAGCGTGCGCGCACGCGGCGACCGGTTCGAGATTATCGCGGGGGAACGCCGGTGGCACGCCGCTCGGATGGCCGGCCTCAAGGCCGTTCCCGTCGTCGTCCACCAAGCCACCGACCACCAGATGCTGGAGATGGCCCTGGTCGAGAACATCCAGCGCGAGGACCTGAATCCGGTGGACCGGGCCCGCGGCTATCGCCAGTACTGCGACGATTTCGCGGCTGCACCTGAAGAGCTGGCCAGGCGGCTTGGCGAGGACCGGACCACGGTAACCAACTACCTCCGGCTCCTGGATCTGCCCGACGAGGTGAAGGAGATGCTCGCGGCGGGGCGGATCAGCATGGGACACGCGCGTTGCATCGTCGGGATCGCGGACGACGGCGAGCGACTCCGCCTGGCCCGCGCGGTGGTGGCCAATGCGTTGTCGGTTCGTGCGCTCGAGGAGGTCGTCCGCAGAACCAAGCCTGGGAGGGGCAAAGAAGGTGAGAAGCCTCCGCGGAGCCGCGACAAAACACCGCACGTGGCCGATCTGGAAGAGCGCTGCTCCGTAGCGGTTGGCACGAAAGTGGTCATCCAGGAAGGGCGTCGCAAGGGCAGCGGCCGAATCGTGATCGACTACTACTCGCTGGACGACTTCGATCGGATCATCGATCGTCTGGGGATCGAGCGAGAGTAGCGCGCATCATCGTGCTACGGACCCGCGGTAGCTGAAGTTCCGGCGTTTACGAAGTCACTCGACTCAGGGCCCGGCACGCTTGTAGACCAAGCGCTCGGCCGGGCTCTCACCCAGATAGAGGATCAGCAAGCTGCCTTCATCGGCCAGGCGGGCCGTGGCCTTCCGCGTCTCGGCACCGTAACTCAAAGAAAGAGCGAAGGTTGCGTCACCCGGCTGGGGCACGACGGGCGAGACGGACACGTCGGTGAAGGGGAACTCGAAGAGCCAGGCGTTCTCGGGGCTGCGGCGCACGGATAGCACGCGGTGCTCGGGGCTGCACAGGGCGTCGAGGATGGGGTCGGTGTAGCGCAGATGGAGCCGCTGGGCGGGCAGCTTGTGCCACGTGCCGGCGACGGCCATCAGGTCGGGCGCGGGGGCGGCGGGCAGGGAGATGTTCTCGACGACAGTGCGGGCCACCATCACGCCGACCGACACGCTCCGGGCGGGCAGGACAAAGACGAGGTTGATCTCGACGCTCTCGGCGCCCGGGGCCAGGCGGATGGGTGCGGCATCGAAGGGGAGGCGTCGATCGGGCGGGTCGGAGAGGCGGCCCAGGGATGACACGTACCTGTCACCCCGGTCGCCGTGGACGACGAGCCGCACATCGGAGGAACCGTCCGGCCCGTCCAGCAGCGCGAGCCTGGAGGCCGAGCGGTCGTCGGAGCTCACGGCCAGGCGCAGCACCAGGTAACGGGCGTCGGGCGGTGCGGGGAGTGCCACACGTATGTCACTCAGGTCCGGGCCGATCCACGGGCTGTGGATCGCGGTCCGCCATGACAGCAACGTGACACTGCAGACCGGCTCGGCGGGAGCTTCGGGTGCGGGCGCGGGCGGCGTCTCTGGTGGCGGCCGGACCTGATCGAGCGTCACGCGGGGTCGAGGCGCCTGTGGGGGCCGGGGACGGGTGGTGGGCGTGGGAGGCGGCTGGAGCGTCTCGCCGTTGGCGGAACCGCCCGGCGCAGGCGTGGCCGGCTCGGCCGGCATGGTGCTTGGGGCATTCGTCGGTTGCTCGTCCGGGCGGGTCATCAGCGCGACGATCACGATGGGCGCGGCGATCAGCAGGATCAGCACTAGCAACAGGCGCTTGACGGGAATGCGGTCGGTTTCCGGCGGCCGGTATTCTTGGGTCGGGTCCACGTCAATTGTATGCGGTCAGGTGTATCGTGCGGCGATCGGGACGCGGCGGCCGGTGCCGAACGCCCGGCTGGTGACCTTGAGGCCCACGGCCGTCTGCTTACGCTTGTATTCGTTGCGATCGACCTTGTGAACCACGTCTTTGACGACGTGGGGATCGAACCCCTGGGCGACGATCCGGTCGACGGACTGCTCCTGCTCGACGTACAGTTGGAGGATGGGGTCGAGGATCTCGTAGGGGGGCAGCGAGTCCTGATCGGTCTGGTCCTCCCGGAGTTCGGCGGAGGGCGGCTTGGTCAGCGTGCCGGAGGGGATGATCTCGCGCCCGGCGCGTTGGTTGATGTAGCGGGCCAGGTCGTAGACCATCGTTTTGGGGACGTCGCTGATGACGGCCAACCCGCCGCACATGTCGCCATAGAGGGTGCAATAGCCGACGGCCAGCTCGCTCTTGTTTCCGGTGGTCAGCAGCAGCCAGCCGTGCTTGTTGGAGAGGCTCATCAACAGGTTGCCGCGCGTGCGGGCCTGGATATTCTCCTCGGCGATACCGGGCGGCAGGCCGGCGAAATGCGGGGCGAGCTCCTCCTCGGTGGCCCGGTGGATCTTCTCGATCGAGATGACGCGGAAGTCGATGCCGAGGTTTCGGGCCAGCAGCTCGGCGTCGGTGAGGCTGTGGTCGCTGCTGTACCGCGAGGGCAGGGCCACGCCGTGGACGCGCTCCGGACCGAGGGCGGCGGCGGCTATGGCCGCGGCGACGGCCGAGTCGATCCCGCCCGACAGGCCCAACACCGTGTCCGTGAACCCACACTTGGCGACGTAATCCCGCGTGCCCAGGATCAGGGCCTCATAGATGCCGTCCATCCCGTCGGGATAGGGCACCACGTCGCCGGGGTCGGGGTGGTTCAGGTCCACGATGAGGAGGTCCTCGACGAACGCCCGGGCCTGGGCGACCAGGGTGCCGTCGGCGCTGAAGACCGCGCTGGCCCCGTCGAAGATCAGATCGTCGTTCCCGCCGACCTGGTTGACGTAGACGATGGGCACGCGGTGCCTGGCGGCCTGGGCCGAGAAGATCCGCACGCGAGCTTCCTGCTTGCCCAGCGCATAGGGTGAGGCCGAGATGTTGAAGAGGATGCCCGCACCGGCCTGGACCAGCTCTGCAATGGGGTCCTCGGTATAGGGCTGCCGGATGTTGACCGCCTCATAGTTCCACAAGTCCTCGCAGATGCTGAAGCCCACGGTGTGGGAGCAGCCGGGCAGGTCGAGCGAGGCGATGGCGGGTCCGTCGGCCGGGTCGAAGTAGCGATGCTCGTCGAAGACGTCGTAGGTGGGCAGCAGCCGTTTGCCGTGGACGGACAGCACGCGCCCGCCGACGCAGAGGGCGGCCGCGTTACGCAACGGCTTGCCGCGGGCATTGGTGTTGGGCTCGGCGAACCCGGCCACGATGGCGACGCGATCGCTGGCGGCGGCGATGCGCTGGATGGCGGCCACGTTGCGCTCGATCAGGTGGTCCTTGAGCAGCAGGTCCTTGGGGGGGTATCCGATGACGGCCAGCTCGGGGGCGATGACCAGGTCGGCGCCGGCGTCGGCCGCCCGGGCGGCTGCGCGGATGATCTTGTCGGTGTTGCCGTCGATGTCACCGACCAGCGGGTTGATCTGTGCCAGCGCTACCTTCATGACCGCAACGCCCGAATGGCGTTCCCGAGTCCGAGCCACACGCATACGAGTATCAGTGGAATTGTAGTCGATTCCGGCCGGCGTTCACGGGGTCACAGGAGCCCGCGTACAAAGCGCATAAGAAAAGGTCAACGGCGCCCTTCCATGTTCGGGCCGGAGAGGGGATTGCAGCGGAAGGGCTGTGGATGCCGCTGACCTTAGTTTGGGTCTTTTCCGTTTATCGTGTGGGGCGAATCGGCCTACCGCGAGGCCGGATTCCCGTCCGCACACTCGGCGTGTCGGTCGACCGGCCATTGGCCCGGCGGCCCACGCCGTCACAGGCGATAGCATTCGGCGTGCCAGCGTCCGACCACGCGCCAGGCATGAGTTTTTCTATCCAAGCACCAGGATTTTGGTTGTTTAGGGAAAATAGGAAGGGAAGGTGGATGCGTGCGGAGCCTGTCCAGCATGGAGGCGGCCGAGATCCTTGTGGGGAATCCCTCATGGGCCTGCGCAGTTTTTACGCACTCCGATTGGATTCGGAACCCAGCGAAACGTCATCAACAGCCGCGACGACGGTCAGCCTATTCGGGCGACAAGGGTCTGAGCGGCCGCGGATGAGCGTTCGTCGGCGAGCCGGCCTGGCGGAGGATCGCAAGCGGCAGGGCTTGTAGACAGGGGCAGTGCGGCTTCTAGAATACGCCCGACCGAGGCGGCTCGCGGGCTCAGCTCGCAAGGAGGAGGGCGAGTCTCGTGAGGGGCACGTCACTTCAGATCAGCGGCATGCACTGTGACGGCTGCGTCGAGCGCGTTCGCCAGGCGCTCGGGGGGCTTGCCGGCGTGGTCATCGGCGAAGTCCGGATCGGCACCGCCGAAGTGGAGTTCGATGAATCCAAGTGTGACCTGCTCTCGATCGTGGACGCCATCCGGTCGGTCGGGGGCCTCGACGTGACCGGTTTCCAGGCTCGGACGGCGGAGTGACGGCACGATTTCCCGCCTGCAATCCTCTTCATCGACTGGTCGGCATTTCCGGCTGCGTATTCACGGCATGACCTGCGGGAGCTGCGCCGCCCGGGTGGAGGGCGCGCTCCAGGCCGTGGACGGAGTGGGGGCCAGCCGGGTCAATCTGGCCACCGAGACGGCCAGCGTGATCGCGACGCCGGCGGGCGTGGATCCCGCCGATCTGCTGGCAGCGGTGCGAGAGGCCGGCTACGAGGCGGAATCGGTCGAGGTCGGTGCGGCGCTGGAGCTGGATCGCGGGCGTGATCAGCAGCTCGTTGGCCAGCGTGGCGTGCTCGCTCAGGCGATCGGCCTGGCCTTGCCGGTCGTGGGCCTGCAGCATCTAGCGCCGCTGCTCTTCGCAGGACCGGCCGGAGGACGCCCCTGGTGGAGCATCGTGCAGGCGGTGATCTGCACGGCGTTGCTCTGTCTACGGCCCGGCAGGCAGATTCTAGGCGGCGGGCTTCGGGCGGCGCGGCACCGCAGCCCAAACATGGACCTGCTGGTTTCCATCGGGGTGGCCGTGGCGTTCGTGTCCAGCCTGGTCGCCCTGGTAGCGGGCACAGGCACGTACTATTTCGAAGCGGCGGCGCTGATCGTCGCATTCATCACGCTGGGGCGGTACTTCGAGACGCGTGCCCGGCGGGAGGCATCCGGGGCGGTGGCGGCGCTGGCCCGACGCCTGCCGCAGACCGCGACCCGGCTGCACGACGGTCAGCCGGAGACCGTGCCAGTGAGTGACATCCGCGTGGGCGACCACGTGCGTGTGGCGCAGGACACGCTCGTCCCCGTTGATGGGCGGGTGTTGACCGGGTCGGCGGCCGTGGATGAGAGCGCCATCACCGGTGAATCGGTGCCTCGGTCACGCGGGCCGGGCGATCCGGTTCGGGCGGGCGGCGTCGTCCGCGAGGGGATGATCACCGTCGAGGCGACGGCGGTCGGCGAGGCGTCGGCCGTCGGGCGGATTCTCCGGGCGGTGGAGGATGCCCAGGCGGGCAAGACCCGGATGCAGCGGATCGCGGACCGGGTGGCCGGGGTGTTCGTGCCGATCGTGATCGCCCTGGCGCTGGCGACGTTCATCGGATGGGTGGTGGCGGGCTGGATCGATCCGGGGCAGGACGGCGCCGGGATCGGGTGGGCGCTGCGGTGCGCCGTGGCCGTGTTGGTGATCGCCTGTCCCTGTGCGATGGGGCTGGCCACGCCGACCGCGGTGCTGGTGGCTACGGGGACCGCGGCCGGCCGGGGCATCCTGGTCCGCGACGCGGCGGCCCTCGAGGCGGCCGGCCAGGTGAACGTGATCCTGCTGGACAAGACCGGCACGCTGACGGCGGGGCAGGCGCAGGTCCAGGAGGTGTGGGACGAGCCGGTGGGGCCGATCACGACCGAGGCCGGCGCGGTGCTGGAATGGGCCGCCTCGGCCGAGCAGTTCTCGCAGCACCCCTTGGCCCGGGCGATCGTCGCCAAAGCCAGAGAGTCGAACCTGAAGCTGAGGGACGTCGGCGAGTTCGCCAACGAGCCGGGCCTGGGCGTTCGGGCGACCATCGACGGGCACGAAGTCCTGGTCGGCAGCCGAGCGCTGCTTGCCCAGCACGAGGTGGACTTCTCGACGGTTCAGGCCCGGGCCGACCAGATGTCCGCCGACGGGCAGACCGTGACGCTACTGGCAATCGACGGCGTGTGTGCCGGCGTCATCGGACTGTTGGACACCCCCCGCCCAGGGGCGAGTCGGGCGGTGGACCACCTGACGCGGTTGGGCATCGAGCCGGTCATGATCACCGGAGACCAGGCCGCGACCGCGACGGCCGTGGCGGCTTCGGTCGGCATCGAGGAGGTCCACGCCGAGATGCTGCCGGAGTCGAAGCTGGCCCAGGTTCGGCGTCGGCAGGAGGCGGGACAGCGAGTGGCTTTCGTGGGCGACGGGATCAACGACGCGCCGGCGTTGACGGGCGCCGACGTGGGCATCGCGTTTGCGACGGGGACGGACGTGGCGGTCGAGTCGGCCGACATCACGTTGTTGAGGGATGATCTTTCGCTGGTGGCCGAGGCGATCGAGCTGGCCCGCCGCAGCGTGCGGATCATGAAGGAGAACCTGTTCTGGGCGTTCTTCTACAACATGGTGGCGATTCCGCTGGCGGCGTTCGGGGTGGTGCGTCCCGGGCTGGCGGCGGCGGCCATGATGGCCTCGTCGATCAGCGTGGTGCTGAACTCGTTGCGGTTGAGGGAGAAGGAAGGTCAGAACGGCAAGACGGCAGAGCGTCAGGAGAACGCGCAGGCGTCGGCCCAGAGTGCGGGCGCCGCCGGGGGGCAACGATGAGCGAACGACTGAACCGGTTCCGCGCGTACCGCGAGAAGATGAACGAGCGAATCCTGGCGGCGAAGAACCTGCCCATCAACCGGTTCTTCACGCTGGACACGAAGGCGTACGAGGAGGGGGCCGTTGACGCCAGGACGAAGGAGTTCGCCGGGCTGGCGGCCTCGATGGTGCTGCGCTGCGACGACTGCATCGCCTACCACGTCATCCGGTGCAAGGAGCTGGGGGCCAGCAACGAGGAGCTGTTCGAGATCTTTAACGTGGGTCTGATCGTGGGCGGCTCGATCGTGATCCCGCACCTGCGGCGTGCGGTGGAGCTGCTGGACGAGATCAACGCGGCCGGATGATCGTGGCGGCGAGAGGCCCGCGGCGGAAAAGCGAGCCACCGGACATCTGGCTCGTGCCACAATGCCTGTGGCATGTCCACTCGAAGCACGCTGACGGGACTGGGGCGGCTGGTGCGGGTGGGGCTGCCGGCAGCCCTGCTGGTCACGCTGGCCGTGCCGAGCACGCGCGAACTGCAGGTGCTTCTGGCGCGGCTGCTGTTCGATGTCCGGGATGCCCACACGTTCGTGCAGGGCCAGCCGCCGGGCTGCGGCGTCTACATAGTTCCCGACGCCCAGTTCCGCGAGCCATACATTCGCGGGCTGGGCGCGGATGCGGCGACCTCGCCGGATGCGTTCGTGATCGCCCGGTACAGTCTTGGGCCTCGCTTGCAGACGCCACCGGTGGAACACTGGGCGAACCACCCGCTGGTGGAGTGGGCGACGTTCGATCTGGTGCAAAGGACCGTCAGGCCGCTGTGCACCGAGGACGCCGAATCCGTAGGCAATGGCGACGATCCAACCGGGCGGGCGTGGGTCTTGACTCGTCAGGCACAACGTGAACATCCCGACAACGGCGCCCTGTGGATCGCGGAAGCGGGGCTTCACTTTTACCAGGGGCGAAGCGAAGAGGCCCTTGAGGCCCTCCGCATTGCCGCCGAGAAGCCTGAGTGGAACTCCCAGCGTGCGGCAAGCGTGCTGTATGCGGCCGATCTCCTGCAGGCGGCAGGGCTGCCGCGCTTCGACGCGGTGACGGATGCCTGGTCGAGGTGGTACCCGCAAGGACAGATCGTCGCCCGGAAGGTTCAGGAACACATCCACGACATGATGACCGCGGCCGTGGTCGAGGGGGACGACACCCGTTTCTCAGTGCTGGCAAGGCAGTTGCGCTCACTCCAAGACGGGCTGTGGGAAGGCTCCGTCGTGCCCAATGGCTTCCAGGCGTGGCCGTATCTGCACGACGCGACGGGGCTGGTGGGCGCGATGGCGGATCGGCTGGGCATTGCCGTCCCTGCCTACGACGAGATGGAGTACGAGCAGGCCCGAGTGCTGCGCGACCGGGTTCTGGGAGACTACCTGCACCGTTACCTGGAGGATCGGCCGGCCGGTGAACTGCTGGCGGCGGACGCCGACTACCGGAGGCGGACCAGCAACACCATCCTGCTTCGCGACCCGGCCTTCTACACCGCCCTGAAGGGTGCGATGGGCGGCGCAATGGGCCTCCTGATACTGGCATACGGGATCAGCGCTCTGCTTGTGGAACTCGCCTTCCGCCAGGGGCGACGCGGGTTCACCGTGCAGCGCGATCAGGCGGTCCCGCGGGGCTGGGTTTTCCGGGTCGCTTCGGGGTTCGCTTGCCTGAGCGTGATCCTGTTGATGTTCAGCGCGTTCGACTCGGTGTGCCAGCCGGTCGGGCTGGGGTCGGCCGTACAGAAGCACTTGCTCAGCCCTTCGCAGCAGAATCTGCTGATGGGCGCCCTGGTCGGCGTGGGCTGGACGATTGGGCGCATGCTGATCCGCGGGCGGCCCAGGTGGTTGAAATGCAATACCGTGATGCTGGTGGTTCTGGGCTACGCGTACGTGGCGGTCATCGCCCTGACGGCTCACTTTCGGAACGAGACCGTGCGGCTGATCTATGAGGAGATCGCCCGCGGCTGGCCCGCCTGACACCCGGTCGGCAGGCGTCCGTAACCCGCGTTAACAATACTGATACGAAGTTTAACATCGCGTTTTCAGCACTGAGAACGGGGATGCCGGCGGGCTCCGGGCAGGTCGGGCGGGGGTCGAACCGTTCAAGCGGGGCATGATCCGGTTCCTGCCTCTGATCCGGCGCATCATTCGGGAGGAGGGCTTTCGGCTGAACCTCGGCAAGATGCGATTCATGCGTCCGGGACAGTGCCAGCAGGTCACGGGCGTGGTGGTCAACCGGAAGGTGAACGCCCGGTGCCGCAACTGCGACCTGCTCAAAGCCATCATCCACAACGCCCGCGGCGCCGGCTCGCTGGAGAGCCAGAACCGCGAGGGGCGTTCCGACTTTCGAGCGTATCTCCTGGGCCGGGCCGCCCACATCCGGCAGCTCAACCCGGCCCGGGGCCAACGGCTTGTCGAGATGCTCCAGACCTTGGCATAGCCGGATGGCTTTCGCTTGCCGTGCGGCTCGAGGCGCCCTTACGGTCGCTGTGGCATGAATGAGACTTTTCGGCGGTCAGCGCCGTCGTGTAAGCCGGAGAGGTAGGGACAGGCCGTAGCGACTGTGCTACAATAGCGACAGACTGGGAGGTGGGACCATGTCCGGTGATCTGAGCCCGTACTTGGGGGTCGGCATATACGGCGTCGCAGAAGCCGCCAGGCTGACGGATGTCCGCGCCCAGCGGATTCGTCGTTGGCTGGAGGGGTACACCTTCAGTTGTGCGGGGAAGCTCCACGCGTCACCGCCGGTCTGGAGGCGCCAGTTGCCGGACGTGGACGGGACCCTTGCCCTTGGCTTCCTGGATCTGATTGAAGTGAGATTTGTCGACGCGTTCCGTAGGCACGGGGTTACATGGCGCACCATTCGTCGTGCGGCGGAACGCGCCCGCGTCCTCTTCGACAACGAACACCCTTTCTGCACCGAGAGCTTCCAGACCGACGGGCGCAGCATCTTCGCAGAGGTCATTGACGAAACGGGCGAAACATCCCTGATCGACGTCGTGAAGAGCCAGTACGCCTTCAAGCGAATGCTCCAGCCTTATCTGTACATCGGGCTGGAGTTCCAAGCCGACCAACTGGTCCGATGGTGGCCGCTGGGGATGAGGCGGCGTGTGGTCATCGATCCTCGGCGGGCATTTGGCCAACCCATAGTGGCGAAGGAGGGCGTACCTACAGCGATCCTCGCCGGGGCGGTTCAACTCGAGCAGTCGGTCGCGGAGGTGGCAGACTGGTACGAGGTCGATCCTCGCTCTGTCAGAGACGCAGTGGAGTTCGAGGAGAAACTGGCGGCGTGAAGTTCTTCCTTGACAATTGTCTGTCACCCAAGCTCGCTCGTGCCTTGCATGCTCTTTCTGAGCCGGCTCATTCAGTCACCCATCTGCAGGACAGGTTTTCAGAAGGGACTACAGACCCCGAGTGGTTGGGTGTGCTGGGGCGTGAAGGAAAGTGGGTCATCTTCTCGGGCGACTCTCGAATCGCGAAAAGCCCGCAGAACCGAGAAGTGTGGAAGCAATCCGGACTGACTGCGTTCTTCCTCAAGAAAGGCTGGATGGGGCAAAAGAAGTGGGAGTTGGCCTGGCGCATCGTTCGGTGGTGGCCCCGCATCGTTCAAACCGCTGAGGCAATGAAACCCGGTCTTGGCTATTGGGTTCCTGTGCAGCATAGCCAGAAGCTTGAACCGGTGGGTCTTAAATAGGCAGTTCGAAACAGTCAACCGGTCGTCGGACGCGAGAAGCTGATCGTGGCCGAAATCGACCATCAGCGCGTCAGCGAGGAGCGTCAGAACTTCGACCCGGCCGGCCACTACGCCCGCCCCGACGTTCTGCGCTTGGTCGTCGATCGCCGCCGGCAATCCGGGGCCGAGTTCATCGACAGCCGCGGACCAGCGTAGCCCGTTCATGCGGTCGGCTTGCCCGCCCTTCCCACCCGGATAGACTGGCGATGGAACGTCCGCACAGACGGCCGGGCGCCGTGGTCGCGTACACGACCGCGGGCGCGGGGCGATCGAGCGCGGAACACGATAGTGATCCACCAGGACCAGCGCCGGCACCGGGCAAGTGAGCAAGCGTAAGAAAGGCAGAGCCAAGACCAGCCGGAAGGAGCCGCCGGCCAAGCCGCCGGAACCGGGCCGCACGGCGCCGCGTCGCGAGTGGCTGGTGTTGGGTGGTATCGTGCTGGTCGGGCTGATGCTGCGCGTGTCGTATCTGCGTGAGATCGTCGACGCGCCCGACTTCGAGTACCCGCTGGTTGACGCCCAGTTCCACGACTACTGGGCCCGCGGGCTGGCCACCGGGGAGTGGTCACCGCCCAGAGACGTCACCGATCCGGAAATCCAGCGACGTCCGTACTTCCGGCCACCGGGCTACCCCACGTTTCTCGCGTTGGTCTACAAGTTGTCCGGAGGCAGCTACCTGGCCGCCCGGATCGTGCAGGTGGCACTGGGGCTGGTTTGTGTGGTGCTGGCCCATCTGCTGGGGCGGCGCATCTTCGGACCGGCCGTCGGGCTGATCTTCGCGGGCTTCATGGCCGTCTACTGGTCGTTCATCTACTTCGAGGGCGAACTGCTGGCCCCGGTGCTGCTGGTTCTGCTGGGGCTGTGCCTGATGATGACGCTGACGCGCTGGACCGCGGGGTTCACCTATCCGCGGACGATTGTCGGCGGCCTGTTGGTCGGGCTGTTCGCACTGATCCGGCCGAACATCCTGCTGTTCGTGCCGGTGGTTCTGATCTGGGCGTGGTGGATGGCCCGGCGACGTAAGGACGGACGACGGTTCCGCGTGGTGCTGTTGGGGTTCCTGCCGGCGGCGGCCGTGGTGATTGCGCCGGCGACGATTCGGAACTACCGGGTGGCGAACGACTTCGTCCTGATCACGTCCAACGCGGGGGTCAACCTGTACATCGGCAACAACGAGAAGACCGACTGCGTCTGGCCGAGCATCCCGATCCTGGAAGACCTTGCGGGGCTGCAGGGCTGGACGTGCTTCGACTACCCGAACATCGTCCGCGGCGTCGAGCAGAAGGTGGGGCGACCGCTGAAGGACTCCGAGGTGTCGTCCTATTTCACGCAGCGGGCCCTGGAGTACATGCGGTCCCACCCCGGGCGGGTGTTGGGGCTGATGCTCAAGAAGGCGGCGCTGTACTGGGGACCGGCGGAGATATCGAACAACAAGGTCATCCAGGTCGAGCGCGAGCACTCGAAAACGCTGCGCTATATGCCCGGTTTTCCGTTCGTGCTGTCGCTGGCGGTGGCGGGCGTGGTGTTGCTCGGCGTGCAGTTCAGGAGCGAGCGGGCGGCGAAGGAAGACGAGGGCGGTGGGCGCGACCGGTTCGAGTCGGTGGTGCTGATCCTGCTCTTTGCGTTGACGTACTGTGCGTCGTTCCTGCCGTTCTTCGTGGCCGGCAGGTACCGCGTGCCGATCACGCCGTTTCTGTTGCTGCTGGGGGCGTACGGCGTGTATCGTTTCGGCCAGGTCGCGGCCCGGCGGAATCTGAGGCTGGCGCTCATCGCGGCGATCATCTGGGTGGGGTCGTACGCGCTGGCCCGCACGCCGTTCGTCGCCTACGAGCCGGACGTGGGTCGATGGCATTACGACAGGGGGACGGCCTGTCTCAACACCGGGAAGATGGACCTGGCGTTGGAGGAGTACCTCGAATCGGTGCGCCTGGACCCTGACGACCACGTGACACGCGTCAACCTGGGTCTGTTGCTGGGCGGCCAAGGCCGGAGCGTCGAAGCGATCGAGCACTTTGCGGCCGCCGTCCGGATCAAGCCGGACCTGGCTTTGGCCCACCGCAACCTGGGTCGGCTGCTGGCGAGCGTGCGGCGATTCGAGGAGGCGACTCCGTCGCTGCGTCGGGCGGTGGAACTCGCTCCTCAATACAAGAACGCGTGGGTGAGCCTGGGCGACGCGCTTCGCGACCAGGGCCAAATGGATGAGGCCGTCGGGGCCTATCGAATGGCCCTGCAACTCGAACCGCATCAGCACGACGCCCTTTTGTATCAGCGCATCGGCGACACTGTCGGCGCTCGGGGGCGGGCGGACGAAGCGAAACAGGCGTACCAGGAGGGCGTGCGCCTCGATCCCGGGCTGGTTGAGGTTCGTCTCGCTCTGGGGCAGCTCTGCATCGGCCAGGGACTGGACGCCGAGGCCGAGGGGCATCTCCGCGCGGCGGTCCGTGCGGCCCCGGGGTACGCGCAGGCGCACGCCAGACTGGGAATGGTGCTGGCGAAACAGGGCAAGCTGGACGAGGCGGTCGGGTCGTACCGGGCGGCGATTCAGATCAACCCCGACCACTTGGGCGCCCGCTACAACCTGGGTCAGGCCCTGGAGCAACTGGGTCGACGCGAGGAGGCGTTGCAGGAGTACCGCCAGGTTCTGCGGATCAAGCCCGGGCACCCCGGCGCCGTCCAGGCTCTGTCGGCGCTGGAAGGTTGCGGCGGATCGTAACCGCCGGGCGATCGCGTTCTTGCGGCACGATTCGCCGATTTCCGCGGCTCGACCGGCACGGCCTTTGGCGCGAGACTGGCACGCCGGTTGCTATGCGATGTGCATGGTTCGGGCGTGGATTCTCCGCGCCGCTTACTGAGATCCACAGTCAGGAGAGATGCAATGCCGAGTACCGAGGACAACCTGAAGGAAGCATTCGCCGGAGAGAGCCAGGCCAACCGCAAGTATCTCGCCTTTGCCAAGCAGGCGGAGAAAGACGGGCTGCCCAACATCGCCAGGCTGTTCCGCACGACGGCCGACGCGGAGCGCATCCACGCCGAGGGGCACCTGGGGGCGCTGGGCGGGATCGGCTCGACGACGGAGAACCTCCAGGCCGCCATCAACGGCGAGACCTACGAATACACCGAGATGTATCCGCCCATGCTCGAGCAGGCCACGACCGACGGGCACAAGGCCAAGCGCATGTTCGCCTACGCGGTCAAGGCCGAGGCCGTCCACGCCAGGCTGTACACACTGGCGCTGGAGGCGGCCAAGCAGGGCAAGGACCTGACCGAGACACGGTTCTACCTGTGCCCGGTGTGCGGGCACATCGAGTTCGGCGCCCCGCCGGATTCGTGCCCGATCTGCGGCGCCAAGGCCGGCAAGTTCATCGAGGTGGCTTGAGCCGCGGCGATCGCCTCCCATTCACGTGCCGCCGAGAACCAGGACGGGGCGGCCTTCGCGCACAGATAATGCCGCCGGAGGGCAGGTCATCCGAGCCGGCCAGGGTCCGGCGGTGACGGCGCGGTGGGTCTTGCATTGGGCGCTGCAGGCGACGGATTCGCCGCCTGCGTTCGCACTGGTGCGCGGGGTGGATGACCGCTTGCACGGGCTGGGCGCGGCTGGCTTTTCATCCCCATCCGATCGTGGAAGTCACCTGGACAAACACGATCAACGTGTTCACGAGCAGGAAGGAGACGCCAGCCGCGGTCAGGGCCAGCAGCAGCGCGCGGGGAAGCAGGAGATACCGCTTGATGCCCGCATACAGGTAAATGGCCAGGATTGCCGGCGTGGCAGCCAGCATGACCCATCCACATGCGGCGCCCGCCCACGCGGGCATCCCCCAGGAAAGGAGACTGACCTCGACCCCGATCAGCAACAGGTACACAACAGCCCAAGCGGCGCACACGGGCGTGGCCGAGTAGGCCACCACACGGAGCACCTGCACCGTGCGGACGCGGCAGCGACTCAAGGTCTGGCGCAAGGAGCAGAGCAACGCCAGGGCGCTCAAGATCAACAGCAGCAGGAGACCAGGGAACGTCAGGTATCCCGCGCCGCTGCCTGGCATCCGGGCAATACCCCGGAACGTAAACGCGATCCCTCCCAGTGAAGGTACGGAGACGACTCCGAGGTGGAATGCCAACAGGTCGGCACCCTGAGAAGCGATCCAGATCAGTGCAGCCAGGCCATGGAACAACACAACGTGCACCAGGACGGCCCAGACCAGAAGGAACCACAATGGACCGGCGTGAATCCGATCGTGGATGGAGACGTCTCGCCAGAAGCGGAACGGGCGCAATGCGCGCCAGACGGTTCTGAACCATGACCGAACCGGGCGATCCCGCCAGTAATGCTCGAAAAGGAAGTCACTTCGCCAGGCCGACCGGTCCAGCACGACGTCCCAGTCGAACTGCAGGCCGCACTCCGGGCATCGCGGCTTCGTGAGTGTGTAGAGGTTGTAGCCACAGCGCGAGCAGTGCACCGGGAAGGTGATCGCGTCCCAATCGGGGCGGCCATCCTTGAGCAGGGCATTCAGATCGTCGCCGGCTGCTTCCACTGTTGCGATCACCAACGGGAGTTGCGCGTCTGCCGGAGCCAATTCTCCACATTGACGGCAGGCGTGCAACAGACGTCCACGCATGCCGGCGCGCGCCACCCCTGCCGTCTAAACATGCCGTCAGAGGAGTTGGCCTTCGATGGCGTCCAGGCGGACGCGGAGGTCGGTCACGGTCTCGTGCAGGTCGGCCAGCTCGGTTTGCATAGCGTCGATCTGGGATTGAAGGGCCTGGACCTGCGACGGTGATGTGCTCGGCGCGGGCGCGGGCGGCGCGCCGGCCGCCGACGATGCCGGGGCAGGTGCGGCCGACGCCGGCTGCTCGTCCTCGGGATACAGCAGGTGCGTGTGGCGGATGGCGGATCGGCCCGGCTCGCGCGGCAGGGGCGCGGTCAGCGGCGGGTCCTTGTGGGCCAGGTCGTCGAGCACGGCGGAGACCATTTCGAGGTTGTCGAACGGGACCATGCGCGAGCAGCGGGTGCGCAGCTCGCCGACGGTCTGCGGGCCGCGCAGCAGCAGCTCGGCCATGACCGCCTGCTCGCGTTTCTCCCAACCGAAGTGCCCAGCGACCTCGTGCTTGAAGCGGTCGGTCCGGGCGCCGGGGCCGGGCAGGACCTTGGACGCCAGACCGCGTTGTCGCAGGTGCTCAACGGTGTTGAAGACGGTGTCCTCGTCGAGGTTCATGACCGGGTCGCGGTTCTGCTTCTGATTGCAGGCGGCCAGCAGCGCGTTGACGGTCATCGGATAGTAGGTCGGCTGGGCGAGCGACTTCTCCAACAACACACCCAGCACCCGTCGTTCGGTCTGGCTCAGGCGCGGCTCCATGACCGTGTCTCCTTCGTTGGCTTGGCGCACGATAGGTTAGTCCTGCCGGTTGTGCGGTCAACGTGCCGCGTCCGACAACGCGTCGGGAGCAGGTGCGGCGGCCGGTGTCATCTTGACACCGATCCGGCGATCCGGTCAACTGGCCCAGGCGCGGTAGCCTGAGAAACCGCAAACAGAAGGCCCAATGACCGATTCCACCGCCAATCGCAAGATCGCCCTGGGCGCCGACCACGCCGGCTTCGAGCTGAAAGAGCACCTCAAGCCCTACGTGCAGGGCCAGGGATACGAAGTGGTCGATTGCGGCACGCACAGTTCCGAATCGGTGGATTACCCCGAGTTCGCGGCCGCCGTCGCCCGGTGCGTCGCCGACGGAAGCTGCCGGCGAGGGATCATGATCGACGGGGCGGGCATCGGGTCGGCCATGGTGGCCAACAAGATCGCCGGCGTCCGGGCAGCGGCGTGTTACGACGTCTCCACCGCGCGCAACAGCCGCGAGCACAACGACGCCAACGTGCTGACCCTCGGCGCGGGACTGGTGGGCAAGAGCCTGGCCGAACAGATCGTCGACGTGTGGCTGGCCGGTGAGTGCACGGTGGATCGACACCTGCGCCGCGTGGCGATGATCGAACGGATCGAGCAGGGCGGCCAGCCGCCGGCTTCCGTGACTACGCCCGCGGGCGCACCATCGCCGCCATCCAGGGCCGCACGTGCGGACGCGGTGGCGGGCGTCGAAGGCCTGTCCGAAGAGGACCTGCAACGCGTGCTGACCCGGATGGCCGAACTCGGCGCCGCGGGCGGCAGTCCGGCCTGTACCGAGCTGGCCTGCATGTTCTGCCGGGTGTGCGCCGAGACCAACCCGGAACTGGTCCGGCAGTTGATCGACGCGGGGGCCGACCGCATCGGCCATCGCCACGACCAGGGTTGCCTGACAGGCGAGCTGGCCCGGTACATCGACCATACCCTGCTGCGTCCGGAAGCCAGCGTGGACGACGTCAAGAAGCTGTGCGCCGAGGCCAGGGAGCACGGATTCGCCTCGGTGTGCGTGAATCCGTACTATGCCCGGCTCGCGGCCAAGGAGCTGGCCGGTTCGCCGGTGGTGGTTTGCGTTGTGGCCGGCTTTCCGCTGGGGGCGCACGCTCCGGAGATCAAGGCCATGGAGGCCCGGCGGGCGATTCGCGAGGGGGCCCGCGAGATCGACATGGTCATCAACGTGGGAGCGCTCAAGAGCGGCGACCACGACCTGGTCTACCGGGACATTCTGGGCGTGACGGAGGCCTGCTCGGAACGCGGGGCGATCTGCAAAGTGATCATCGAGGCCGCTCTGCTGACCGACGACGAGAAGATCACCGCCTGCCAGTTGTCCAAGAAGGCCCGGGCGGACTTCGTGAAGACCTCGACGGGCTTCGGGCCGGGCGGGGCCACGGTCCACGACGTCGCCCTGATGCGTGAGGCCGTCGGCGATACGGCCATGGGCATCAAGGCGGCCGGCGGAATTCGCACGCTGGAGGACGCCAAGAAGATGATCCAGGCCGGCGCCACACGTATCGGAGCCAGCGCCGGCGTGAAGATCCTGAAGGAAGCCAGGGAGGCTACAGGTTCCGACTGAGTGTTCACCCGGTCGGCCCCCGTGCTCGCGCCGCGACGACGGAGGCCGCACAGTATGGTAAGGTCTTAGCCTATGGTTGAGCTACGTTCCTACGTGTTTCTGGACAGCCTGCAGCCGCAGCACGCCGCGTTCCTCGGCACGGTGGCCCAGGGTTTCCTGCCCATCGCCGGCATGGCCTCGCTGTACGTGGAGATATCCCCAGGCATCGAGATCAACCGGGTTACCGACATCGCCTTGAAATCGACGCGGGTCACGCCCGGGATGCAGATCGTCGAGCGTTTGTACGGGCTGCTGGAGATCCACTCGGAGTCGCAGGCCGACGTCCGCCAGGCCGGACGGGCCATCCTCCAAGCCCTGGAGCTGAAGGAGGAGGATCGCCGCAAGCCCCGGACGCTGTCCAGTCAGGTCATTCGCCGGGTCGACGATCACCAGACACAGTTGATCAACCGCATGCGCCACGGCAACATGATCATCCCGGGCGAGAGCCTGTACGTGATGGAGGTGGAGCCGGCGGCCTATGCCGCCCTGGCGGCCAACGAGGCGGAGAAGGCGGCCAACATCAACATCCTGGAAGTGCGCTCCTACGGCAGTTTCGGGCGCGTCTACCTGGGCGGCGAGGAACGGGATATCGACGTGGGCTGGCGGGCGGCCACCGCCGCGATCGACAGCATCACCGGTCGCGAGGTGTCCCCGAGCTGACGGACCGGCGCGGAGCCTGAAGGCGGCCCGATCGTACGCCGGAAGCATTCGGAATTGCAGACAATCGCCTGACACAACCAAGGAGATAATCGGCGATGGCAGAAGCCCTGGGAATGATCGAGACACGCGGGTTCGCCGCCATGGTCGAGGCGTCCGACGCCATGGTCAAGGCCGCGAAGGTGGAGCTGGTCTCGTACGAGAAGATCGGCGGCGGCTACGTGACCGCGATCGTCCGTGGTGACGTGGCCGCGGTGCGAGCCGCCTGTGACGCCGGCCAGACGGCGGCCGCCCGCGTGGGCGAGATCGTCTCGGTGCACGTGATCGCGCGTCCGCACAACAACATCGACCTGGTCCTGCCCTTGGGCCGAGCCGATCAGGTCCGGGCGGCGATGAAGGCGAAATAGCCGGCTGGGACGCATAGTGGGTGCCGCGGGCGGATGGCCCGCCCGTGCACCGGTG
The DNA here is from genome assembly GCA_035528995.1 of Phycisphaerae bacterium. Classification (GTDB taxonomy): domain Bacteria; phylum Planctomycetota; class Phycisphaerae; order UBA1845; family UBA1845; genus DATKXO01. Next base: position 15,272 of record DATKXO010000426.1, on the reverse strand, counting down.
GACGAGCCGCCGGTGGCACTCATGCGGCCGGTGCGGGAGCAGGCCGCCCGGCCGCTGAAGGAGAGCGGATGTTACTGGCCAAGGTCGTGGGCACGGTCGTCGCAACGCAGAAGGTGCAGACCCTGGACGGCGTGCGCTTCATGCTCCTGCGCCCGGTTGATCTGGAGGGCAACGAGACCAGCGGCCAGGTGGTGGCCGTCGACGTCGTCGGCGCCGGAGTCGGCGAGATGGTGCTGTACGCCACTGGCAGTTCCGCCCGCCAGACGGTCCTGACGGACAAGCGGCCCTGCGACGCGGTCATCATGGCCATCGTGGACAACTGGGAGGTCGGCGGCGAGATCAAGTACAAGAAGGGACGCGACGACTAGCACCGCCAAACGTAGGGTTGGTGAAGCGAAGCGAAACCCACCAATCCCATACACTTGAAGAGAACGAACCTTGCCCGGACTGACCGATCAACAGGTGGATGCGATCGCACGACGGGCCCTGGAGCGCCTGGGTCCGGGAGCGGGCCGGGCCGCACCCGCCGTCGGAGGCGGGCCGGCGCCTTCTGTGCCCGGCCGGCTGGGCGTGTTCCCGGACGTGGACTCGGCCGTCCGAGCGGCGGCCGCCGCCCATCGACAGTTGATGGGCATGACGCTGGCCAAGCGCGAAGAGATGGTCGCCAGCATCCGCCGGTCCATGAAGGCCAATGCGGAGGCCCTGGCAGAAGAGGCCCTCCAGGAGACCGGGCTGGGCCGCTACGACGACAAGATCGAGAAGAACCGGCTGGTGGCCGAGAAGACGCCCGGGACCGAGGACCTGGTCCCCCTGGCCCGCACCGGCGACCGCGGACTGATGCTGACCGAGCCCGCACCCTACGGGGTGATCGCGGCCATCACGCCGGTGACCAATCCGACGTCGACGATCATCTGCAACACGATCGGCATGGTAGCGGCCGGCAACGCCGTGGTCTTCAACGTGCATCCCGCCGCAAAGAAGGTCTCGGTCCACAACGTCTCGTTGATCAACAAAGCCATCACCGACGTAGGCGGGCCGGCCAACCTGGTCGCCGCGGTGGGTGAACCCACCATCGAGAGCGCCCAGGCCCTGATGAGGCACCCGGGGATTCGGCTGGTCGTGGTCACCGGCGGTCCGGGCGTGGTCAAGGAGGCCATGGCCAGCGGGAAGCGGGCCATCTGCGCCGGGCCGGGCAATCCGCCCGTTGTGGTGGACGAGACCGCCGACCTGGACCAGGCCGGGCGGGACATCGTCATCGGCGCGTCCTTCGACAACAACGTCATCTGCGTCGATGAGAAGACGATCATCGCGGTCAAGTCGATCGCCGACAACCTGATCCAGTCGATGGTGCGTCACGGTGCCGTGCTGCTGACACCGGCCCAGGCCCGCCAGCTCGAACGGCTGATGCTGACCGGTGTGAAAGGCCCGCGACAGTCGGCCACGGTCGAGAAGTCGCTGATCGGTCAGGACGCGGGCGCCATCCTGTCGCGCATCGGCATGAACGTGGACCATCGCGTGCGCCTGGGGCTGATCCAGGTGGACGCCAACCACCCGCTGGTCTGGACCGAGCAGATGATGCCCATCATGCCGGTCGTGCGGGTGTCCAACGCCGACGAGGGCATCGACCTGGCCGTCGAGGCCGAGCTGGGCCGCCGGCACACGGCGGTCATGCATTCCCGGAACCTGGACAACCTGAGCCGAATGGCCCGCGTGTGCGATTGCAGCATTTTCGTGAAGAACGGCCCGGCCGTTTCCGGGCTGGGCTGGCACGGCGAGGGCTATACCTCGTTTTCCATTGCCAGCCCGACCGGTGAAGGGCTGACCAAGGCCCGCGACTTCACCCGCGAGCGGCGCTGCACCCTGGTGGATCATTTCCGGATCACATGACGCCATACCCGGCCATCGCGATCGTCGAGCTCGACTCCGTTGCCACCGGCACGACCGTCGGCGACGCCATGGTCAAGGCGGCACCGATCGATCGGATTCACGCCGGGACCATCCATCGCGGAAAGTACCTGGTGCTGGTCGGCGGGAGCGTCGCGTCGGTCGAGGAATCGCTGACGGCCGGCTTGAGGGTGGGAGGAGAATCCGTCGTCGACCACGTCCTGCTGGCCGACGTACACGAAGAGGTCCACGACGCGGTGTTCGGCAAGCGCCGCGACGACACATTCGACGCGCTGGGGATCATCGAGACCGAGACGGTGGCGGCGACCGTCCGGGCCGCCGAGGCCGGCGTCAAAGGGGCGCTGGTGCACGTGAAGGAAATCCGCCTGGGTGACGGGCTGGCCGGCAAGGGCCTGGTGCATTTCACCGGGGCGGTGGCCGACGTCCAGGCGGCCATCGAGATCGGCACCGCGGCCATCGCCGATCGTCGCGGCGGGCTGTGGACCACCGTGATCCCGGCCCTGCACGAGGAGATGGCACGAGAGACCGGCGAGTCCACGCGTTTCCGCCGCTGGCCGCACAAAGCGCAGGAGAGTGAGTAGCCGTGCTCCTGGGACGCGTCATCGGAACCGTGGTGGCCTGCGTCGTGGCCGACGGCCTGGTCGGCGTGCCGTTGCTGCTCGTCCAGCCGCTGGATCGAAAGAGCAAGCCGAAAGGCTCGCCGCTGGTGGCGGCCGACTCGACGCGGATGGCCGGTCCCGGCGAGCTGATCTACTTTGAAGGAGGGCGGGAGGCGGCGCTGGCCCTCGATCCCTGGTTCGTTCCGGTGGATCACACCATCATCGGGATCGTGGACGCGGTGCACCGGCCGGACGAATAGCACAGGAAGCAGGAGGTAGGGTGGGTGAAGCGAAGCGCAACCCACCTCGCACGAGTACTCGAAGCATGCTTACCCGCGGCTTCGCCGCGTGAAAGCATGACACCCGACACACGGACGAAAGAGCACGCTCAATGATCCTCGGTATCGTCAAGGGCGAGATCTACTCCACGATCAACCACCCGGTGTACGACAAACGTCGTATGCTGCTGGTCGATCGGATCACGGCCGACGGACGCGAGGACGGCAGCTACCTGATCGCCATCGACGGCGTGGACGCCGGCGTGGGCCAGACCGTCCTGATGATCGACGAGGGCAACTCCGCCCGACAGGTTCTGGACGATCCGACGGCCCCGGTTCGGTCGGTGATCGTCGGCATCGTGGATCACATCGACGTAGCCTGACCTGACTCGATTCAACCACAGGGAGCGCTGCAACGCCCGGTCGCCCACCTGGCGCCCAAGGTATATCATGGCCCCATGCCAGCCGCATCCGACGTGTTGTCGCGCGATCCGACGGCCGGGACCGCCTGGCATCGGCCGGACGACCGCTTCGTGCCCATCCGCTCGTGCGAGCTGGCCGCCGCCATCGCCGACGACACCGCCCGGTTCGGTCCCGACGCTTCCGCGCTTGCTTCGGTCTACAAGGCCGTCGAGGACGTGATCGAGCAGGAGGCCTCGGCGCTGAAGCGCGACCTGGGTGACCGATACGCGGCCTTCAACCCCGACCGCGAGACGCAGCCGTTGGCCGACGTCAAAGCGGCACGCACGCCCGAGGGCTATGCCGACCTCGAAGCGCGGTTGTCCTACCTGTTGGAGAAGGCCAACTTCCAGCGGCTGGACAACGTGGGGATCGAGGCCACCATCCGGGCGGCCCGGGTCCGCGGGCTCAAGGTGCGGGTGCATCCGGAGCGGGTCGCCCAGTTGGGGGTCTGGACTCGCGGCGGGGCCACGACCGAATCGCGCTGTCGGAGCTTGCGACACCCCGTCCGCGGTGAGCAGCGCGAGGTGCCGGTGCACCGGCGGTTGGCCATCGTCACCCGCCTCCGCGATGACCCGCACATCGTTCTCAAGCTGTTCAAGGACATCCCCGTCGGCGAGGTGGAGGCCCTGCTGCCGCACGCCGAGGTGGCCATGAGCTGGCTCGATCGGCTCAAGGTTGTGGGCGGCGGGGCCGGGGTGGTGGGCAGCACGGCCACCAAGGTGCTCAAGCTGCTCGGGGGGCTGGTGTACTGGAGCCGGCTGCTGTGGATAGTGCTGATCGGCGCGGGCATTCTGGCGTTCCGCACCATCATGGGCTACCGCTCGGCGCGGGCGTCGCGTGACTCGCAGCGTACCCGCAACCTGTACTACCAGAACCTGGACAACAACGCCGGCGTCGTTTACGCCCTGATCTCGATGATCGCCCAGGAAGAGGTGAAGGAGGGGTTCCTGGCCTACGCGCTGTGCCACGCGGCAGGCGGCGAAGTCGCGTCACCCGAGGACCTGGCCGCCCGGGTCGAGGCCTACCTGGCGGAGCGCTTCGAGGCCACCGTGTGCTTCGACGTGGCCGACGCAATCGAGACGATCGACCGCCTTGCCCTCTGGGCCGACCGGGCCGAATTCAAAGTCATTCCGCCCGCCGAGGCCGCCCGGCAACTGGGCGAACACTGGCGAACGCGGCGGTCAGCCGAGTATCACCAGACAATGATCCAGGGGCGCAACCGGAGGGGGGCGTCACCGGCACCTGCGTGACGCGTGCGAGTCCCACAGTGACAGCCCGGAACGCGGGTCGTCGGGGCGGGTCGTGCTACCGGTTGTCGGTGCCTCGCCAGATTTCGCTGCGCTCCGGTAGGGCGAGGTAGATGGTGCTGCGGTCGGCGCTGATGATCAGCTCGTCGTTGCCCGAGAGGTCCGTGTCGGGCAGGTCTTCGAAGATGGTGACCGCCTCTGTGTCCGCGTCCCAGAGAATGATGCCGTTGACCGTCGCCCCGTCGGCCGGATCGTAGACCCCGCGGATCAGCAGGTCGCCGTCATCGAGCACGACGAACGAACGGGCCGACACGCCCACGGTCCCCGGCAGGTCGGTGGGAACGCCATCGGTGTCGATGGTCTGAATCCCGGCATTCAACGCGGAGGCCACGTCGTTCGACCCGTACAGCGTGTCATCCGGTCCGAACGCCAGGTGATGGGCGAGCCGGACGATGAGGTCACCTTCCTCGTCCAGCGGCTTGTCGACGTTGACCACCGCCCGGTCGCCGGCCACGTCGATGGCGGACAGGTCGGACTGGCCGGCCTCCTCGCCCACCAGGAGGTTGCCGGGCTGCATCTGCGGGCCGCTGAAGCCGTCGGGCACGAAGGCCATGGTCTCCGGGTTGACGTTGGACACATCCACGCCGCCCTGGACCAGGCCGAGGAATGGCTCGGCGTCGCCGCCCTCGGGCGGGACGACGGCCAGTGTCGAAGCGCTGGCCGTGCCGATCCAGAACTCGCCGGCCTCGCTAATGGCCAACACGAAGCCGCCGGTCTCCATGTCGAAGAGATCGGCGTCGAACAGGTTCTCGGCACCGATCGGATCGAGCGTGGACAGGTCGGCGTCTTCGGCGATCGGCCCGAACAGCCCGTCGCGATTGACCAGGAAGAGTGCCCCGTCGGATGGTCGCAGAGCGATGCCCGAGGCGTCCGTTCCGGTGTTGGTGGCGAAGACGCTGATTTCGATGGGGTCACCCGCCCCGGTGGCACCGTTACCGTCTTCGCCGCCGGTGCCGTCGCCATCGCCATCGAGCCCTCCCCCGCCGCCGGTGATGTCATCCAGGATGTCGCCGGCGCCACCGCCTCCCAGCCCGGCCGCGGCGTCGCAGCCGGCCCATCCCATCGTCGCCGCCAGCATCAGAATCAACGCGTATCCCAGCGTCTTGGTCGCCTTCATGGCATCCGCTCCTCTCGTGGTTGTGGGTTTCGACTCCGCCGGTACCGCCCCGGCGTCCTCAATGACTGCGCGACGCGGCCGACCCTGAGGTCCGGCCTCGGTCGTTCGCTTACGCCTCCCATCTCCAGACAAGCCCGGAATGCGCGGGATCATACCGCAGCGGAATCGGGGTCTGCAAGCTCGGACCGCCCGGGCGGCACGGGGATTCACCGCCCGCCGTGGCCCGTGGCCCGCGCTTCGGCTACAGTTAAGGTAAGGGGCCAGAACGATGAACGGGACAACCTCCAGCACCCGACTGCCGTGGCGATTCGCGTTCGCGACCCTCCTCGCGGTCTTGGCCACCTGCATCACATCGTGCAGCGAACGCCGGGGACCGACCGCCGCGGAGCCCGCTCGCCAGGCGCCGGCGACGAGGACGCAGCCGTCGGCCGCCGATAATTACGTCGACCAAGCGGCGCTGCAGATGGCCGAGGAAGACCAGAAGCGGTCGGCCCAGTCCATCGATCGGGAGCCGCCGGTCCGATACCGTGACAGCCCGATGAGGCCACCACCTCAGTGATCGCGGCACACCAGCGGGACCTGGCATTCGCTCGCTGGGACCTCGAAGGCGTGCCCGCGATGCCGTTCATCTTCAGTCGGGGGCGTCGAGGCCCAGAAGCCCGGGGACGTCGTCCACGCGCAGGTTCTGCGGCAGGGGAACGGCGTTGGACATGATAAACGTGGTGCTGCTGCCGCGCGAGAGGGCACCGTGGGTGCTCTCGACCCTGCAGATGGCGGAGAAGAACGCGCTGCCGAAGGCGTAGCCTTCCTTGAGGCTGACGATCAGGTCGGCCGGGTTCTCGACGAGCGTGCCTTTCTCCAGCGCGCAGCGAATGCGATAGAGGGCGTCGGGATACTCGTGGTCGACGGTGGCTTCGAACCAGTCGCGGTCCGCGACGGGGCCTTTGGAGGCGGTCTTTCCCTCGGTCGCAAGACGCAGAAGGACCGGGACCAGTTTAAGCGGATCGCCGGTCAGGGGCTCGTAGAGCACCCCGCCGCCGAACATGCGAATGTGGGCCTCGGCGTCGCGGCTGCGCACCACGAAGGCCGCGTCGGGATCGTCACTGTTCGTCTGGCTCGCCCAGGAAAGGGGCTGGTCAGTGAATCGCACCCGCCGGTACATGACCAGGTCGGTGGCCTCGTGCTGAAGAATCGCGTCGGCCACCTTGTCGGGCTGAAGGGTGTGCATGACGGCAGAGGTGACCAGGCCGTAAGCGGGGATCACCACGTCGGAGTCCTGGCGGATGGTGTCCGTCACGCGGAACCCGGCCTCCCGCAGCAGCGGCTTGAAGATGACCCGCTTGCAGGCGGTCAGGCCGTGGCCGTGGTCGGCAAACAGCGTGAAGCGGACCTGTCCCCTTCGTTCGTGGGTGATCTGCTCGCACAGATCATCGATGGTAGCCAGGTATTGGCGGATCGCCTGGCGCCCGCCACGCGTGCCCAGACCGGCGGTGGCCACGGTGTAGAGGCACACGCGTCCCGAATCGGCCGCCCTGATCGTGTGCAGGAACCGGTCCATCTCGTGCCGCCAGACGGCCGACGGATCGAGATAGGCCAGCACGTCCCAGTTCGTGCTGCATCGGTAGTCCACCCCGGCGGTCCAGGGCTCGTTGCGCCCGCTGAGGTAGACGTCATTACCGTTGCTGAGTCGGTTGCGCGAGATGTCGTAGTGGAGCGCTTCGTATCCCAGGCACGGCCCGGCATCGAAGGCACGGGCCAGGGCCAGGTCGGTCAGGGCCGGGAAGACGCTGATCAGGCGCGACGGCGGTGGGAACAGCCGGAAGCGCCCCTCGGCATACAGGTCGCGGATGACCTCGAAGGGCACGCCATCGAGGACGATGAGGACGTGGAGGACATCGTCCGGCGGCGGAGCGTCGAGTCGGACGGCGGCATCCGGCCGACCGTCGCCGTCGTCATCGAAGTGCAGCGTCGTCTTGCGGCCGTCGCGACCGACATCCTGCCAGTAGTCCTCGTTCCCGTCGTGGTCGAGATCGAAGGCTAGTCGCTGGGAATCGGTCTGGACCGGGTGGGCCGGGAACCGCGGCATCTGCCCGCAACCGCCCAGCAGAAGCCCAAGCAGCAGGCCGGCAGCAGCCAGGGGGGCGTTCACCGGCAGGCGAGCCACCCGCATGCCCGCGGCAAACCGGCGGTGGGTTCTTTCGGCGCTCGCAACGGTCATTCCTTCGTCTCCGCGTGGACCCTCAGCATCGTCGGCAGGTGCCCAGTCCTGGTCAGGTCGTGGGCGCCCCCGAGAGGTTATCGGCCCGAGCCGCTATGAGCCAGCCTGGGGCAGGTCGGGGTCTGTCGGAATGTGTGCGGAGGACCCGGACAGACGGGTTTTCGGGAAGATCGGCCATTCGCCGGGTGTCGTCCTATAGTAGATTACGCCGCCGGCCGGAGGCGAGACCGGGAGAGGCATGAGGCGCGTGTTGCGTCGGGCACCCCGGGCTCTCGACCGACTCACAGCGAATGCGAACGGAGAACGGATGATGAAGTTGTCGGCGATGTTGGCGGGATGCGGCCTGGCCCTGTTGGCCACTACCGGTTCCGCCGCAGGGCTGGAACTGGGCGACCGAGCCCCGACGCTGAAGATCAAGGAGTGGGTCAAGGGCGCGAGCTTCGACCTGGAGCGGGTCCGCGGGCAGAAGGTGGTCGCGCTGGAGTTCTGGGCCACCTGGTGTGCCCCCTGCATCACGCACATCCCCCACCTGACCGAGTTGCAGGCCAAACACAAGAAGGATCTGGTCGTTGTCGGCGTGACGGCGGAGGACCCGGCGAACTCGCTCGAAGCGGTACGGAAGTTCGTGGATGGCCAGGGCCGGAAGATGGGCTACACGGTGGCCTTCGACGACGGTACGGCCACCCAGAAGGCGTACATGGACGCTATGGGGATGGAGCACCTGCCAAGCGCGTACATCATCGACCGGTCGGGGCGGCTGGTCTGGGCGGGGTACCCCGACAACGAGATGGACCGGGCGCTCGAGCGGGCACTGGCGGGAACGCTCGATGTGGAGCAGGTCAAACGCCGGTTCAAGGCCAGGCAGGGCATCGACGCCGCGATGGCGAAGGAGGATTGGCCCGCCGCGCTGAAGAGGATCGACGAGTACCTTCGGTCGGCGAAGCTTTCAGCGGATGAGCGGGTCCCGTTGGACTGGCTGCGGTTTGAGTGTCTGGCGCGGAACTCGGCCTCAGCGTCTGAGGCCAATCGCGTCGGCGCGGCGGTCGTGGGCGCGGACCAGCTCTTGGAACGGCTGGACAGTTACGCCTGGCAGATGCTGACGGACGAGGCTTATGGCGGGCGGTTCAACTCATTGGCCCTGGCGGCGGCGAAACGGGCGAACGAGTTGGCCGGCGGCAGGAACGCCAGCGTCCTGGACACGCTGGCCCGGGCGCATTTCGCGGCCGGCCAAGTGGAGCGAGCCATCGAACTGGCTAGGCAGGCGATCGACACCGCCGAGGGGCCAGAAAAGGAGTTCTACAGACAGTCGCTGGCGGAGTATCAGGCCGCATCGCATAAAGGCGGGTAACACCCGGCCGGCGGACCACCGGCGGATGCGTCGCCGGGATGAGGGTGTGGCGCCAGCGTGACACCACCGATGCCGGGGGCCGCGGCGGGCTCCGGCCTCGAGGAATACGGTCTGGTCCTTCGACGGCCACACGGGACAGTCGAAACATCCGTCGTCTTGACAGCTCTTATCGGGCCTGGCGCGGGGGTCGGGCGTTCGGTAACGGGCGGCTTGGACAAGGGACGCGGTTGCCGGACTTCACTTCGAGTTCGCAGGAGACCGAGCCGATAAAAAAGAGACAGCCAGGGCCATACCCGCGTGACAGCCAACGGTCTGGACCATCGGACCAACAGGGAGAGGTGGCCATGAACGCGACGCGTCACCACGGTCTACGGGGAGAGCTGCGGGACATTTTTGTCAGGGCCAAGATGCCCAGCAGTCCGGCGCTGGCCGCGCGCATTCTCGAGCTGATCAACGTTCCGACGTCGTCTGCGGCGGATTTCGGCGAGATCATTCGGTCTGACCCCGCCCTGTCGACGCGTCTGCTGAAGATGGCCAATTCGGCGCACTTCGCACAGCGGACTCCAGCCACAACGATCGATCGGGCGGTCGCCATTCTGGGGCTGAACCGCGTAAGGACCATCGCCCTGGGCTTCCAACTGGTGACACACCTGAACCGCCTGGGCGGTGCGCCGTTCGACATGAAGGCGTTCTGGCAGCACTCGCTGCTGCGGGCCTGTCTGGCCCGGGCAATCGCGCAGCAGATCATCCCTCACCGCAAGGAAGAAGCGTTCCTGGTGGGCCTGCTGCAGGACTGTGGGGTGTTGCTGCTGGTGCAGGTCCTGGGGCCGGCCTACTCAGCCCTGTATCGTTCGAACCTGTCGCCGATCGCGTTCCATGAGGTTGAGAGGACCTCTTTCCCACACGACCACGTGGAGGCGATCTCGGCGCTGACTTCAGAATGGAACTTTCCGGAGATCATCGCGGTCCCCATCAGCCAACACCACCAACCGGTGCTGTTGTCAGCCGAGCCATCGGACACCGAACGGCTGAGCGCGGTCAGCTACTTCGTCGGTGGCCTTCGGTTTGTCGGCGACGCCACCGTTGACCGCGGGGAGCGACAGCTTCAGCAAATCGGAGAGGCCACCCTGAGGCTGGACGAGGCGGCGTGGACAAGAGCGCAGCAGTCAGCGGGTGAGGAGTACCGGCGAATCTCAACGCTGTACGGCGATCTGCTTCCCGACGACATCGACGTAGCCGATCTGCTCAGCGAGGCAAACCGACAGCTCAGTTGCGTGCTCGACGATGCGGATCAGCGTCTTCTCGATGTCAAGGCCGAGCGCGACGCCATCCATCGCGAACAGCGTCGTCTGGCGTACGCGTTGAGCGCCTATCGCGAGCGAGCGGCCCTTGACCCGCTGACCAACGTGCTGAATCGCGGAGCCCTCTCGGAGGCCGCCCGCAGAGCCGTCCAGCAGAACCTCGACCAGGGGGCGCCGGTCGGGGCGCTGTTTCTGGACCTGGACAACTTCAAACGGGTCAACGACGCTTACGGGCACGACAGCGGCGATAGGGTCCTGAAATCGGTCGCGACGCTGCTGGTCGAGGAGGTTGGACACACCGGCAGCATCGGGCGCTATGGCGGCGAGGAATTCGTGGTCATCCTGCAAGGCGCCGCCGCCGACTCCGTACGGGAACTCGGTGAGCGGATCGTACGACAGATCCGGTTTCTCGACATGCAGGCGTGCGGTGCGTCCGGGACGCTCACGTGCAGCGTGGGCGCCATCTGGTGTGAGCGCGCCCTGATGGGTTCGGCCGAGGAACTGATCGCCCGGGCCGACCAGTTGATGTACAAGGCCAAGCGGAGCGGGAAAGATCGCTGCCGCTTCGAGGGCCTGACCGAACCCGGTACCGCCGATGAACGCGACCGTAGCGGCAACTCGGGGCCAGCGGAGCATTCGCCGGCGGTCGAGACGGGCGAGGGCAAGACGGCCGACACGCATCTGAGGAAACTCCAGAGCATCGCGACCCGGCTGAACGCCGATGAAGTGAAGGGGTTCGTCGGCATTCGGAAGCAAACGCGACAGGCACTGGTCCTGCCGTGCGTGCTGCACTATTTCTCCGGGATCGACGTGACGATGAGGACCGAGCCGGCCGTGACACGCAACCTCTCGGGGGGCGGCATCGGGCTTCTGGTGGGCCGCCCGCTGGTCCGCGGCGAGCCCGTCGAGGTGGTCCTGGGCACGGATCGCTCTCAGCTCTTCCTGGCCGGGCTGGTCTCTTTCTGTAGGCACATCGATGCGACCGTACATGAGATCGGGATACAGTTTGTCGTGCACTCCGTGACGCCGATCATCTCAGGGAACCCGCCGGACGCCCTGCAGAAATACGATTGGGTGGCCCAGGCCGTCACGGCCAAGCAGAGTGGCGGACTGCAACCCCAGGTGGCTGGGTGACCAAGGACCGGATGCCACTCGCCCGAGCGCCCCAACGTTGATCCGTGTTGACGAGTCGTTTGGACGCGCAGTCCGAGAACGTGCGAGTCAGGATGCTGCACCCACATCAACGCAGACAACAGCTTGCGGCCAAACCTGACCCAACATCCGAACGCAAGACGCACGCTTTAATTTCCAATCAAAGAAGGAAAGCGACGCTTTGGGGCCCCGCATACTTCCAACACCCACAACCTGATCCTTACCCGGTGCTAGAAACGGACTAGCCGATCTGGTACTATATAAACGGAGCGGATGGAAGCGGGTCTGTGGGCGCGCTGCGCCTGGATTGACACGAAGAATCCCCGCCCTCTGACAACTGAATGAGTAGCCGAGTCGCTTGCCCTGTGCCAAGAGGAGGTTGTTGCGCGATGGACATTTGCAGCCGCTACGTTTCCAAAACATCCGCCGGTCGGATTCTTGCATTCGGCATCATACTTCTGTTGTTCGCTTCCACCCCCCGGGCTGCGCTGGGCCAGGTCGGGATCATCCAACAGGCGGAAGCCCACCAGATCGCCAAGGAAAGAGGATGGCCCATCCGCACGGAGACGAGCCACGGGGTGATCGAGCTTCAAGCCATCGTCAACGGCGTGCCCAAGTACTACATGACCACCAACGCCGCGGCGGCCGACAGCATCAGCACCGATGAGGTTCTGCCCGGCGGTTCCAGCGGCCTGAACCTGACCGGCTCGGGCGTCACGCTCGGCATTTGGGACGGCGGCGGCGTACGGACCTCCCACCAGGAATACGGGGGGCGGGCGACGCAGATCGACTCGCCGAGTGGCACGCACTATCACTCCACGCACGTGGCCGGAACCATGATCGCTTCGGGCGTAGTCAGTTCGGCCAAGGGCATGTCGCCGTCGGCCGACCTGGACTGTTACGACTGGAACAGCGACACCAGCGAGATGATCTCGGCCGCCGCCGCCGGGCTGCTGGTCTCGAATCACTCGTACAGCTACATCACCGGCTGGTATTACAACTGGAGCTATTATGAGTGGTTCTGGTACGGTGACGTGACCGTCAGCACAACCGAGGACAACTGGTTCGGGCTGTACTCGTCGTACTCCGAGGAGCTGGACGAAATCGCCTACGACTACCCGCATTACCTGATGTGCAGATCGGGAGGCAACGAGCGAACCGACGACGGTCCGGGCCCGGGCGGCGGACACTACTACTACAACCCCAGCAGTGGTTGGGAGTGGAGCACGGATACGCGGGACCCCGACGGCCCGTGGGACTGCATCGGGACGACGGCTATCGCCAAGAACCTTCTCGCCGTGGCGGCCGTGGAAGACGTCTCCGGGGGATACTCGGGCCCGGGGAGCGTCTCGATGAGTTCATTCTCGAGCTGGGGGCCCGCCGACGACGGCCGGATCAAACCGGACATCTCCGCAAACGGCATTGGGCTGTATTCGACCTTTGATGGGTCCGACAGCGATTATGACAGCATATCCGGAACCTCGATGTCCACGCCGAATCTCAGCGGTTCGCTGGGTGTGCTGATCGAGTACTGGCGCGACACACACCCCAGCGACGGTGACATGCGCTCGGCCACACTGAAAGGTCTGGTTCTGCACACCGCGGATGAGACGGGGTCGGCCAACGGGCCGGACTACAAGTTCGGCTGGGGGCTGATGAATACGCTCACGGCGGCGAACACCATCTCCGCCGACGTGACCGAGCCGGTCACCATCAGCGAGCAGACGCTGGCCAACAGCGGCACCTATGAAGTGACAGTCTACACCGATGGAACGAGCGAACTGCGGGCCAGCATCTGCTGGACCGACCCGCCGGGAACGCCGCCCGGGAACGTGCTGAACCCGACGACTAAGATGCTGGTGAACGACCTGGACCTGCGCATCGAGAAGAGTTCACCCACTACGACGTACTACCCCTGGGTGCTGAACCCGGCCAGTCCGGACTCGGCCGCGACCACCGCCGACAACAACACCGACAACGTCGAGCAGGTGGTCGTGTCTTCGCCCGGAACGAACCAATACACGGTGCGGGTGACGCACAAGGGCACGCTGTCGGGCGGGAGCCAGGATTTCTCGCTGATCGTCACCGGCGTCTCCTCGGGGTGCCAGGGTGACCCGGACTGCGACGACGGCCTGTGGTGCAATGGCGCCGAGACATGTGTCGCGAGTCAATGTCAGGCCGGCACGGCCCCTGACTGCAACGACAGCGTGGGCTGTACCGACGATTCATGTAACGAGGCAACCGATTCCTGCGACCACGTGCCCAACAACGGACTGTGCGACAACGGCCTGTATTGCGACGGCAGCGAGACGTGCGACGCCCAGCTCGACTGCCAGGCCGGGACGGCCGTCGATTGCAACGACGGCGTCGGTTGTACCGACGATTCCTGCAACGAAGGTGCTGACTCCTGCGACAACATCCCCAACAGTAGTCTGTGCGACAACGGGTTGTACTGCGATGGGGACGAGACCTGCGACGCTCTGCTCGATTGCCAGGCCGGGACAACCGTGGACTGCAACGACGGCGTCGGGTGCACCGACGACTCGTGCAACGAGGGCACCGACTCGTGCGATAACGTTCCCAACAACGGTCTGTGCGACAACGGGCTGTACTGTGACGGGGCCGAGACGTGCAACTCCGTGAGCGACTGCCAGCCGGGCACGGCCGTCGACTGCAACGACGGCGTGGGCTGCACCGACGATTCCTGCAACGAAGGCGCCGACTCCTGCGACAACCTACCCAATAACGGACTGTGCGACAACGGGTTGTACTGTGACGGGGCCGAGACGTGCGATGCGCTGCTCGACTGTCAAGCCGGCACGACCGTGGACTGCGACGACGAGGTCGGCTGCACGGACGACTCCTGCAACGAGGGCGCCGACTCGTGCGACAACCTGCCCAACAACGGTCTGTGCGACAACGGCCTGTATTGCGACGGGGTCGAGACGTGCGATGCCCTGCTCGATTGCCAAACCGGCACCGACCCCTGCCCGGGGCAGCTCTGTCGCGAGAGCGATGACACCTGCGTGGATTGCCTCGGCGACGGTGACTGCGACGACGGACTGTACTGCAACGGGGCCGAAACGTGCGATACCAGCGGGCTCTGTCAGTCGGGAAGCGATCCATGCCCGGGGCAGCTCTGTCGGGAAAGCGACGACACCTGCGTTGATTGCCTTGGCGACGGTGACTGCACCGACGCGCTGTTCTGCAACGGCGTGGAAACGTGCGACCTGCCGTCCGGAACGTGTCAGCCGGGCAGCGATCCATGTGCCGGATTGATCTGCGATGAAGAGGAAGACCGCTGCGTCGATTGCCTCAGCGACGGCGACTGCGCCGACGGCCTGTTCTGCAACGGCATCGAAACCTGCGACACGAACGGTGTCTGCCAGCCGGGGACGGCCGTCGATTGCAACGACGGCGTCGGCTGTACCGACGATTCGTGCAACGAAGGCGCTGATTCCTGCGACAACATCCCCAACGACAGTCTGTGCGACAACGGCCTGTACTGCGACGGCGCCGAAACCTGCGATGCGCTGCTCGATTGCCAGGCCGGCACAGCGGTGGACTGCGACGACGGCGTCGGCT
>DATKXO010000425.1:0-6690 GCA_035528995.1 Phycisphaerae bacterium | reverse complement strand
CGAGCCCCAGCAGGTGGATGGGGGCGACCGCCGCGTTGTGCGAGCCGGGGTCGTGCACGGGTGATGAAGTTGCCCCACCCGGTGGTGCGGCTTCGGTGGCATCAGATGAATGGCCGTTTACGGATGACACGTGGACTACCTCGGGTAGCGGGGCTTAAACACTCGCCAACACAGAACTTACAGTATATCACCACCAATGGCAGTGATCAGCGTGGCGACCGGCGAGGCTGTGGCACATGACTTGCTCCGGCAAACCCCATCGTCTATGCTGAAAATGCAGGAGGTGAGGGCCCGGTTTGCCGCGTGGCCTTCGTGAGCTACGCGCCAGGGCGTAAGCGATCCAGGAGATTCCCATGCTCCCCGGTCTCAAGGAGATGAAGATGAGCAAGGCCGACCTCGACTGGCCAAACCTGGACTTCGGGTACCACAAGACCGACTACAACATCCGGCACATTTGGCGGGACGGGGCCTGGGACGAGGGCGTGCTTACCTCGGACGAGACAATCCCGCTGCACATCGCGGCAACCTGCCTGCATTACGGCCAGGAGTGCTTCGAGGGGCTCAAGGCATACGAGACCAAGCGTGGCGACGTGGTGGTCTTCCGCATCGACGAGAACGCCAAACGCATAATCCGCTCTTGCGAGAGGCTGCACATGGCGCCGGTACCGGAGGAGCTGTTCATCCAGGCGGTCTTCCGGGTGGTGAATGCGAACCGCAAGTACGTGCCGCCGCACGGGACCGGCGCGAGCCTGTACATACGCCCGCTGGTGTTGGGAGCCGGGCCACGGATCGGCGTCCGGCCGGCCGACGAGTACCTGTTCCTCGTGCTGGTCACCCCGGTCGGACCGTACTTCAAGACCGGCTTCAAGCCCATGGCGCTGAAAATCGAGGACAAGTATGACCGGGCGGCCCCGTGCGGGGTCGGGCACGTGAAGGTCGGCGGCAACTACGCCGCCGGGCTGCACCCCAGCCTGCTGGCCCGGCAGGAGGGCTATGCCGACGCGCTGTTCCTGGACGCGAAGGAGAAGAAGTATATCGACGAATGTGCCCCGGCCAACTTCTTCGCCATCACCAAGGACGGTCGCTACGTGACGCCCGAGAGTGAGTCGATCCTGCCGTCGATCACCAACAAGTCACTTATCACGCTGGCCGAAGAGTTGGGATTGCGCCCGGAGCGGCGGCCGATGCCGGTGGAAGAGATCTTCGATCTTCAGGAAGCCGGCTGTTGCGGGACCGCGGCGGTGATCACGCCGGTCGGCTCGATCACCTACCGTGACCGCAAGGTCGTCTACTCCAAGGACGGCAAGCCGGGGCGCTACTGCGTTGCGCTGTACGAGAGACTGACGGCTATTCAGGTGGGCGATGCGCCGGATCCGTACGGCTGGGTGCATGTCGTCCCGGAGGAATGAGCGCCAGCTCAGAGCAGTGTCATTCTGAGGGAGCGCAGCGCGCTGTCATTCTGAGGGAGCGAAGCGACCGAAGAATCTCGCCCCACGCTGCGGAGACTCCCCTGGATCCGACAAGAGATCCTTCGCTTCGCTCAGGATGACGATGATTAGCCCGGGCTAATGGCCCATCGCCTGTAAGCGGTTGAGCTGTTCGCGCGTCCCCAACGCCACGACGATGTCGCCGGCCTGGAGACTGGTGTCCGGCCTGGGGGCGACCAGCAGCTTGCCGGTGCGCTGGCGGACGGCGACGATGTTCGCTCCGGTGGCTTCGCGGAGGCGTGCCGGGCCGATGGCGGCACCGTCCAGCTTTGACTCGATCGCGATCGGCAGCTCCTCCAGGCACAGCTCCAGCTCCTCGTCGTGCATGACCAGCTCCAGGAACTCGACCACGTTGGGGCGCAGGGCCATTTGGGCCATACGCCGGCCGCCGAGCCCGTAGGGCCACAGCACGCGGTTCGCTCCGGCGGCGACGAGCTTTGAATCGGTCATTTCGGCGTTGGCCCGCGCGACGATGAACAACTTGTCATTCAGCGCCCGGGCCGTAAGCACGACCATCAGGTTGGTGGCGTCGTCGTCGATGACCGTGATCAGCCCACGGGCCCGTTCGATCCCGGCCTGGCGGAGGACGTTGTCGTCGCCGGCATCACCGAGCGAAGCCAGGTAGCCCTGCTCAGCGGCGCGGCTGACGGCATCCTCGGATTTGTCCACGACAACCAGCGGCTGGCGCTCACGCTTGAAGTCGCGGGCGACCTGAATACCCATGCGGCCGAAGCCGCAGACGATGAAGTGGTCGCTGAGCTGTTCGATCTTGTTCCGCATTTTGCGTAGCTCCAGGTAGCCCTTGAGTTCGCCGGCAATCAGGTAATTCGCCACGGAGGTCGCGAAGTACGTGAAGGCCCCCACGCCGACGAAGATCAGAAAAATCGTGAAGACCTGGCCCGGGCCGTCCAGTGGTTTCACCTCTCTCAAGCCCACGGTGGTGACGGTGATCACCGCCATGTAAAACGAGTCGAGCAGCGACCAGTCGTCCTCGAGCAGGTGGTAGCCGACCCCGCCGATGCAGATCACGAGCGCGAGGGCGATGAACGGCTTCCTCAGTCGCCATCCAATCCCGCCGCGCTCCATGATCATCATTGTCGCTCCGCGACACAGGCTGCCGCGTCGGGCAGGGCTACCTACGGCCAGTTATCCAAGTACTCCCGGGCCAGCTTGGCCTCGCGCGTGCCGGGATAGTCACGCACGACTTCCTCGAACAGTCGCTTGGCGTCCGTGCGCCGACCGGCTTTCAGGAACGTCCGCGCCAGGCCCAACTTCCTGGCGGCCTCGGGGTTGCTGGGCAGCTCTCCGGTGGTCGCGGGCTTCTTCTTATCCGGTGCTTGGCGCTTGGCCGCCTCGGCCACGGCCTCCTTCGGGGCGGCCTGCTGGCCATCGCGGGTCCGCGCCAGCACGGGGTCGTAGCGGCGTTTGGCTTCGGCGACGGCGGCGCGCAGGGCGTATTGGAACCCCGGCTCGTCAGCCGCCCCCACCGCACGAATGTAGCCGTATTGGTCAACGACGACCTGCCAAGGTGGGCTGCCGGCACCGAACGCCTTGCGCACGCTCTCGTCCCGCGCCGCACCGCGCTCGTAGTGCTGGCTCCAAAGGTATCCGGTGGTTTTCGCAAACGCCTGGGCTTGCTCGACGCGCGCTGGGCTGTCCGTATTGACGCCCAGAAACTCGACCTTTCGGTCATTCTGATAGACCTCGTGTACTTGTCGAAACGCCGCGACCAGGTCGTCGGAAGGCGGGAAACGCGTGGCCCAAAAGTCGATGACCAACACCACGCCGTCGCGTTCCGCCGGGGTTACGGCCGTCCCGTCCTCGGTCGTAATCGTGATTTCCGGGGCCGGTGTGCCGACGCCACGGAGCCAACGACGCCGTTGGGCAAGCAGCCGACGCTCATCGGCACCGGTGAGCCGGCGTAGCTGCTTGAGCATCTGATCTCCCAGTTGGGCGTCGC
Organism: Phycisphaerae bacterium; assembly: GCA_035528995.1. Classification (GTDB taxonomy): domain Bacteria; phylum Planctomycetota; class Phycisphaerae; order UBA1845; family UBA1845; genus DATKXO01. The sequence goes on along the minus strand of DATKXO010000425.1, from coordinate 3,243 downwards.
CGCTCGCGCAAGCCGCGAGATAACCGGCATCCAGGGTCTCGCGCTCGTCGGGGGACTGTTCCTGCAACTCGACTAGATACCCCGCTGCCAAGCGTGCGTCGCCGAGGGCCAACGCGGAATAGACCTTGATTCGCACCATCTGTGCCCGCTGCTCGGGCGCCAGTGCGTCCGGGCGCAGGTCCAGATCGTGTAGCCGACGCAGGGCCTGCCGCCCCTCTTCGATCGACAGGACCTTGCCCGGTTGAGCCACCTCGGCGTGCAAGCGCTTGAGCCGCTGAACGGCATCGGCGTCCTGGGCCAGGCTCGCGGGCGGTCCCCACCACATCAAGCCCAGACAGGTGGTAGCAAGAAGCAGGCGTCTCATCTCAATCCCATACAGACCACGCACGTCCGACCAAGGGCTGACAAGGCTAAGCCCTGTCGGGCGAGCGAGGCGACAGCATACTACCACGTGATGCTGATACCTGGAAACCGCCACAGGCTGACGGCTTAACGCGGGTGAGCGTCAGGAAAGTGAGTAGGCTCAGTTGTCATCCCGACCGCGTCCGCCAACGGCGGACGCGCGGAGGGATCTGGCCCGAACGCGCGATTGCGTAAGATTCCTCGGCGCGGAGTTTACCCTGAGCAACGTCGAAGGGCTTCTCGGAATGACAAGTTAGCCATGCAAGTGACGCTGACGGCTTAACGCGGCGGGTCGCTCGGTCGGGGGAAGTTGTCGGCGTACCAGCGCATCTGGCAGGCCATGCCGATCAGGATATCCACCTCGTTGATCGTCATGTCCAGTCGGCCGAACAGGTGGCGCAGGGCGTGCTTGAGGTGGTCAGGGTTCTGCTGGGTGTCGAAGAACCCGATGCGGTCGAGCCCGTCGAAGAGCTTGTCGAACAGCACCTGTTTTCGTTGATCGGGGGCCACGTTTGGCAGGTCGGGTTTCGGCAGTCGCCCCTGGGCGGCGAGGTGGGCCTGACGTAGCTCGTAGCAGATGATGGCCGTCGCTGCCGCCAGGTTCAGGACCGGATAGGCCCCGTCGCTGGGGATGGTGACCACGCGGTCGAAGTGCAGCAGTTCGCGGGTTACGAACCCGTGGTTCTCAGGTCCGAGCGCGAAGGCGACCGGGCCAGCGACCGTGTGCTCGACGGCGTCGTGGGCCGCCGCCCTAACCGGTATGGCCGCCTGCCGACGGTAAAGCCCGCTCTTGGACGTGGCGGCGAAGGTTTTGACGCACCCCTCAAGTGCCTGGGGGATCGTGTCCGCCACTCGGGCAGATTCGAGCAGCGGCCGGGCGTGGGCGGCATACGCCAGCGCCTGCTCGTCACGCGGGTCGCAACGCGGGGAGACCAGGACCAGGTCGGACAGGCCCATGTTGGCCATTATGCGGCAAACGGCACCGACGTTCGCTGGGCCGCTCGGCCCCACAAGCGCGATTCGAATACGCTCCAGCATGGGGGCATTCTACGGCGAACGCGGGTCGCGGGGACGGCAGGTGGGTCAGGTTCCGTAGCCCCAGTTGGCGAGCAGGATTCCCAGGTCGGCGTGATCGGTGTCGCCGTCGCCGTCGATGTCGCCCACACAATCCTGGCCGGTGCAGCCCCAGTCGCTGAGGAAGATGCCCAGATCGGCGTGATCGACGTCGCCATCGCCGTCGAGGTCGCCGCCGACCAGGACGGTGAACTCGACGATAGCGGCACCGCCGGGCAGACCGTTGCCGCTGGGCAGCGCGGCGGGGTCGCGGGGATCGAGCACTTCACCATCGAGTGCAAGCCCGGCCGCCACGTCCACGATCTGGTCGGTGACAGTGAGCGTGTAGTCATCAGCGGGCAGCGGGGTGTCGGGCGTGAGGGTCGCCGTTTGCGTTATGCCGTCATACGCGAACGAGAACGCGACCGGGCCGGTCGCGCCGCCGACCAGCGCGAAGTGCGCCGCGTCAGCCCGGACGTCCTTGTGCAACTGCACCGTGATCCAGGGCGGATCGCGCGGTTCGACCAGGCTGCCGGGAGCTGGCGTAACGTCCACCACCTTCGGCGGTCCCTCAACAAACGCGACCTGCCGGGCGTCCTCGGGATCTGACAGGATCCAGTGGTCAGGATCGAACGCCAGGCCATCGATCGGACCGGTTGTTGGCAAAAGCAGGTGCTCGGCCCGTTCGTTGTTCCACACCACGTAGGTTGTCTTGTCGCCGTCCCTGGTGGTAATGATGTCGATCGGCATCGGGAAGACCGGGTAGTCGGGGTGCTGCACCTGGCGCACGTAGAGCTCGAGGTAGTTGCACTCCCCTACCGCCTCCTGTCGCCAGGCGTATTCGTACGCCGGCGCGCCGATGTCGTAGATCCACGTGTCGAAGAACCAGTCGAGGTCCTTGCCGTAGACGCGCTCGGCGACCGTCTGAAAATCATCCGTGGTGGCGCTGGCATACTCGAAGGTCGCCCGGTAGGCGGCGAGGATGTCGAAGAACGCGGCGTTCCCAACGACGTGGCGGAGCATGTGCAGCACCCACGCCCCTTTGCAGTAGGAGAAGTCTCCCGAGAATATCCGCCCGACATCAGAGATGTCGTAGCAGTAGACGCTGTCATCGACGCGGCTTGGTCGGTTCGACGCCATCGCGGCGTGGTACTGCTGCGATCCGCCGCCGGGTTTGCCCTCGGCCCAGATTGCCTCGGAGTAGGTGGCGAAGCCCTCGTTAAGCCAGACGTCGTGCCAGGTGGCGCAAGTAATCATGTCACCCCACCACTGGTGGGCCAGTTCGTGGGCGGTCAGGAACTCGCCAAACGCACTCTGGGCCGTGATGGTCTGATGCTCCATCCCACCCGCGTACCCGTAGATGCGGTAGATGCCGTATTTCTCCTCGATGAACGGGTACAGCCCATAGCGCCGGCCGAAGACGTCCAGCATGTCCTGGAGGTCCTCCAGGAGCGACGCAGGCGCCCGATAGAGCTCAAGCGGCATCGACCTGCCGTCACACGTGTAGGTGCCGGTCTCCACCGAGTAGTGGGCCGCTGCCAGGCTGATCAGATATGGCGCTATCGGGTAGTTCGTTTCCCAGCGGTGGCGCTTGCGGCCGTCGCCCAGGTTGTCTACGCCGACCAGCAGCCCGTTCGACACCACGACCAGGTCGTCGGGAACCGTGAACCACAACTCCGCAGTCGCCTTGTCGTCGTTGACGTCCTTGGTCGGCCACCAGGTGTAGGCAAACCACGGGCAACTGAACGTGAACGCGCCGCCGCTGGTGAAGTGCATACCGTGTGTGAA
>DATKXO010000424.1:0-3269 GCA_035528995.1 Phycisphaerae bacterium | reverse complement strand
CGGTCCGCATGTTGCGGTTCCTGGGCATCGTCGACCCGAGCAACCTGCAGGTCACGATCGAGGCGAGGATCGTCGAGTTCAGGGACGACGTGGTCGCAACCGGGATTGATTTCGCCTTCGTCGCCGGGAACGTTCGCTTCGGCGGCCAGGTGGGCGACAGCACTGTCGCCCTCGGATTCGTGGACGGCGCCGTCCAGTTCAGAGAGCCGCTGTTCAACACGCCGGTCATCATCGGCCAGGCCGTCCGCGGGGTGCAGTTCGACGGCCTCTTCGGCTCCGATACGACCATCGACCAGGCCCGCAGCATCAGGGCCAATTGGGTCTCGGGGGGGGTGCACGACTTCGGACTGATCGACACCTCGGTTACGCTGCGCGCCCTGCAGGGCAACGTCCAGGTGAACATTCTCTCGGCCCCCCGGGTCACGGTCCGGGAATCCCAGGACGCCACCATCGACGTCCTGCAAACAGACCGCTTCACCGTTCAGAAGCGGTTGGAGGACACGGGCGTGACGTTGAACGTCGTACCGGTCATTTCCCTCCCGGACACCATCAACATGGACCTGCAGGTCCAACGCACCGACATCCTGAACATCCGCGGCGGCGTGAACGGCGGGACGATTACGGTCAGCGATCAGGTCGGCAGGAAAGCCACGATCAACGGCCCGGTCACCGGCGCCACGATCGACATGAACGTCGTGCGGTCGCTGCAATTCCGCAGCGACGTGCTGAACAGCGTGATCACGGTCGCCGACGGCCAGATGCTCGCCGTGGGATCTGGGCGGTCTCACGTGGAGGATTCGGAGATCAACGTGCCCCTGCTGGGCCACCTGAGGGTCCTCGGCCGCCTGTTCCGCAACAATACGATTCGAACCGACACCGCCACGCTGATCTTGATTACGCCGAGGATTGTGGACTCGACGATCGACCCGATCTCGCTTGGCTCGCTCGTGCTGCGGGGCGGCATGACGAACTCCGTCGCTGTCTCCGACACGTTCACGGGCAGGATTCAGGTCGGCGATATGGTCGACAGCGTCATCTTCAGCGGCGTGGACCTGGGGGTCGACGAGCTGTTCAATACCGGCGACGAGACGTGGAAACCCGGGCACGTGGCCAGTTTCGTCCTGCGGGGCCAGATGAGCGGCTCCAGCCTGCTGGGCGTGGGGGTCAATCCCGGGATCGACGGGCTGTTCTTCACCGGCGACGACGTCGGCCTGGGCGGCGACATTCTGTCGATTAGGTTCGGCAGCTACGAGGCCGGCGGTGGCGGCGCGCCGGCCGACGCATACGGCGTCATCGCCGCCGAGTCCATCGCCCCCTTCACCGCCAACGGCAACGTCATCGCGGTCACCGAAGGCGCCCCCTTCGTCGACGGCGATTTCAACGTGGCCGTCACCGGCGTCTGACGGCCGGGGAGGCAGTAGGGTGGCTGCTCGCAGCCACCTGTCATGGAATGAGGCTGCCACGGCTTGCTCGCAAGCCGTGTTCGCTGACGATTCACCGCGTAGGCTGGCTTGCGCAGCAACCCACGTTTTCTCTTCGCCCCCGCGCGATTGAAACCGGGGCACGCTCAAGCACGCGGCCGCTTGAGCGTGGCACCAATGCCGAGCCGCTCTCCCGGGCCTGGGACGCTCGCCAGCCCCGAAGGGGCGCAAGAATTTAGCCGGGGCCGTGAGGCCCCGGAAGGCGGGCCCCTCCCCCCTCCAAGCCCCGGAGATACCATGTAGCAAAAGCAGCCAGTCTCGGACAGGATAAGGCGGAAAAGTTCAGTTTTGGCGTTCGAACGTTTTCCAACCTTACCTCTGAAGGAGACTGGCTATGGACAAGTTTATCATGGTGGGCTGCGATTTGCACGACAGGACGATGCTGCTGAAAATGGCCCAGAACCGAGGCAAAGCCACAATGCGCAGTTGGCCGAATGATCGTTCGTCCCGGCGGAAGGTGATCGAAGACCTGCGATCTCGGGCGAGGCGGGCAGGTGGGGCGAGGATTGTTTTCGCCTACGAGGCATCGGGATCGGGGTTCGTTCTGTGTGACGAGCTCACGGCTGCGGGAATCGAATGTCATGTGTTGGCGCCGACGCGAATCGAGCGCTCGGTCAAGCACCGGCGGCGCAAGACCGACGAGCGCGACGCCCAGCGCGTGCTGGACATATTGCGGGCGCACTTGATGGCGGGAGTCGAATTGCCTTCGGTATGGGTGCCCGACTGCCAGACGCGTGACGACAGGGAACTGGTTCGCCGGCGACTGAATGTCGCCGAGAAGCGTTCGGCCGTCAAGACGCAGATTCGCTGGCTGCTCAAACGCAACGGAATCGAGAACTCGATGGCGCCGGCGTCGCCGTGGACGTGCGAGTACTGGTGCTGGCTGCACGACCTGGCCGAAGCGTATCTGGCGGGCGGCGCTGGGATGGCATTGGCTAGTCTGCTGCGTCAGTTGGACTGGTTGTCGAGAGAGATTGAGTTGTTGGACAAACAGGTTCGGACGTTGGCGCGAACAGACCGGTACGCTGGCCCAGTGGCAGCGCTGCGTGCCTACAAAGGTGTTGGACTGCTGACGGCGATGGTGTTCCTGACGGAACTGGGCGATCTAAGCCGTTTTTCGAATCGTCGCGAGGTGGGCTCGTTCCTGGGGCTGACTCCGAGCAGTCAGGAAAGTGGCGAGGCCGACGATCGGAAGGGACACATTACGCACCAAGGTCCCTCGCGCGTTCGCAAAGTGCTCTGCCAGGCAGTATGGTCGCGTCTGGGATCGGTGGTGAGCGAACAGACCGCCTACCAGCGGTTGGTTGCGAGGAATCCGAAGCACAAGAAGATCGCCGTGGTGGCGAGGATGCGAACGATGGCGATTTGGATGTGGCACGCCGGCCTGGACGCCCAGCAACGCCTGAAAGTTGCGTCCACAGCGGCGTAAAACAACAGAAAAACGTTGTTCAAAAGGAAAGGATTGGAGAACGTTCGATCCGTTGCCGATCACGAGGGACGAGACCGTTTTGCCCCTGGGCTGACAGCCCGACCCGAAGAGTGATCCGTCCCTGGCGTTTAGGTAGAGTGATCTCCGCGAGAAGAACGCGGACGATCGAATAGCAGGTTGCACGTGATCAGCGTTCACAACAATCCTGTCCGAAAATACTGGTTGACGCCCCGCTACATAGCAGGGGCGACAGGAACGGGAGGATCGCGCTCATCCTTTCGCCCCTTCGGGGCTGAAAACATCGTGCCCCTCTCACCGGCGGCTCACGCCGCCGGCTAACTCCTACCGCCCCTCCGGGG
>DATKXO010000423.1:0-3989 GCA_035528995.1 Phycisphaerae bacterium | reverse complement strand
GTCCAGGTTGGCGTTGCCCGGCACGGCCGTCCACTCGATGGAGGCGCCGACGAGGACCAGGTCCACGCCTGACGTCGCGTCGTAGCCGACCTCACCGGCTTTCAGATTCCAGTGATTGTCGCCGGGGACGCCGATGGTCTCGCCCATGACGACGTTCACCGTGCCCGTGGTGACGGACGCACCGGTCAGGATCGGCATGTCCGCCATCATGGCCGGATTGAGGTTGGCCGACGGAACCCCCAGCAGGACGTTCACGTCCAGTTGGTCGGAGACGACGTTCCCACTGACGGCCACCTGGCTGGCGACCGTCGCCGTCCGGCTGGCCTCGGTCACCCTCACCGCCACCGACGGATTCGACGGGGTGGTGCCGGCGTAGGCCATCAGCGACACGTTGGCGTCGACGTCCAGGACACCGCTGGCGGCGAAGCCGGCGGCGACGCCCTCAGCCGGGGACAGCGTCAGCGTCATGCTGCCGCCGCCCATGTCCACCGTGCCGTCGCCGCCGAAGACCGCGGCGGTGCTGACGTTCTGATCGGCACGGAAGGTCGCGCCGTCGGCCACGTGTACGGCCTCAGCGCCGCCCATCTGGACCATGTCGTTCACGTGCAGCCGCCCGGCCTGGACGTCGATGGCGCCGATCACGTTGTTGTTGTTGCCGTAGCCCAAGTACACGCTGCCGTCCTGGCTGACGGTGGTGAAGTTGCCCTGGGCGCGCCCGAAGACGTCAAAGTCATTCGGGTCGCCGATGACCAGCGTGCCGATCGTGCCGGCGGCGCCGCCGCTGCCGGTCAGGTTGATCGTGGCCTCGATGAGGAACTCACTGGGGCTGGGCATGCCGCTCGGGCAGGTAATCCGCGCCTGTGTGGCGTCGGGGGCCAGGGCGATAACGCCGGTCCTCGGAGGACTACCGTATGTGTGGTCATCCAGAACCGGGTTGAACTTCCCGTCGTTGGTCCCGCCGGTCCACCAGGTGGTCAGGCGGGTGTCGTTGGCAAGGCGCATCACCCTGTCGCCCAACGTGTTGCCCGTGACGTTGCCGCCGAAGTAGTGAATGTAGTCCGCCATGCCGGCGCCCGGCAGGTCGCCCGCGCCGTCCATCATGCCGTACCACCGCAGCATGTACTGGGAGTTCTTCTCCATCGTGAACGACAGACCGGCCAGATAGTCGTTGTGGTCGCCGTTCCAGGCGTCGATCGCGCCGCCGGAATTGACCGTGAAGGTACCCAGGCTCGAGGGGGTCAGGTCCGCGATGAACCCGGCGCCGGCGTTGATGTTCACCGTCGCGCCCGCCAGGGCGTCGGGGTCGTTGAGGTCCAGGTGACCGTTGTTGACATCCAAAGTCAACCCGGCCGCCAGGGCGTTGCCCTGGTTGATTTGAATCGTGCCCGGCCCTTCCATCTCCAGGTTGCCGCCGTAAACGGTCGTGGCGTTCAGCCTGTGCGTGCCGGCACCGTAGAACTTGATGGTGTTGCCCGACTGGGGAAGAAGGCGGGCGTTGTCATACGTCCACGAGGCGTTGCTCATCGCCAAAAAGCCCACGCCGCCCGTGCCGCCGGAAGCCTCGTCCACCGTTCCGCTGTAGATCAGGTTCCTGTTCGGCGCCACAGCCAGGCCCCGGTAGATCGACGTCCCGCCGACTGTCACGTCGCCGGTGCCCATGATGAACGCGCCGTGTCCGCCATCGCCCGGCAGGAAGTCGGTCAACGTCGGCTCGGGGTTGCCGTTCAGGTCCCCGAGCACGCACCCGGCCGACAGTTGGATGTTGCCCGCGGGGGTGTAGTCCGGGGTGGTACTGCACCCGCCGGAAATCTCGAACGTGCCGCCGGGCAGCACTTGGATGACGGCGGTCTCGTTCGAATCCAGGTTGATCGCCCCACCCTCGTCAATCATCACGGAGTCGACTGAATCCAGGCACCCATCCGAATGGGTCCAGAGGGTGCCGCCCTTGGCGAGCACCGGCCCGGTGCCCAGGGCGCCCGGCTGATCGGCCCGGAGGGTGCCCATCGTCACGTACGTTCCGCCGCTGTACTGGTTGTCGGCGTTGTCCAGCACCACCAATCCCGTGCCGAGGTTCTTGGTCAGGCTGAAGCTGCCGCCCTGCTCGACGATCTGCGACTTGACCGTCAGGGTGCTGCCGCTCTCGCCGTTGCCGAGGAAGGAGTCGGCTGTCAAGGCCACGGGATCCGCCGAGTTGTGCGTCGCGTTGCCCCAGTCGGAATAGTGGATCCCCGGCCCCATCAGCGTCCCGCCGTTGAGGATCAGCGGGAAGGTCATGTCCGAGCCGGTCTGCTGGGGCACCACCCATCCGCCGGGCTCGGCGATGATCGTCGCCGGCTTCTCGCCCTCGACGGGGACCGGGTCGGCCATGATCGCCAGCCCGCCGGCGTTGGTCGCGCCCGCGCGGACGTGCACCGTCCCGGTACCCAGCGCCTCGTAGACCGTCGCGTACAGCCTGCCGGAGACGACCTCCAGCCCGCCCGAGAAGTCATTGACCCCGCTCAGCGTCAGCTTCGAGCCATCGGAGGGCCCCGTGCGCCGGGCGTCGTAAGTGAGCTTGCCGGGCCCGGAGATGGTGCCGCTGAGCGTCCAGTCCCGGTCGAAGTTGTTGCTGGTGAACAGCGTGGCATCCGCCTCGAGCGTGAGGTCGCCGGCATTGGTGAGGCCGCTGACACTGAACGGCCATTCGCTGGGCATGCCGTATGCCCCACCGGCCAGCGTGATGTCCGTATCCCAGGTGGCCAGTTGAAGCAGGTTCCCGCCCTCCACCCTCACGGTGCCCGTCCCGATCGACGTCATCGCGATGTACCCGGATTGGACGATGGTCTGCCCGGTGTAGCTATTGCCGGCATTGCTGAAGTTCAGGCCATACGACCATCCGCCGGCGGTGGTGCTGTGGAAGTCCAACGACGCCCCGCCCGTCAGAACGGGCTGGAACTGGCTCAGGTAGCCCACGTCGCCGCAGTCCGCCGTGCCGCTGACGGTCACGGTCGACCCGTCACTGTCCTGGTTGAAGTGCCAACGCGCCCCCCCGCCGATGGTCAGGTTCGCCACCGTGGGGTCCACGTCCACCGTGATGTCGGTGTTGCCGCCGATGTCCGGCCTCGAGAACGTCACGTTGTCCGTCGCGCCGGGCAGCACCGTGGGGGTGCTCCCGTCGCCGAGCTGCCAGTTGAGCAGTTCGGACCAGTCGCCGGAGTTACTGATCCACGTGTAGTCTTCCGCCCACGCGGCAGTCGACAGGCCCAGGCACAGAGCCAGTAGTACCCTTACGTACCTCCTCATGTGCTTACTCCTTTCTGTTCTCCCCGAAGGACAATGGAAGAAGGCCATCCGATATGCCCGCAAGCGCCCCCGTGGACGCTCGGGCCGAATCACGACGTTGCCTGTGGCGCGGAAGACCGACGAGGATGTGCCGGGAATGCCGTCAGCGGGGTCCTGGCACAGGTGCCTCCGTTTCCGCCACGACAACCAAACTGCTAGAAGGAAAAGAACGCTCGTAAGACAGGAACAGCCAAGCTCGGCAACTCCGTTCGTTGGCGATATGGCCCGAATCCAACCGAGTTGGCGGTATTGTACATCAGGTCCCCCAGTCCGTCAAGGACACAATAGCCGGCACATGTAACTCTTTTCCGGATAAGGGTCGGAGCAGCCGGGCGCTGCCGTGCCTCCCAGGATCCCGCCCCGGCACTGCCGGAGAGAGAACGCCAATCACAGTGATCAGGACGAGTTGCACGGATGATTGCGTTGTTGCTTCTGAGAAGGCTGTATCTGTCGCGATTCGTCGCCATCCGCGTGATTCGTGTTCCTCTCCTCGTCCCGCAACGACATCCCCGGCGCAAAAAAAAACAGCGGCGGCTTCCCGGGTTGCTTCCGGGAAGCCGCCGCGTTGTTTGCAGCGTACTACCGAACGGCCTGCCGACTACCGGCGACGACGACGCAGCAGGGCCGCGCCGCCCACGCCCAGCAGGACCAGCGTCATCGGCTCGGGA
>DATKXO010000422.1:0-9536 GCA_035528995.1 Phycisphaerae bacterium | reverse complement strand
AGGCCGGGCCGGGGTGGGAGTCGGACGGGCCCATAGTACCGAGGAAGCGGGTAACGACCGCCGAGGGAAGGGGCCTGAGTTGAAGGGTCAGCGCAGGAAGCAACGCGGGAATGTGAAGGAGAGTGACGGTGAGTCTAGTACTACAACGCTAAGAATGCTCAAGAAGCCTCAGGCGGCCAGCCGATGGGAGGTTCGAGTGGAACTCGAACACAGGGGGCCAGGGGCATGGACGCCGAGATCATTCTTCGAATCAGACCGATGTTGACCGAGTATCTTCACGAGTTCGACGGCTGCATGGGGCGGGTCACAAACCGTTCCCACCTGGACACTTACGTTTCGGGTCAGTTGGGCGACCTGGACCGCAAGAGCGTCGAGCCGATCGCCGACGCGGCGGGCGTCCCGCCCCGCACGCTGCAGGAGTTCCTGAGCATGCTGAAGTGGGACGATCCGGCTGCCCGTGACCAAGTCCAGCGGCGCATCGCCCGCGGGCATCCCCATCCGCACAGCATCGGGGTGCTCGACGAGACCAGCTTCCACAAGCAAGGCAACAAGACTGCCTGCGTGCAGCGGCAATATTGTGGCAGCCGCGGCAAGCTGGACAACTGCGTGGTCAGCGTGCACCTCGGCTACGTGGGCGGTGACTTCCACACCCTGCTCGATGGGGAACTGTATCTCCCCGAAGAGACGTGGCATGAGAATCGAGCCCGCTGCCGGGCGGCGGGCATCCCCGACGACGTGGTCTACCGCCCCAAGTGGCAGATTGCTCTCAGCCAGGTGCAGCGATCTGTGGGCAACGGCGTCCGGTTCTCGTGGTTGACCTTCGACGAAGGATACGGCGGAAAGCCCCCCTTCCTGCGGGCTTTGGACGGTCTGGCCCAGAACTACGTGGCCGAGGTCCCGACCGACTTCGTGGGCTGGACGCGACCGCCCGAGGTTCTCTATCGAGAGCACGCCCGGTACAAGGGCCCGGGGCGACGCCGCAAGCTGCCGCGCTTGAAGGTGCGCAACACGCCGGCCGCCGAGGTGCGAGAGATCCTGAAGCATTCGCCGGTCCTGCGAAAGGTTCCCTGGGAGAGGTTCCGCGTCAAGGACGGCAGCAAAGGACCGATGGTGTGGGAAGTGAAGCGGATTGCATTCTGGATCAAGGACGAGAATGGCCTGCCGTCGCGGCCGCACCATCTGATCGTGGCCCGGAGTGTACTGAAGTTCGACGAGGTCAAGTTCTTTCTGAGCAACGCCCCCGAGTCGACGCCGTTGGAGATTCTGTTGACGGTGGCCTTCAGCCGCTGGCATATCGAGCGGCTGTTCGAGGACAGCAAGACGGAACTGGGCCTGGACCACTTCGAGGTCCGCAAATATCCCTCGATCGTGCGTCATCTGATCCTGACCTGCATCAGTCATCTGTTCCTGGCGGAATTCTGGCTGGCCCACCGGGGGGAAAAACCCAGAGCTGACGATCTGCCAGGTGCGCTTGGCCACGCGAGCCCTGCTTCCTGTCTGGATTCGCGGTGGCCGCTGCTCGCGGCAACGGGCCGAATCGATTGCCGCGCAATTGGCCATAACACAGGAGCGGAACGCCGCCGCTCGACGTTCGCATCGAAAGCGAACTATCCGGCGTTTACATGGGATTGGGATACATCTGAAGAGCATACGCACCTGCAAGTCGCCAAAGTGTTAGCGTTGTAGTACTACCCGGCCTTCAGGCCCGGCTCGGCTACGTCGTCGATCTCGGCATGGACGTGCTCTACCTCAACCCCATCCACAAGGCCTGCACCAACCACAAGTACGACGCCCAGAACTACTTCGAAGTCTCGCCCGAGTACGGCACGCGCCACGACCTGCGGGCACTGGCCGACGCGGTGCACCAACGCGGCATGCGCCTCGTCCTCGACGGCGTCTTCAACCACATGGGCCGCACCGCCCCCTGGTTCCAGCAGGCCATGGCCGACCCCAACAGCCCGTATCGCGACTGGTTCTTCATCGGCTCGCAGTACAAGCTCGGCTACCGCGCCTGGGCCGACGTGCCCAACCTGCCCGAGCTGCGCCTGGAGAACCCGGCCTTGCGGGCCCGCCTCTTCGGCGACCCCGACTCGGTCGTCCAGGGCTACCTCCGCGACGGCGTCGACGGCTGGCGCCTGGACGTGGCCGCCGACATCGGCTTCGACATTCTGGGTGACCTGACCCGCGCCGCCCACGAGGCCAAACCCGGCTCGCTCGTGGTCGGCGAGATCTGGAATTACCCCGCCGCCTGGTCGCCCGCCGTCGACGGCGTCATGAACTTCCACGCCCGGCAGATCATCATGCACCTCGTCGAGGGGCGCATCTCCGGAGCACACGCCGGCCGAATGCTCGAGCGCATGGTCGCCGACGCCGGCCTCGAACCCATCCTCAAGGCCTGGCTCCTGCTGGACAACCACGACCTCCCGCGACTCAAGACCATACTGCCCAAGGGTTGGCAGCGGCGAATGGCCCAGATCCTTCAGTTCACCCTGCCCGGCTCACCGAACGTCTACTACGGCGCCGAGCTCGGCATGACCGGGCGTACCGATCCCGAGCAACGCGGCCCCATGCGCTGGGAGCTGGTCCGCGACGAAAACCCCGAACTCAAGCGGTTCCGCAAGCTCGTGGCCATGCGCCGGGCCGCCCGGGCATTGAAGATCGGCGATTTCCTGCTGCTCGACTCCGACAAGCTCCTCGCCTTCATGCGCCGAACCGACCGGGTGGCCGAGACCCGAGTCATCATCGCCAATCCCACCGCCCAGCAGATCACCGACGTCATCAACCTCCGCGACTCGAGCCTGATGAACTGGGTGCCGCTGCGCGACGAGCTCAGCGGCACGGAAGTCCAGCAGGAATGCGGCACTATCCACGTAACCGTCCCGGCCCACAAAACCTGGGTCCTCTGCCCCGTGATCCCCGACACGCACGAGCACAACCCCTACAAACGCGTCCCGTAACACCGGTTCCACGATGACTTCGCCGATTCACTTCGCCGATTCACGAGCCGCGAACTTCAGTTCGCGCGGACTATGTCGTGCCAGAGACGCCGAATCGGCGGGCACCCGGTCGGCATAAAGGAACTGTGGACGGGATAAGACATTCGACGCAGCGGCCGGCCGACGATCCAACGCTTACGTCACCTCGACCACGCATTCATGCGGACCACAACGTTCCGCGCCCACCGTGCACTCCAGGAACTCGCCCAGCACCTCGATGTTCGTCTGCGCGTGGCCCGACAACTCGAACGTCTTGAATCGCCCGCCGCCGGCCAACGCCATCGGGACCAACAGCTGATCCGCCAGATGCTCGCCCACCGGAACCTCCGCCGCCAGATACCGCCGGGCCTCATTCGCGGCCCCTCTGGCCACGTCCTCCGCCCGCTTCTTCCGCTCGCCGAACGCCGTGAACACCTCGGTGATGTGCTCGCACTCGATCTCGATGATGACGATGTTGCCCGGGCCGGCCGCATCGGCCTCTTCAACGTGCAGGCACGACCGCTCCCAGTCCAGTCGCCGCTCGATCACGTGCAGTTCGCGCTCGGCGATGTGCTGCGGCAGATTGGCCACGATCGCCCGGGCCCGTCGGCCGCGGACCTCGCCACGCTCCAGCAGCTCGATCGCCCGCAGCCGCTCGCACGGCTCGACCTGCACGGTCATCCTGCCCCCGCCCGCCGGATAGAAGCCGGGTCGCTGCAACTCCGCCGACACCGTCGGCCCCATCCGGTTGATGATCGGCACAAACGCCCGCGCCAGAAAATCGAACGGCGGGGCGAACGGGTTGTGCGTCCCACCTTCCAGCGTCAGCCGCGACGGCCCCGAAGCCGTCAGCAGCGCCGGCAGCACCGTCTGCAGAACCAGCGTAACCGACCCGGCCGACCCGACCGAGAACTCGTATTCGCCCGGCGTCACACGCTGAGGTGCGAAGGTCAGCGCCGTCGATCCGATCTCCGCCCCCTCCGCCTCGGCCCCGCCGACCCGCATGGCCGCCCGAACGGCCGTCCAATGCTGCCGCATCAGCCCCGGCCTGGGCCGGTTCGCCCGGATCTTCTCGATCCGGAACGGCTTCCCGGTCACCAGCGACAGCCCGAGCGACGTCCGCAGAATCTGCCCGCCGCCCTCGCCTCGTGATCCGTCAATGGTCAGCATGTCTCGCCGCCGTTCGGTCCCGCGCTTGATTGTACCGCCAAACACCGATACAAGACCGACTGAGCCGGATCAAGCCGAGAAAGGACAACCACATGACCGCCAAGGAAGTCCTCTGCGACGTGATCGAGTTCGCCCGCCGGGTCACCAGGGCCTATCTCAGCGATTTCACGGACGACGATCTGCTCGTCCGCCCGATCCCCGAGATGAACCACGTGGCCTGGATGCTCGGCCACCTCATCCGCTCCGAGCACAGCCTGATGACGCGCATCGACGTCAGCATGCCCGACCTGCCGCCCGGCTTCGTCGACAACTACACCGGCGAGACCAGTCGATCGGACGATCCAAAGCTGTTCAAGACCAAGGACGAGTCCCTGGCACTGCTGGAGACCGACCGGTCGACCATCCTCACCGCACTCGACGCGATGACGGACGACGAGCTGGACGAGCCCGTCCCCGAATCCATGCACCGCTACGCCCGAACCGTGGCCGCCGTCTTCCGCCACGTCGGCACCCACGAGCTGATGCACGCCGGCCACATCGCCGCCGTCCGAAGAAAGCTCGGCAAACCGGTCCTGATTTAATGGTGTCGTGGTGGCCCACGTTTCGGGCTCTGCGCGAGCGATCCTTCAACGCCCGGACGGTTGTTCCTGTTCCATTTCGCCCGTCGTACAGAAGTGGCGGAATCCGGCCTCCAGCTCGTTCGCGCCGAGACCCGACGCTTCCAGAAGCCACTCATAGACTCCGCTACCTGTTCGGATCTTCCTTTTTCGGAGTTCCGCGAACATCCTGCCCAGGCGCTCGTGCGCAGGCACCAGTCTGGCGAGATACGCCAGCATCCAGGAGGAAAGATCGGTGAGCCGCGCGCCCTCCTGGTGGTCTTGCCATATTTCCTTCGGATCGGTGAGAAGCTCGTGGATCGACAGCACGTTGGCATCGTCCCAATAGGGCGGGACGTTCTGGCTTTCGTCCTCGCGGTCGCCCGTGCCGTGGGCCTGTTCTTTCTCGTCCGGCGGCATTCCGTCCCAGCAGCGCGCCAGGCCCTCCATCAGCGCATCTGGGTAGGGGAAACCATGGCTCAGATGGTCGATCAGTGCGTGCGTCAGCTCGTGGACAATGATCCGGTGAGCGGGGTCCGTCCAGCCGGCAAACAGCACAGCCGCATTGAGTTTTCCGTTCCAGACCGCTTGGCCGAACTCGCTTCGCAGAAGCTTGGCGATCCTCCTTGGCATCAACTCGACGCGAGCCGCCTTTCCGAAGCAGATAACGCGGATCCGAGGAGGCCTTTCGTCTGACTCCAGCACCCGCTGAGCCGCCTTTTCCATATCGCGCACGCGCACCTCCTCGATACTCGTTACCTCCTCCTGTTCCTCCCGGGAGCACTCAACTGCGTAGATCGTGACGTACGCGCGCCGGTAGGCTCGCACTCGCATGCGGGCTCTCAACATCGGCAACAGCAGGGTCTGCTGATACCACCGATGGCCCGCGTAACAAAGAGAGGTGACAAACACGGGCGCCGAACAAAGGGCGACTACTATCGCCCAGGACGTCCCTAGTTGCGGCAAGCTCACCGCCAGCGCCACGCCGCTGCCGACCAACGCGACCCGTGCCCTTACCCACTGCCGGTGATAGCCCCAGTGCGCCAAGAGGCTCGCATCCTCCGCCGTGCCGCGAGCGGCGCCGCGCGCATCATGATCCCCGCGAGAGTCACGGACACACCCGCGCCCTCTCCTGCCTCGCGCCCATGGCCTGGGCTCTGCGCCACGCAGCGCGTCGCCAAGTGGACTTCGCCCGGCGGGCGCCGCCTACGGATTCCCGTCGCAGATGCTGCCGTCGCCTTCCGGGCCTTCCAGGACGCCGTTGCCGCAGCAGAACTGTTTCTTCGCCGGACCGTCCAGCCTGCCGTCGCAGTCGTTCGGGCAGGTCACGCAGTCCTCATCCGTCTCACACACGCCGTCGTTATCGCAGAGCGGACAGGCCGGGTCGCCCGTGCAATCGGCGTCAGCGCAGTCGGCCGGACCGTCGCAGTCGTTATCGATCCCGTCATCGCACACCGTCTCGGTGCCCGGCGGCGTGCCGCAGTCGCCCAGGCAGTTGCACTGGTCCTCGCCCGGATCGCAGTTGGTGTCACCGCAGACCGGCGGCGCCCCACAGTCGATCGCGCAGTTGAACCCGTCCTCGGCCCCTTCGCAGAAGCCGTCGCCGCAGCAATACGTCGGCGCCGGGTCGCTCGAGCACGCGAACCCCTCGCTCGTGCAGCGCGAGTCGTCGCAACCGATCGGGTTCACGCCGTCGCCGTCACCGCAGCAGAACTGCTTCTTCACGGCCCCGCCCTGGTTGCCGTTGCAGTCCCCCGGGCAGGAGACGCAGTCCTCGCCGCCGGCCGGCTCGCACACCCCGTTCCCGCAGATCGTCCCGCCACCTCTGATGCAGTCGGTCGGGCAGTTGATGCAGTCCTCGTCCACCTCGCACACGCCGTCCATGTCGCAGCCGGTGCTCATGCAATCGGGTGAGAAGGTGCACTCCAGCAAGTCGTCGCAGTCCGTCATCCCGTCGCAGTCGTCGTCGAGCTCGTTGCTGCAGCTCGTCTCCATCACCGGCGGCGGATCGCAGTCCATCCAGCAGTAGCAACTGTGCTCTTCCGTCTCGCAGACCCAGTCCCCGTCGCACACGATCCCCGCGCACGCCGGGTCGTCCTTGCACTCGGAGTCCACGCAATCCACGTACCCGTCGCAATCGTCATCCAGACCGTCGTCGCACAGCGTCTCGCTGCCGGCCGGAGCCCCACAGTCGACCGCACAGTTGCAGGGGTTCTCGCCCGACGAGCATTTGTCGTTGCCGCATTGCACCGGCACGCCCGTCAGCGTCACCGAGTCGAAATAGTGCGTGCGCACCGTCTCCCAGGTGATGGTGTACCCGAACGCCACGTAAGCCGTCGTGTCCGACGACACCTGCAGCGTCCGCTCCATCGAATAGGTCCTCGACCCGTCGCCCATGATCCCGCCGAAATTCTGCCCTTCAGGGGTCTGCGTGAAGTCCGTTTCCACCAGCGGCTCCCACAGCCCGATGAACCCCAAGGCCGGCCACTGGTTGAGGATGCCCGGCAGGGTGCTCACCGTGAACTCCAGCCCGATCGTCCACGTGCCCGCCGGCAGCGCCAGCTCCCGCACCATCCACACCGTCCCGTCGTCGCTCAGCCCGTCGGCCGTGAAGTCCAGCGACCAGATCCCGTCGAACGCGACCGCCCGGCTCGGCGTGACGTGCCACAGCCGGGGCATGTACGCGTTGGGTCGCCAAGGGCCGAAGTTGCCCTCGAAGCTCTCGAAGAGCGTCTCTGCCGCGGCCAACGTGCCGGGCAGCGTCATGGCCGCCACTACGGCCGCAACGCACAACACCGCCGTCAGTTGCCTTCCCATACCAGCCTCCTTCTTGATCCACCGTACGTGTTACCCATACACACGACGCGCCCGCTTCGATGCCTGCGCCGACCGCGCATCGTGGCGCCTCCGGATGGTTCCAGTATACACATCACGCGGGCCCGTTCAAAAGGATATCCCCAGCGGTAGGGCGGGATCATCACCGCGCCCAGACGACAGTGACAGCGACGTGTCTCCAAGACGCGGCGAAAAACGCGGCCCAAACCGGAGCGGCACCCCTCCTGCCCAAGCCGGGTGTGCGGGATTGCGCCCCGGGTCCGATGGCCCCGGACGCGATCCGCTACCGCCCCCCTCACCGCCCCACATCAGGGTGCGTTCTCAGCCCTTCGATCGGTCGCCCGTCCAGTCCTTCCGGTATCGGCAACCCCAGCATCCGCAGGACCGTCGGCGCCGTGTCGTAGATCATGACCCGCTCGGGCAACTCCGCGCCCGCGCCCAGCCCGCCCGACACGATCCACGGGATCTGAATGTCCTCCGGGTGCTCGCCGTTGTGGGTCGTGCCGGATCCGCCGTGGTCGGCCGTGATGATGATCAGCGTACTGTCCCACAGCCCCGACTCCCGCACCCAGGCGACCAACTCGCCCACCATGCCGTCGCACCGATGGATCGCCGCGATGTAGCCCGGTGACATCCAGCCCTCCGCATGACCTTCCAGGTCCGGGCTGGCGCTGTGAACGAAGATGAACCTGGGCGGCCCGGACTCGGTCGCCTCGCGCAGCGCCTCCCCAATCCCGTGAAGCGGCACCACCCGGCTCGTGTTCGGCCCCTCCGATAGCGGTCGGATCATGCTGAGCTTCTTCTTGCCCGCCAGCATCAGGCTGGTCAGCCCGTGCTCGTCACAAACGTCGAACACGCTGGCCCCCGGCATCGGCGGCATAGGGTCGCCGTAGCCGTTGAGCAGCACCTGGTGCTGCCGGAAACTCAGGCCCGTCAGCATCGCGATGTGCGACGGCAGCGTGCTGAACGGGTAGGCCGTCCGGGCGTCGTCGGCGGCCGCGCCCGAAGCCGCCAGGTCGTCGATGTACGGCGTGTCGGCCTGGGCGATCCCGTCGGGCCGGGCGCCGTCCAGCGAAACGAGCAGGACCAGGCGCGGCCGGCCCGCGCCGGGCCTGCCGCCCGCCAGGGAGCACCCGCACAGGCCCGCGCACGCGATCGCCAACGCCACCAGCGGCCCGCGTAGTCTGCTTCTGGCATTCATGGTCGGCCCTTTTACGGGATTCGCCCGGAGTTCGCCACGCGGGTCCGGTGGGAAGGCGAACGGCTCGGGCAGGCGGTCCGGGCCCGCGTCAAGTCTGCCCGGCCCCGTGGTTCCGCCCTCTTGGCTTGGCCCGCTGGTCCCGCGGATCGGAGGGTTGCGTCCCGCCCCCTCGCCGGGTAGACTCCCTCCACACGGGCTTCTCCCCGCTGCGCAGGCTCGGTCCTGGCGGTTAGGCGGTTTCGGTGGCCCAGGAGCGAGCTATGCATTACCCCAGACGAATCAGCAAGATCAAGAGGTTGCGGAAGCACGGATTCCGGGCCCGCATGCGCACACCCGGCGGACGCAACGTCCTCCGCCGCCAGCGGGCCAAAGGCCGGCACAGAATCGGCCTCTCGGTCTAGCCCGAATCCGCTCCTTGTCTGCCCCGGCCCGATGTGTCTGCCTTGTGGGGTAATGACACCATGGGGATCGACGCGTGCGTCACCCTGCTGGTCCTGGCCTTCATCATCGGGCTGCTCATCTTCACGCGAATCGCCCCCGACGTCGTCCTGCTGGGTGGCCTCACCCTCCTCCTCGTCCTGCCCGTTCCCGCCACTGACGGATGGCGCCTCGGCGTGCTCACCGCCGACCAGGCCCTGGCCGGCCTGAGCAATCCCGGTCCGGTCACCGTGGGCGTTCTGTTCGTCGTCGTGGCCGGGCTGCGCGAGACCGGCGGCCTCGACTGGATCGTCCAGCGAGTCCTGGGCCGGCCCAGGTCCC
>DATKXO010000421.1:0-10170 GCA_035528995.1 Phycisphaerae bacterium | reverse complement strand
CGGTCCGTACCAATGGTCTTGTTGATTCGGAAGTAGTGCAGCCCCTGTCGCCGCGGCAAGGTGCCGGCCGGCGGCGACTTGATCTCCAGCTTCAGTCCGCGCACCGCGATGTTGGCGATCCGCGGCGCCCGCGTCGGCGAGGCCAGCTTCAGGTTCAGGGTGCCGTAGACGTGACGCTCCAACTCCTGAATCTCCATTTCGTCGGAGGTCAGGGCCACGAACAGATCCAGGTTCTCGTCGATCCAGGGACGGTCCAGCTCCACCTCCAGCCCCTCGCGGTTCCGCAGGTCCTTCTTGCGCGTGAAACGCCGCTCGACGTAGGCCATCGGCCTCATCGATTCGAGCAACATCTCCAGATGCTTGCGCAGGCGACCGAAGGCCTCGCCCGGGCGCTCGTGGTCGTACGTCGGAATCCCCGAGGGCACCAGGTCGTCGTGGAACACGCTGAGCCGCCCCACCAACCGGGCAAGAACCACGAACACGTCGTAGGGATGCAAAAGCGAACACTGCAGCAAAGCCTTGAGCTCGCTCCGGGCCTCGTTCAGAGCGTGCAGCTTCAACAGATGCTCCGTGTTGGCCGCCACCCCGTCGGTGAAGAGCATGTGGTGCTCGCGGGCCTCCTTGGCCAGCACCTCGTCCTTGGCCTCGATCTGATCGGCCAGGGAGGTCAGCAGGGCGCTGAGCCCGGCGTCCGCCTGGAGGGCCAGCAGCGGGCCGGCCCCCAGAGCATCGAACTCCGGCAACGCCCCGGGACGGTCGCTGCGCTTGATCAGCCCCACCCGAACGGTCTCGTAGCCGGTCTTGTCCTCACCGGCCACGAACAACCGGGCCCGCATGCGGCGCACGTAGACCAACTGCGGGTTCTCGCCGGTGTTCTCGTCGCGCCGCATCAGCGCCTGGGGCTCGTAACGGGGCGTCCCGTCCACCTGGTCCGGGTTCTCCAGCGAAACCGAGTTCGCCCGCACCTCCTGGAGCTGCGGGATGCCCAGGTAGATGTCCACCGGGCCCTCCGCCGCCTCCAGGGCCTTCTGAAAGTTCAGCGGCTCGATGTGGGTGTTCGACGGAATGTCCACCCAGGTGCCGTCCGACATCCGCAGGCTGCACTTGTCCAGACGAAGCGTGAAGTTCTCCAGCGGCTCAGACGCCACCTGCAGGTTCACAAAGCCGGTGCCGAAGGGCCGCACCGCATCGAACCCCGTTCGCACCACCGTCTCCATCCACCGCTGCCCGGACTGCAGGTGGTGGGGACGCAGAAACATGCCTTCTGACCAGTGGACTTCGGTCCAGAAACTCATTGGGCACGATCTCCTCGGTTGCACGCCCTGCCTGCGCCGCGAACGCGGACACGCGACCGGCCGAGCCCGTCGCGGCCCGCCGCCGCCGGCCTGGGCGAAATCTTGAGCCCCAATCCCGCCGGGTGTCCCCTGGCCAAACGAGGGTACTCCTATCCATCCCCCCCGTGCAACTTCCGCTCGGTGGTGTTCTCGATGTACTGCCCGTAGTTGCCCCGGCTTTCGTTCACGCCGATCTTCACCGACAGCTCGTGCGTATACGCACCGGGCGGATGAAACTTGGCCGGCGGAACCGGCAGCACCTCGCCCCGGTTGTCGATGAACTTGGGGAACACGTAGATCACCGACTTGTTGCTGTGCAGCGGACCGGCGAACTTGAACGTCGTCTTGACCGTCGTCTGCTTGTCGATCAGCGCCCCGCGCAGCCGACCGCCCGCCTTCGTGCCGTAGTACTGGCTGTCCTCGGTCCGCACGAACACCTGGTCCTTGGGAAGCCGGAAACGCCCGTGGGGCTCCTCCATGTCCACCTTGTCACCCGGCTGCGGACGGTCCCGGTACCACACGTCCGAGGTGATCCCCCGGTCGGGATTCAGCCGATCGTTGGCATCGACCGCCAGATCCTTGGGATAGATGCTCACGATGGTGACTTCCAGGGGCTCGCCCGTCCGGGCGGCAAGTTGCCGGTCCGCGTGCATGGCCGTGTTGACGTAGTCCTCCTGATGGATCAGCATCTCCCGGGCACAGCCCGCCGTGACCGCCAGCGCCGACCCAACGACCACCAACAACACCATTGCCTTCGGACAGATCCGGCCCGTCAGAAACCGCGACTCCCGCCTGATCATGGTTGACTAACCTTTCTCTCTGCTGTGCCCGTAGGTCTCCGCCACTCGCTGATTGCGCAGCTCTCGAATGCGCTGCATCAGCAGGTGATGACCGTCGTCGCGCAGGTAATCCTTGACCTTGCGATTCGGATCCTCAGCAACCCCCAGCGTGCCCTGCAGTTGCGTCTCCAGCTCCGAGGCGATCGACTCGATGGCGCTGTCCGAGGCCAGCATGGTCGCCTCGATCCAGGCATACAGCACACGCAGGCGCATCTTGGCCAGCCCCGCCGGCTTGCCGCCCTTGGGCGTCACGATCTGGTGAACCGTCTTGTAGAACTCGTCGCTCTTGGCGAACGCGTCCCAGGGCACCTTCACCGCGGGATGATCCTTGGTGTACTTGCCCAGGAACACACGCAGCGTCTTCTCCGCGTCGTCCACGAACTTGGCCAGCTCGATGAACGTGTCCACCAGACGTTGGGCGGCCTGGACGTTCGGTTGCAAATGGCCTTCGGCCAGCTTGGGCTTCGCCTGGGCCAGGCGGTCCCACAGCTCGGCCAGCACCTTGTCCGCCCCCTCCGCGGTACGCTGCCGCTCCTTGTGCAGCTCGTCCTTCAGGGCCTCGATCTCCGCGTCCTTGTCCGCCCGGAGCTGGTCGGCATCGGCCCGACCCTTCTCGATCTGGACGCCCAGGTCTCGCTGACCTTCCGCCAGCCGATCGGCTCGGTCGTCCTGCTCGACGTGCAGCTCCGCCCGTTGACTTTGAAGCAACAACCGCTCGTTCTCGACCTGGGCCTGATGCAGCTCGGTGTTCTTGGCGACCAGCTCGGCCTCCAGGTCCTGCCGCTCCCGCTCGACCTGCTTGAGCCGGGGTCGCTGGTCGGCCAGTTGGGCCTCCAGGTCCGCCAGTCGGGCTTGCCCGGCAGTGGCCTGCTTCGTTGCGGTTTCAAGATCACGCTTGGCGGCGGCCAGCAGATCGGTCAACCTGGCTCGCTCGGCGTCCAGCTCCTGGAGCCGCTTGCCCATCGTGGCGCTCGCGTCGGGCGCCCCGCTTCCGCCTTCGGTGCTCTCAGCGCTCATCCTTCGGCGTCACCTGTCTGTACTATCTCTTCTTGCCCACCCATGAAGCTGGAGGGTGCGCAAGTTCCGGCCCCAAGTCAAGCACTCGAACGGGTTCGCTCCCGCGGTTAAGATGACCCCGCGCAGTGTACTAGGCCCAAAACGCGTTGTCGACCACCCCGACGTGGGGTCCGGGCGGGTTTTTGCCGGGTCGGTGCAGCCCGGGGCCAAGGGCGGCTCAGCGGCCGCGATCCAACGCCGGCATGTACCACGCAAACGCGCAACTGCTGAGCCACAGGCCGTCATGGGTGCTCGTCGCGTTATCCTCAAACCCGCCGGAATCAGCGATCACGACGCCTCTCGGCTCGCCGAAGCGCTGCACGCCGCCGTCGTCCTCCAGCAGGAGCTGGCCGCCTGGTCCCCGCACGTGCTGCGCTTCCTGGGCCGACTCCGGGAGACCGAGGACGGCTCCGCCTACTTCGTCGAGCACGAGCCGGCCGTCGTCACCCCAGCCGCCAACCCCTTCGACCCCGACTCGCCCAGGGTCGAGCAGCCCCGGCTCTTCCAACTCTCGGCGGCTCTGATGCACGCCCTGCACACCATCCACCGCTCCGAACGCGAGGGCGCCAACGCCCACGGCGGACTCTGCCCCGGTGTCGTCCTGCTGTCAGCCGACCAGATCGTCAAGCTGACCGACTTCGGCTTCGCCGGCGCCTTCTGCGCCACGCTCGGAGCAGAGAGCTACCTCAACCTGGCCGTCCGACCCGGCGCTGAAGGAGTGGACGACACCGAGGTCACCGGCACGTGGCAGGTGCTGCCGGATCATGACTTCGACCGCGACGACCGCATCTGCGCCTTCGTCGATCCCGAGAAGTACCGCACGGGCAACACCGTGGGCTTCGAGCCGGGCTCCGACGTCATCGCCGCGGCCTTCCTCCTCTACCTCTGGTCCCAAGGCCACCATCCCTACCTCCGGGACTACCCCGACGCCCACCGTCTGGTCGGCATGTCCGAGTTCATGACCAAGCTCATCTACCGCCGGTACGGGCAGAGCTTCCGAGACTCGCAGGACCCCACCGTGCAACGCTGGGCCGAGCTGCTCGACCGCATGCTGGCCCGTCTGCCGAAAGACCGTCCGTCGGCCGCCGAAGTCGCCCTGGGCCTGGCCGAGGTCGGCATCACGCCCGACAAGAACGCCAAGCTGCCCACGCCCAAGGATGTGCAGGTCCAGAAGAAACGGGCCACCCGCCCGCCCAAGAAGCGCGCCGGAGCCTTCGCCGCCGTAGCGGCCGTCGTAGTCCTCGGCGCGGCGGGGGCCATCTTCGGCCTGTGGCCTCGGGACAAAACCGACCGGCAGGGCGCCACAGGTCCGGCAGGGCCGGCCGTGACCCGGCCCGAGGACGCCGCCCAACTCGCCCAACCGGCCGACAACGCAGAACCCGACGACCTCCCCCCGCCCTCGCCGCTGGCCGGCGCCGTCGCCCAATTGCGTGGCGTCCTCTCGGAATCAGCCGTGTTGGCCCCCGCCGCTGACCGGCTCGTGCCCGATCAGGACGGCGGAGGGCAGGACCCGCCGGTGATCTCCTACCAGTTCGCCGGCCTGCCCCAACCCGAACGGTCGCTGAATCTCGCCAATGCCGACACCGACGAAGGGCCGACGCTCTCCAGCGATCAGATCCAGACGGTGCGCAGCGACGTCGCCCAGCTCGAAACCCTGCTGAGGCTCGACGCCGAACCCACCGAACTGATCGCCGACCTGACCGCCGGCTGGGCGGATCAGCCCCTGGGCAATCTCCTGGACCGCACGCGGATCAGGCTGCGCCCCGATGCCCCGCCGGTCTGGCGACTCTCCACACTCAACGACAGGTGGCGGGCCGACGACGTGCCGCTCCGTGTCGTCTTCACGCCGGCAAGTGATGCGGCAGACGCGGCCCCGGATACCGACCTCGCCCCGATCACGCTGGGTCTGCGCCTCATCGACGGCCAAATCTCGGCCGCCCGGCTGTTGGACGGCGATCGAGCCGACCTGCAGCGCGCGGTCAGCAGCAGACTCCTGGAGTTGCAGAACGCCTCACTCCAACAGCGGACCCAGGAGTTGACCGAAGCCACCGCCTCCATCAACGCTGAAATCGCCGCGAACCCCGCGATGCTCGCCGCCGCCAGCGGCACCGCACAACTCACCGCGTCCGCACAAGGCCTTCGCCCTCGGACGTTCAGCCTCACCTGGAGCCCGGGCGAGCTGCACTTCGCCTTCGCGCCGACGCAGGGTCGGCGCGTCGAGGATCTTCTGCTGGCCCACGCGGCCGTTCCGGCTTTCAACCGCAAACTGCCGCCCGACCACTGGATTCGCCAGGTGTCGGCCGGCGACGCGTTCGAGGCCTCCGAACCGACCGACGGCCGATGGACCATTGCCATTCCGGCGCTCTGGGCGCCCCAGGGCATTGCCGCGGAGCAGCTTGACTCGGCCGACGTGCTGCCGATCCCCGTCCCTTGGCCGGCCGACCTGCGCGACCCCGAGGCGATCGCCGACCTGGCCCTCGCCACCGAGGCGCCGCCCTACTGGGCCTTGCTCGACGATTACCGACGCTACGCCGGCGACCCCTTCTTCATGGCCGGCGCGCTGCGCGGCGAGGCAACCGTCGTCGTGGACGCCGTGGAACGCCAGCGCTTCGCCGGGAGCCCCATGGAGACGTTCCTCTCCACCCGACCCCAGTACATCCTCCCCAGAACGGAGCTATCCGGAGAGCCGGCCCTGCGCGCCGCCGCGCCCGGCGCGGCGCCAACGGCGCTCGATCTGCCCGTCCGAGCGAGCTGGACGCTGCAGAACGCCCCGCCCGGCGTGGATCGCGACCAACTGACCGCGGCGGTCCAGGGCCTGGCCGCACTGCCACAACTCAGCGTGACGCTCAACCTGTCGGCCGACAACCGGGTTCAACTGACCGGCGTTTCCGGCCTGGTCAACGCGTTCGAGCCCAGCCGGCCTGGTGCGGCCGCCCTCGAGGAGCGGATCGGCCTGCTCGGCGCTCGGCAGACGCTGGACGCCGAACTGCAACGGCTCCTGCCCCAGGGCGCCCAACAGACCCCGCTGGCCGACAACGCCCTCGACATTCTGCGCAGGATCTGGCGGGCCAAGGGCGCCCCCGAGCGAGCCGACCTGGGCGATCTCCAGGCGCTATCGGCCGCCCTGCGCGACCGCGGCGGGCTTCGGTTCGACAAGACCCCGCCCGGACAGAGCGAAGCCATCCTGCCCTCCGTCTTCGTCGAGTTCTTCTGCGGACCGCAGTTCTGCTACGCCGTCACCTGGAGCGCCGGCAACGACACCCTCAGCGGCGAAAACCACGTCACCGTGGACCCGCCGACCCTGCTGCAACTGTGCCCCAGCCAGGAGGTCTTCGCCGTCGTCCGCGGCGATGCCGGCGCCCGGGCCGACACGCTGGGCGGCCGCCTCTTCGCACCGGTCTTCGCCGCGGCGCCTCAGGCCATCGGCGTGCTCAGCGAAGAGTTCTTCACCTTTTACCTCGGCCTGGTCCTGGCCTTCGATGACGCCCTGTGGCTGCTCCCGAGTGTCGAGACCCTGTCATTCGCCGGCCAGGAAACCTATCTGAGGGATATCGTGCGGGCCGAGTCGGTCGAACGGAGCAAGCGCTGGGCGACCCTGCAGGAGCTACGCGACGGCAACTCTCGTTCGGATTTCGCGCTGGTCTCGGCGCTCTCGTCGCCGCCGCCGCCCGTACCGCCGGGCGCGGGCGAACGGTCGGCCATCGAGACGCTCGTCCGGGCCACGGCACCGTGACTTCCCGGCCCAGTTCCTTGACAACAATGCGGCCGTCCCGTTGAATGCCCCGCGGGCCTGTCCAGAAGGCGCGCTGGAGCCAATCCGGCCGAAACCGGCCGGTCACGGCGCCGGGCCCGCTCCCAGTCGAGGCGGGGCGCCGCCTCTGTGTGCCCAAGGATCGACTACGACGACTCGGTCCATCTTCCTTATGCAGTGGATCCAATCGGATGCTTAAACGGTTACAAAGGCTGATCATCGGAGTGTGCCTGGCGGGCATGTGTGTGACGCAGGGATGCATTTTTGACGACCCCGACGTCGGGCTGCGGGCCACCATCTCGTTCGGGTCGGACTTGGCCATCTTCCTGCTGGAAAACCTGACCGCCGGTCTTTAGCAGGGCGCGACCGCCGCGGACCGCACGCCGCGGCCAAGCCAACGGTCGCACCTCCAAGGATCCGAAACGCATGCGGTGATCGAGACAGAAAGGAAGCGACTATGTCGGGCAAGCGGCTTTGGCGCCGAACGGTCCTCGGCCCGGTGTTGGCCGGCGGTATCCTCTTCTCGGGCCCCTGCGGTATCACCACGCTGCAGGCCAAGGATTTCCTTCAATCCGCTCTGATCCGCACCACGGTCACGACCCTGGCCAGCGTCGTGGAGGCGGCCACCATCGACGCCGCGACCGAGGAGCAACCCTCCGGGGACGAGCAATAGACGCTGGAGGCGGAGCCAATCGCTAACCCGCCGCAGGCGGGTCTCAATCGCGCAGCGTGCGGAGGTCTGGAGGCATGACTCTTCCACACCGGTTCGCCTGGGTCACCGCTGTCCTGACGGCGCTCGTCTCTACACTGCCGGCCCAGGCCCAGTCGCAGAGCCCCCCCGAGGCCATCGTCGACCTGAACGAAGGCATCCGCGCCTACCTCCAGGGGCACTTCGACAAGGACAAAGAGGACTACACCAACTATCAGACCGCCATCCAGCGGTTCACCAACGTGCTGGACAAGGTGCCCGACCATCCCACCGCCCTGCTGTTCCGGGCCCTCTCGCACGGACAGGTCGGCCTGCTCGAACGGGAGAAGAAGACCGACGACCAGAACCGGGCCACCGCCCTCGGCGAGGTCCGCGAGTTCCTCACCGACCCCGAGAGGCGGCAGGAAACCGAGGCCCAGCGCCAGATCATCATCAAGGCCCTCGAAGAGGAAGGCGAGATGGAGGTCTCCCGGCGCTGGATTCTCGAGTCCCAGCGCGACGCCCTGACTCGCTCACTGCGCCAGGCGGATCGATTCGAGCAAGAGGGCGTCGAAGACCTCGAAGACCGCCTCCAGACCTTCGAACAGCGCGTCCGCCAGGCCGCCGACCGCGAGCGGGAGCACTACGCCCGCATGCTCCAGGACGTTCAACGCCTGGTCGCCGGGCTCGAGTCGCCCGAAGCCGTCCTCCGACTCCTCCAAGTCATCGCCCTGACCAAGGTCAGCCGCATCGACGAGCAGGCCGCCCTGGAGATCGTCACGGGCGAGCGGGCCGATTCGCCCACCGGACTGTCGGTCAAACAACTGCGCCAGGCCGCCATCCTGAACCTGCAGGACGCCGCCGACCTGCTCGAGGCACAACTTCGCACCGAGCTCTCCGGCCTGGACGCGATCCGCACCAAATTCTTCCTCGGCGTTATTCGGTTTCGCCAGGCCGTCCCCCGCCGCGCCCCGGACGAGGACCCCGACCGCGACCCCGACCTCCTCGCCCAGGGCCGCGACCTGATGGCCGACCTGGCCGCCTCCGACCAGACCGACCGGCGCTGGCGAAGCTACGCCGAACTCTATCTCGGTCTGATCACCACCGAACTCGGCGGCCTGGAGGACGACCCCGAGCGACGCAGAGAGCAGTTCGACCAGGCCCGCACCCATCTGCGCGCCGCCGCCGAACTCGACGTGGTCCGCGAACCGGATGAGGAGCCCTACTCCGACAGCGGACGTACGGTCCCATATGTCGTCTGGCGACAGCTCGACGCCATCGAAAGAGCCGAGGGCGCCGAACCCACGCCCCAATACCGGCACGACTTCCAGCTATCGGTCCTTACCGGCGCCCATCGCGACACCAACGTCGTCCTGCTCGGCGAGCGAACCGACCTGCCCCGCGGAATCACCAAGGAAGAGGATTTCGGCTTCACTTTGAGCAACGTGCTGGACTACACTTTGGACATGGGGTTGCTCGACAGCCGTCTGGACCGGCTGACACTGGGGTTGCAGGGCCGGGTCGGGCAGTTGTGGCACGTCGACATCGACCAATTCGACGAGCAGGCCTATGGGGGAAGTGCGGCCTTGCAGTACGCGCTGATGCGGGAGAAGGAGGGGTTGGGGCCGGTGCACCTGCGCCTGCAATACGACTACGACTACACCCTGCTCGGTCGGGATGCCTTCGTGGAGATCCAGACCCTCACGCCGAATCTGCGCGTCTACTCCAACGAGCGCCAGGCCACCACCGAGTTCTACTTCTCCTACTCCATCCGCGACTACCGCGAGCCGCTCTACGACCGCCGCTACGACCGCGACGGCGAGTACCTCACCCTCGGAGCGTCCCATCGTTTCAAGACCGTCAACATGACCGAGTTCTATCAGTCCAAGGGCATCGAGCCCTGGGGCCTCGACGGCGACGACGCCCTCCGACAGGACGACCCCGAGTATCCCGCCCGATACCTCACGCCCGTGCTCGGATTCAACTACGCCTGGGACCAGACCGAAGGCGACGAGTTCGACCAGAAGGCCTACATCCTGTCCTGTGGCATGGAAATGCCGCTTCCCTACGGCCTGCTGTTCACCACGCTGGCCGACTTCGAGTGGCAGGAGTATGCCCACGGAAGCCTGATCGACTTTCATCGCCGCGGCCGGCGGGACCTCATCCAGCGCTACAGCGTGGGCCTTTCGCGCGACTTCGTGCTCCGAGGCGGCAATCTGGCCAATCGCTACACCCTGGACGTCGACCGCGTACTGATGACCGTCCGGGCCCACGCCTCCTGGACGGTCGACGACAGCAACGTCCAGGATCGCCTGGGGCAGGCGATCTTCGAATACGATCGTGTGGTCTACGGGATATCGTTCGCCTTCACGTTCAACTAGGGCGAAAGATGACGGCATGTTGAGCAGGTCGTTACGAACCGCCGCCTTGGCCTTGGTGCTGTCCGGGTCCGTCGTCTGGGCCCAGGCGCCGGAGGGGCCCCACGCCGTCGTGACCGCCCTG
>DATKXO010000420.1:0-3377 GCA_035528995.1 Phycisphaerae bacterium | reverse complement strand
TATGGAACGCGGCCAACGACACAACGCCCGGGCCGGGGCCACCGTGGCCGCGGCCAAAGCCGCCGGAGCGCCCCCCAGCCCCGATCCTGACGGCACCGACGGAGAAGCGCTGACCGGCCAGCCCAGGCCGGGCCGCGGCGCCCGGATTTACCGCGCCGCAAAGGCCGGTGTCGCCACCGCCGCCGCTCCCGAAGCCGTCGCCGCGAAGGCCGCCGCCAGCGCGGCCCGCCGCACCGCCGCCGGCGGTGGTGCGGGCGCCGCGGCCCGCCCAGGAGCTACCCCACCCGCCGCCCCGGCGGGCGGTTCCCCCCCCACTGCTCCCGGCGGACGCTCCGGCGGGGGGGTCCTCGCCCGCGCCGCCGGGAAGGCCGCGGCCGCTGTCGTCCCGCCCAGCGTGGCGCGAGCCGCCGGATACGCTGCCGGCCTCGCCGGGGGATCCGGGGCGGTTACCGCGACAAAAGACCGGCTACGCAACAGCAAGTTCCCCAAGCACCCCGTGCCCGCCGACGAGCGCCACGTCGAGGACACCCTGTCCGACGAGCCGGCCAACCCCTCCGCTGCCGCGTCGGAACTCCCGGCAGCGGGCACCGGGGCCGCCGAACCCGGTAGCGACCCCGCTCCGGGACGATCCGGCTGACGGCCCGACTTGTCGGGCCGGCGGCGGGCCCTGGTAACACATCACTGAGAACGATTAGGAATTCTTGGATTCACCTGTGCAGCAGGTATTTTTTATGCTCCTGGGCTTCAGGCACGCCAGGGTCAGAGATGGTGCGGGTGAGGTGAGCCCCTCCTAGTGGTCCAGTTGTTGTGCGGCTGTGTTGCCCGGTTTTTCGGGCAGGAAGGATCGGCAGCGACATGACATCGACGAATCGCCGGCGGCACACGCCGGACCAGATCATCCGCAAGCTCGCCGAGGGCAACAAGCTGCTGGCCTCGGGCCAGGAGCTTGATGCGGTGTGTCGGCATCTCGAGGTCGCCGAGTCGACCTGGCATCGCTGGCTGGCCCAGTACGGCGGGATGAGGGCCAGCGATGCTAAGCGGCTCAAAGAACTCGAGGCCGAGAACGCCCGGCTTAAGAAATTGGTCGCCAACCAGGCCCTTGACATCGACATGCTCAAGGAGATCGCGGGGGGAAACTACTGACCCCGAACCGCAAACGCCGCGCTGTGACGGCGCTGCGGGAACGGTTCGGGGTCTCTGAACGCCGCGCCTGCACCGTGGTGGGGCTTCACCGCTCCACCATGAGGCTGGCCCCGCCCGTGGTGAGCGTCGACGAGGCCGAGTTGCGGGCCTGGCTGCGGAAGTTCTCCACCGACCGGCCTCGTTGGGGGTGGCGGCGGGCGGCCAAGATGGCCCGCAGGGCGGGTTGGACGGTCAACAACAAGCGCATCCGCCGGCTATGGCGTGAGGAGGGCCTGCGGGTTCCCCAGCGCCGCCGTAAGAAGCGGCTAACCGGGATCGGTGTCGTCGTCGGGGCGATGTCACCGATCCGTCCGAACGTGATCTGGGCGTTGGACTTCCAGTTCGACACCAGCGCCGACGGCCGCACCCTGAAGATGCTCAACGTCATCGACGAGTTCACCCGCGAGGCCCTGGCAATCCACGTTGATCGTGGCATCGACGCCGACGGCGTCGTCGCGGTCCTCGATGACCTCGCCCTGCAATACGGGGCTCCGGTGTATGTGCGTTTCGACAACGGCCCGGAGTTCGTCGCCAACGCCGTCAACGACTGGTGTCGATTCCACAGTGCTGCTTCGCTGTTCATCGATCCCGGCTCGCCATGGCAGAACGCCTGGATCGAGTCGTTCAACGGCCGGCTGCGTGACGAGCTGCTTAACTCCTGGCGCTTCGACTCACTGCTGGAGGCCCGGGTGATCATCGAGGACTGGCGCCGCGACTACAACCTCAACCGGCCCCACAGCGCCCACGGACAACTCACCCCGACTGAGTTCTCACTACGGTGGACCGCGATCCACCAACCCCACGTTGCCTAGCGGCGGGACCACCGACCGGGTCCATCCCGACATGCCATCTCAGTGGCGTCGGGCGAAGATGACCAGCAAGGTCCGGGCGGCGGAGTCGAGGAATCAGCGACCCTCCCGTACACCCTGAGTGAACAGGTGCGCGATTGCCTCAGCGCCCACGGCTGGCGCGCTTCCCTTCAGTGCAGAGGCCAAGACGGCCTCGTCGGAGGCTTGCCGAAGGTGCCCGTCACCTGTTGCCCCGGATCCGGTCGGGGTTGATCAGGACCGCGGTGCGGGCCTGATCACGCATGGTCTGGTCATAGGTGTCCCAGTCGTCGTGGTTGCCGCCGGCAGCGGTGAAGACCTCGCGTAGCAGGGTCCGAATGCGGTCCGGGTCGAGCTCGAAGGCGTCGTCATGCGGTCCGATGAGCTCGGCCGCGCCAGTGACCGCAACCCAGTTCCAGCCCCGGCGAATGGCCGCGGTAACAGGCGAGCCGCCCCGGATGTGGCGGAGACGGGCCGCACCGCCGAGGGACACGAAGGCGAGGCGTGGTTCGTCGGTGACCGGATGATCGATGACGCCACAGTTCACGACGGTCGAGAGAACCGCGCCGTCGGCTTGCACGGTGGACACGACGGCAAGGCCGTGTTCCTCGGCGAGGAACGACCTGACGGTGTCGAGAGTTGACATGGACGGGTCAGCTCGCGCCGGCGTTGACCGCGAGCATGTCTGCCATGCCGAAGGCACCGTAGATCGCGGCGGTCATCTGCTCGGCTGCCTCGTTGTACGGCGTGATGGCGTCGCCCATGCCCAGGCTGTCGACCACGGTGCGGAATCGACGCTCACCAGCCGGGGTGTGGACGAGCGCCACGATCGCATCGGCGACGTTCTGCGGGTTCTGCGCAGGGCTCGACGCCATGGCGCCCTCGAAGCTCGCGAACGTGCTCTGCGGAGCGTGGACCATGTCGCCGTAACTCCCGTCGCGACTGCGATCGCTTGACTGCATCAGCCCGTCGATGAAGTTGGTCGGGTAGGCCCCCGGCTCGACGACGCAGGTCTCGATGCCCAGCGCCGACAGTTCGCTGCGGTAGGTCTCTGCAAGGCCTTCGACCGCGAATTTCGCCGCGTTGTACGGACCGAAGAACGGCAGGGCCACGCGCCCGACGACACTTGAGAGGACGACCAGCAATCCTGAGCCTTGCTTCCGCATGAGCGGAAGCGCCGCGCGGCTGACCCGCTGCACGCCGAACACGTTGATGTCGAACACCGCTTGCCAATCGGCGGGCGTGAACGTCTCAAGCAGCCCGATCGATCCGACTCCGGCGTTGTTGATGATCACGTCGAGGCCCTCGACCAGCTCGACGGCGTTCGCAACGGCTCCAGCAACGCTGTCGTCATCGGTCACGTCGAGT
>DATKXO010000419.1:0-6529 GCA_035528995.1 Phycisphaerae bacterium | reverse complement strand
CGGTCCGGGCAACGTACACCTGCAGATCGGCGCCCGAGACCGCCCCGTAACTCAAGGTTACGTTCTTCTCCCGAGCCTGCGCCTCGTACTGCTGGCAGACCTCCGCCGCAATCGCCCCCACGTCCTGGGCAGTGGCCGCATGCCGCCTCGGGTCCGCCTCCTGCACCCGGGCCAGCGTCAGCAACTCCGTCACCTGCGCGATGCCTTCGCGGCAACGACGCATGATCTTGGCACTGATCTCCCGGATGGTCTGCTCCGGGACCACCTCGTCGCGAATCAAACCCGCCAGCGTGTGAATCCCCGCCAGCGGGCTCTTGAGCTGATGGGCCGCCGTCTGCATGAACCGCGAACGCCGGCTCTGCAGCTCCGAGATCGCCTCCTGCGACTGGTGCAAAGCCCCGTGCGCCTCGCGCAACTGCCGCTCCCGCTCGTCCAGCCGAGACGCGATCCGCAGCGTGAAGTACAGCGTGCCGAATACCCCGCAGGCCAGCGTCCCAATGGCCACCGCCACGTACTCCGGAACCTCGTACCAACCCGCTCGTTCCACCATCGTCAGAAACGGATAGTGAGGGTAGATCTGCCCCGCCAGCTCCCCCACCCCCAACGCCGCGTAGAGCGTCACCGCCCACATTCCCTGAAGCAGCGCCTGCCACGTCTTCAGCAGCAGCGAGCCGATCGCCATGTGAAACAGGTAGAACAGGGCCATCGGGCTTTCCACGCCCCCGGCGTACCGCAGAATCGCCGTCAGCAGCAGAAGGTCGATGGCCACCTGAGCGTTGGCGAACACCAGCGCCGCACGGATAGTCTGCTCCTCGTTCCCATCGGTCGCCAGGCTCCTGATCCGCTGGATCCGCGAGACGGCCATCCACACCACGTTGGCGCCCGCCACCAGAAGCAGCGTCACCACCAGAGCCCGCGGTCGCGGCGGCGCGCCCAGCACCAGGCGCTCCAGGACCAGCGCGCCCATCGCCATCACGACCATGCCCCACCGCAGGTTGATGAACCAGCGCAGCCGCAGCAGCGAGATCAGGGCGCCCGTGCGGTACGGTTCCCGCATCTTCGCGTACCCGGCCGCCGCCGCGTCTTTTTGTGCGCCCGTGTCCTTCACGCCCTCAAGCTCCGCGCCTCAGAAAACGCCCCACCGCCTCCCGAAGCTTCCCCGCTTCCAGCGGCTTCTCCAGAAACAGGTCCGCCTCGACGTAGTCCGAGCCCAGCTCCTTCGCGAAGGCCGTCCCCATCGTCTGCCCGATCGCCGAGATCATCACGATCGGAATATCTTTCAACGCGGGGTGCTTTTTCATCTCCGCCGCCAGGTAGAAGCCCTCCGACGGGGACGACAGCATGATGTCCAGCAACAGCAGATCCGGCGGATCGCTGCGCAGGGCCTCCAGGCCCGCCGGCCCCGTCGAGCAGCAGGTCACCCGGTGCCCCAGCGGCTCCAGGATCATCTTCACCGCGTCGTGCATGTCCGGATCGTCGTCGATCAGCAGGATACGTCCGCCGGCACCGCCGCGTGAGTCGCCATCGGCATTCATCCCGATTCTCCTGGTTCCGCGGTTTCAGCAGATTCGCGGCAACTCCTCGCCGTAAGGGCGCGGGACAATCCGTCTCCCGCCGGTCGTGGTCACCAGCTCCACCAGCGCCGGCTGCGATGCCAGCATTCTACCCACGCAAGCAGCGTGCCGACCCAGCGGATGACCGTGAAGAATCTTCAGAATTCCCTCCACCTCCGAACCGTCAGCCACGCAGACTACCTTCCCCTCATTCGCTACCGTCAGCGGGTCGAGACCGAGCAACTCCGCCGCATGCCGCCCGGCGGCCGAAATCGGGATCGCCCTCTCCTCCACCTCGACGCTCAGCCCGGTCTGTTCCGCCAGGTCGGCCAGGACCCCCGCCAACCCGCCACGCGTCGGATCACGCAGGAACTTGACCTCCGCACCCGCCTCGAACAGGCTTCCGACCAGCCCGCTCAACGGCGCCACGTCGCTGCGCAGCTCCGTCTCAAACGCCAGACCCTCACGGGCGGACATGACCGCCAGCCCGTGCTCGGCGATCCGACCGCTCACCATGACCGCGTCGCCCGGCGAGATTCGATCCATCCCGAGACGCACGTCCTCCCGCATTCGCCCGATGCCGGCTGTCGTGATCGTCAGCCCATCGCCCCGTTGTCGTTCGACCACCTTCGTATCGCCGGCCGCGATCACGACTCCGGCCTCACCGGCGGCCCGGGCGATCGAATCGACGATCCGGTCCAGCAGGTCCGTGCACAGCCCCTCCTCGATCACCAGCGCCAGAGTCAGCGCCTCCGGCACCGCGCCCATGACCGCAAGGTCGTTCACCGTCCCGCAGACCGCCAGCCGACCGATGTCGCCCCCGGGAAACTCCAGCGGCTGCACCACGAACGCATCGGTCGTCAACGCCACGCGCCCCGCTTCCACCGGCAGCACCGCGCTGTCGGTCAGGGGATTCAGCAGCGGATTGCCTAGCTTGGGCAGAAACCGTTCCGCAATCAGACGCTGGGTCAATTCGCCACCGCCGCCGTGCGCGATCACGATCCTCTCGCCATCCGTCTTGTGCGGTGAACTTCTCAAGACCCCATGCTCCCGCCGGCCGCCGTTGCCGAACTCGCCCCATCGGACACCTCACCCGAGTGCCGTCCGCCCGGCACACCACCGCGCCCGTATCGGTGCCACGCCGCGCACGTGCCCTCGCTACTGACCATACAGGGCCCAATCGGCTCCGCCGGAGTGCAGCCCACTCCGAAGTGCACACACTCCTCCGGCTCGGCCTTGCCCTGGATCACGTCCCCGCATCGGCACCCGGGTGGGTCGTAGTCCGGACCGATGCTCAGCTCAAACCGATCCAGGGCATCGAACCTCCGGTACGGTCCGGCCAGCTCCAGCCCGCTCTCACCGATCGTGCCCATCGCCCGCCAGATCGCCGCTGCCGGCCGGAACACTTCTTCCAGCCATCGCCGCGCCGTCGCATTCCCACCGTCGCTGACCGCCACGCCGTACACGTTCTCCAGTTCGGCCCGCCCCTCGGCGACCTGTTCCGTCAGATGACAGATGCCCAACAACAACTGCTCCGGTTCGAAGCCTGCCACTACACACGGCTTTCGATAGGTCTTCACGATCGGTTCATACGCCCGCGCACCGGTGATGACGCTCACGTGTCCCGGGCACAGAAAGCCGTCCAGCGGCACGTCGCCATGCGATAGAAGCGTCATCATGGCCGGCACGACCAGCTTATGCCCGCACAGGAAAAAGACGTTCTCCAGGCCCTTCTCTTGAGCCTCAACCACCGCGGCCGCGGTGCCCGGCGCGGTCGTCTCGAATCCGACCGCCAGGAAGACCACCTTCCGATCCGCATGCCGCTCTGCGAACCGTACCGCATCCCGGGCCGAGTACACCACCACGACCTCAGCCCCGCAGGCCCGCTGCTGCTCCAGGCTGCCCGACCGACCCGGCACCCGCAGCATATCGCCGTACGTGCAGATCGTCACACCCGCCCGCGACGCCAACTCACAGGCCGCGTCGATGTAGCCCTGCGACGTCACGCAAACCGGGCAACCCGGCCCGCTGATCAATCGCACCGACTCGGGCAGCAGAGACCGCACCCCGCTGCGAAACAGGGCCACCGTGTGCGTGCCGCAAACCTCCATGAACGTCACCGGCCCCGCCCGGCGCGAGGCCTCGACGATGCGCTCGACAAGCTGATCGGTGTTTGGGTCCCGCATTGCGCTTGACGCGGCCGTCGGTGCGCCGGCAGCCGTCTCCGTCACGGAGTCTCCGCGCTGCCGTCCCCAGGTATCCCTGCAAGGACGTCGCCCGCCTTGATCTCCTCGAGGTACCTCCACGTCTCGCGGGCCTCATCTTCGTCAAGCACCTGAAGCGCGAACCCCGCGTGCACCAGCACCCAATCGCCCGTCCGCGCCTCGGGCACGAACGCCAGGCCCACCTCCAGCCGACTGCCCTGGAAGTCGACCACCCCGAGCCTGCCCGTCACCCGCTCGGCCTCGGGCTTGCCCACGGCGATGATCTTTCCCGGCACCGCGAGGCACATTATGGCACCCCTCCGCACTCCACACGAGCAGGCATCCCCTTCCGATACCGTGCCGCCGCGACCACGGCCTGCCCCAGCGAGATGCCGCCATCACCGGCAGGAACCGTCCGATGGACGATGACTTCCCGACCCGCCGCTGACAGCCGGTCAACCATCCCTTCCAGTAATAGTCGATTCGCGAAGCAGCCCCCCGACAGCACCACGCGATCCACGCCCGTCGCTTCCGCCGCTCGGTTGGCCGCTTCGACGAGCATGGCCGCGACCGTCTCGTGGAATGCCCGGGCCAGTTCGGCAATCGGTCGCCCGACGCCCATGCCGTCGATCAGGTCGCGCACCATCGGCCGGAAATCCAGCGACATACCGGGCCCGCCCGCTCCATGCCCGCAGTCCCTCTCCGCAATCGCAAACCTCAACGGAGCAGCCTGCGCACAACGTCGCGCCACCGTCTCCAGGGTCATGGCCGCCTCGGCCTCGTGTCGGTTGCGATCGCAGACGCCCAACAGGAACGCCACTCCGTCGAACAACCGCCCGAGGCTCGACGTTCGCGGCATGCGCCTGTTCCTCTCCAGCAGCCGCCGCCAGGTCGCGACCGCTCGCCCGGGCACTCGGCCGTCATTGAACGGCCCCGCCTGCCACCACTCACCCCCCAACGTCTCCCGCAGCAGTCCCGCCGCCGGCCGCCAGGTTTCTTTCGCCGCTGAATCACCCCCCGGCAGTGGAAAATAGCGCAGGCAACCCAGACGGTCGAATCCCACCTCATCCGCCAGCAGCACTTCGCAACCCCAGATCGCCCCGTCGCTACCGTACCCCGTCCCGTCACACGCCAGACCGATCACCCGTCCTGTCACGCCGTTCTCGGCCATGCAACTGACCACGTGTGCGTGGTGGTGCTGGACCTCCGTCACCGGCAGACCCAGTCCCCGGGCGTACCGGCTCGCCGCGTACACCGGGTGGGCATCGCAGGCCACCAGCCTCGGCTCGACACCCAGCAATGCCTTGAACCGATCAACGGTCGCGACAAAGTGCCGGTAAGCGCCCGGGTTCGACAGGTCACCGAGGTGCTCGCTCAGGATTGCTTCGCTTCCAGAAAGAACGCAGACCGTGGATTTGAGTTCGCCGCCGACCGCCAGCACGGGCACGTCGACCTGCTCGCAAACCTTGATCGGCGCCGGCGCCTGTCCCCTCGCCCGCCGAATCGGCACCACGCCTCCCGCCGCCCCGTTCACTGCCACCACCACCGAATCGTCCACCCGACGTTCGATGTCACGATCGTGCAGTAGGAACGCGTCGGCGATCCCACCTAACCGCTCCAGGGCCTCCCCGTTGTCGCTGCACAGCGGCTCGTCGCTCCGGTTGCCCGACGTCATCACCAACGGGCCGAGGCCCTCGGCAAACAACAGATGGTGCAGCGGGGTGTACGGCAACATGATCCCCACGGAATCCACGCCGCCGGCCACCAGCCCGCTCACCTCGGCGCCCGCGAGCCTGGGCAGCAACACGATCGGCCGAGCGACATCGGTGAGCGCCCGCTCTCCGTCGGCGTCGATCCGGGCCAGTCGTCGGGCCGTCTCCAACGAGGGCACCATCAGTGCCATCGGCTTGGCGTCGCGGTGTTTGCGTCGCCGAAGCCGCGCCACCGCGGAATCGTCATTCGCCCGGCAGGCCAGATGAAACCCGCCGATGCCCTTGACCGCCACGATCGCGCCCTCGCCCAGCCGTTGGGCGCACAGGCCAACCGCGTCGCCCTCGATCTCCGCCCCGTCCGCACCGGCCAGCCACACCCGCGGACCACACGCCGGGCACGCGTTCGGCTGTGCATGAAACCGGCGATCCGACGGGTCCTCGTACTCTCGCCGGCACTCCGGGCACATCTCAAACCGCGACATCGTCGTGTTGGGCCGATCGTACGGAACCGCGAAGATGATCGAGTACCGCGGGCCGCAGTTCGTGCAGTTGATAAACGGGTAGCGGTACCGCCGGTCGCCCGGGTCGAGCAGTTCGGAAAGGCAGTCGTCGCAGGTAGCCGCGTCCGGCGTGATCTCCGCGTCCTGCGGGCCGCCCGACGCACTGGCCTGTATCTCGAATCGCCCGCTCCGCCGCGGCGCCAACGCGCGAGCCGTCACCTCGCTGATCCGCACAAGTTGCGGGACTTCGCGCCGCAGGCGCACCGCAAACGAATCCAACTGCTCCGCCGGGCCTTCCACCTCAATCAACGCGCCACGCGGATCGTTGGCCACCAGACCGGCCAGCCCCATCTCCGTCGCCAACCGATACACGAACGGCCGGAACCCCACCCCTTGCACCCGCCCACGAACCTCCAGGCGCCGACGCCCGACTCGCCGCGCCGTGCCACAGTCAGACCTGCCTGCCGGTCCGTGCATGCTACAACTCCGCCCGCTGACCGAGACGAGGCCTCGAAAAGCCTGTGGCACGATCCCGGCACGCAAACTGCATGGAGCAGGGC
>DATKXO010000418.1:0-14453 GCA_035528995.1 Phycisphaerae bacterium | reverse complement strand
GGCCGCGGAC
This sequence comes from Phycisphaerae bacterium, assembly GCA_035528995.1. GTDB lineage: Bacteria > Planctomycetota > Phycisphaerae > UBA1845 > UBA1845 > DATKXO01. The sequence goes on along the minus strand of DATKXO010000418.1, from coordinate 14,443 downwards.
CCAGCCGTCATCGTCACCAAGCACCTCGACCGGGTTGCACAGCAGGCGGAAGACGATGCCCTCCTCTTCGGCGTGCTTGACCTCCTCGGCTCGGGCGGGCATCTCCTCGCGCGAGCGGCGGTAGACCAGGGTGGCGGGGTCGGCGCCGAGGCGCTTCGAGGTCCGTACGGAGTCCATGGCCGTGTTGCCACCGCCGACGACCACGATCTGGTGGCCGTGCATGACCGGCGTGTCGGTCTCGCCGAAGCGGTAGGCGCCCATGAGGTTGACGCGGGTGAGGAATTCGTTGGCGGAATAGACGCCCTTGAGGTTCTCGCCGGGGATGCCCTGGAAGATGGGCAGGCCGGCGCCGTTGGCGATAAAGACGGCGTGGAAGCCCTCCTCGTTCATGAGCTCGGGGATGGTGCAGGTCCGGCCGACGACGACGTCGGTGATGATCTCGACGCCGCGTTTTCGGAGGGTCTCGATCTCGGCCTCGACGACGAGGTTGGGCAGGCGGAACTCGGGGATGCCGTACATCAGCACTCCACCGGGCGTGTGCAGGGCCTCGAAGATGGTGACGGCGTGGCCGCGTTTGGCCAGCTCACCGGCGCAGGTCAGGCCGGCCGGTCCGGAGCCGACGATGGCGACGCGCTTGCCGGTCGGTGGCGGAGGCTCGAAGAGGTCCTGGCGATGCTCGCGGGCCCAGTCGGCCACGAACCGCTCAAGATGGCCGACGCCCACGGGGGAGCCCTTCTTGGCTCGGACGCAGAGTTCCTCGCACTGGGTCTCCTGGGGGCAGACGCGTCCGGTGATGCCGGGGAGGACGTTGTCGGCGAAGAGGATGTCGGCGGCGGCACAGAGGTCACCCTTAGCGACGGCGTCGACAAATGCGGGGATGTTGACGCCGACGGGGCAGCCGCGGATGCACTTGGCATCCTTGCACTGGAGGCATCGTTCGGCCTCGGTGCAGGCGGCGGGCGGCTGGTATCCCTGGTTGACCTCTTTGAAGTTGGTGGCCCGCACGGTGGGGTCTTGTTCGGGCATCGGGTTGCGGGCGATCTTCATTCGTTCGGCAGGTTTCATCATATAGCTCTCAGCTGTCAGCTATTAGCTCTCAGCTCTTAGCCATCAGCCTGTTCTCGGTCCTCTCGGGGTTTGCGGGTCTGGGGACGGGGGCTGCGCGGGGCATGGCCGCCCGTCGGGCATCGGTCATTCACATTTGGCCAGCTTGCATTCGTGGTCGGCGTGGAGCTTTCCCCAGGCGGCCTTCTCCTGCTGGCGGTAGGTGGTGAGGCGGTCGGTCAGCTCGGCGAAATCGACCTGGTGGGCGTCGAACTCGGGGCCGTCCACACAGGCGAACTTCATCTGCCCGTCCACGCTGACGCGGCAGCCGCCGCACATTCCGGTGCCATCGACCATGATGGGGTTCAGCGAGGCGATGGTCTTTACGCCGTAGGGCCTGGTGAGCGCGGCGATGGCTTTCATCATGGGGACCGGGCCGGCGGTCAGCACGGCATCGACCTTGTGGTTGGGGTCGTCGAGCAGCTCTTTGAGCTTGCCGGTGACGAAGCCGGAATAGCCGTAGCTGCCGTCGTCGGTGCAGGGGTAGACGGCGTCGCAGTGGCGGGCCAGTTCCTGCTCGTAGATGACGTACTCTTTCGAGCGCCCGCCGATGATAGCCTCGACGGTGTTGCCGGCGCGTTTGAGCGCCGGGGCCTGGGGGTTGATCACGGCGGTGCCGACGCCGCCCCCGACGAGGACGACGTTGCCGATTCTCTCGATCTCGGTGGGCTTTCCGAGGGGGCCGACTACGTTGGTGATCGATTGGCCGGCCTCGAGTTCGCACAGCAATTCGGTGGTGGCCCCGACGACCTGGACGACCAGAGTGATGAGGCCGGTGTCGGGATCGGAGTCGGCAACGGTGAGCGGGATGCGCTCGCCGCCGTCGCGCACGCGAACGATCACAAAGTGCCCGGGCTGATGGCGGCGGGCGACGCGTGGCGCTTCGACCAGAATCCGACGAACCTGAGGAGCCAACCACTCCGCACTGCGGATAAGGAACATGAGGATTCTTTCGCTCCAAAGGGCCAGGGCGCAACGCCGGATGCCGTCTCCGGTGCGTCCCGACCGGCCGAGTCCCCTCGTTGTAGGCAGCGGTCTTGGACTAAGCAAGCCGCGCACCAGACCGGGGAATTCCCGACCGGTGGTGTGTTGTCGCTTGTTTTTGTAAGTTTCGGATGGACATCTGGGTGGGGAAGGACCGGCGCACGAAAGTGGAGGCAGCCGGGACAGCTGCGGGCTGTGCGGCGATCAGTATTGCCAGTCGGTTTGTTATAGGACCTGCTGGCGCTGAGGTGGTTTGTGTCAGCGCGTGGGCTGCGGCGCGGGGGCGGGGCTGGCGATGGGGAAATCCGCATCATCGCCCGGCCTGGGACACAGGTAGCGGTGCTTGTACTGCTCCTGACGGCCGCGACGGGCGGCGAGACGGGCCTCCAGCTCACCCAGGAAGCCGTCGGGCAGCAGGTTGACGCTCAGCGGCCCCAGGCGGCCGGAATCCTGCTTGCAGGCGTACTCGATGTTGGCGGCACGGAGCTGGCGGTCTACCTCGGTGGCCAGGCGACCGGCCGCCTCAGGGGCCCCCACCGCTCCGCGGGCGACGTGCAGGCGGTAGAAGGGCACGGCGGCCCATTGGGGGGCGATCACGAAGGTGTCGGCCGTCAGGCCCAGCGTGCGGCAGGCGCGGTCGAAGGCCCGGACGGCCTGCTGCTCGGTCAGCTTCTCGCCGGTGAGCGAACTGACGTGCAGGCCCTTGTGCAGGAACTCGATGACCGGGGCCTGGCCGTGGAAGCCGACCACGCGGACCTGGTCGCCGACATCGTAGCGGTAGAAGCCGGCGGACGTGGTGAGCAGGATGAAATACTCCCGCCCGACCTCGACCTCGTGGGAGCGGAGGACGGTCGGGGTGTCGGCGTCATGCTCCTCGGCCGGGATGAACTCGTAGAAGTTGCTGGTCACTTCGAGGATGCCGGCGGGCGTGGTGTCCTCGATGGGGATGGACATACGGCCTTCGCTGGCCAGCAGGCCGATGTCGCGGACCGGGGTATCACCGAAGAACTCGGGGAAGTCCTGGAGGTAGAGCCCGACGGTTCCGCCGGTCCAGTTGGCCACAAAGCCGAGGTTCCAGACGTCCTTGGGGAGCAGTCGGCCGGTGGTCTCGCGGATATGGCGCAATTGGTCGGCGCGCGCGGGGTTGGGTTTGAGGCGCGGGGCGAGTTGCTCGCGGACGCGTGCGGGGACGTCGAGTTCGCCGCTGAGTGTGCCATCGGACACATCGCGGACGATCTGCTCCGCGAAGGTATCGCCGATTCGGGCCAGTCGGAGCTGGGTGGCGGGGTTGGCGGTGATCATAAAGCCGACGTCGCCGGCCATGGCCAGGCGCATGATGGTGTAGTAGCGGGCCCGGGCGTCGGGGATGTAGGCCACGCAAGGTGGCGTGACGTAGTACTTGCGGACGATGCGCTTCTGGGTGCAGGCCATGAGGCCGGTGATGGCGCCGCAGGGCACGCCGGATGGGGCGAGCTGCTCGTCCATGGGGCTGGTGACCTGGACGATGGGGCGAAGGAAGGCGCTGGGGTGATCCATCAGGACCTTGACGCCGAAGGCGTTCCAACCGCGGCGGTAGTCGGCCAGGAAGCGGTCGGTGACCGGGACGTACTTGGGCTGGTCGGTGGTGCCGCTGGTCATGGCGAACATGAGGACGCGCTGGCCGGAGCCGAACATGGCGCCGACGTGCCCCTGCCGCACTCGCTCGACGTAGGGGGCGAGGGTCTCGTAGGTGCTGACCGGCACGCGGCGGATGAAGTCCTGGTAGGTGCGGATCTCAGAGAAGCCGTGGTCGCGGCCGTAGTCGCTGGAGGCGTTGGCCCGAACGCGTTCGAGGAGGATGCGTTGCTGGACTTCGGTGGCGTGATCGGCGGCGCGCAGGAATCGCCCGAGCACGCGCCGGGCGTGGACGCGTGCGGCGCCGGCCAACATCCTGTCTAGAAGCGTTCGGTTGCGCATCGGAGATCGCCCATCAGACCGGCGCCATTGTAGGTTCGATTGGCCCGGCGCCCAAGCGCCCATCGCCAACGGGCGGGGCCCGCTTGGCGGGAGACCCGGCACGCCGGGACGTAGCGATGGAGGGCTCCGTGGGGTTGGGGGCTGGGTGGGCACCCGGTGAAGCTATCGAGGTCAGGGCTTCTTGGCTGCCTTCTCGTATTTGTTCAGGGTCATGCGGAGGAAGACGTCGTCGCCGCCGGCCAGCTCCAAGGCCCGTTTTTCGAGGCGGACGGCGCCCTGGATATCGCCGTTAAGAAACATGGCCCGTGCGTAGCTGTGGGCGATGTCCTTCTTGTCGCCGCCGGAGGCCTCGTAGGCCGCCTTGCAGAACGTGAGCGCCAGGTCGTAGTAGTCCTCGCCCAAGTCGCCGCTCAGCAGGCCGCGGGCGAAGTCATCCAGGTCCAGATAGTGGGGCAGCGCGGTGAGCAGGACGGGCGCGAAGGCCTTGGCGGCTTCGGCATCCTTCTTGCCATCGCTCAACACGTTGAACTTCAGCATCTGGTAGCGGAGCGGATTGGGGTCCATCTGGATCAGCCGATCAATCAGCAGGAGGGCGGCCTTCCACTGCTCGGCCATGAGCGCGCCTCCCAGCGAGGCTTCGTGTGTGAGGATCTCGCGTCCGGTCTCGACGGTGTAGGTGCCAGCGAACATGGCCTCCAAGACCTTGCCGACACCGTGGCCGGGAGGTCCGTGCCAGGCGATCAATCCGTCTCGATCGACTACGAAGGTGTAGGGTATTCCCTGAGCCCCCACAGCGGCCATGTAGACCTCCGCGTTGCCCTGGTAGTCGTCGCAGGTCAAGGCGAAGTTCACCTCGAGCTTCTTCTCGGCCAGGCGGTCCTTCACCGCCTCGGGGGAGCCCTCGGCAATGCTGACGACGGTGAGCTTATCGCGGTACTTAGCCTGCAGGTCGTTCAGGTTGAACAGGCGATCGACGGACTGGGCACAGTGCGGAGCCCAGAACTCGATGACGTGCATTCGAGTGCCGCGGGCGGCGGCCAAGTTCACCGGGCCACCGGACTCCCATTTGACCACCTGCAAAGCCGGGGCCGGGTCGCCTATAGACAAGGTCTGGGCGGGCGCCCGGTGAACGAAGGCCGTAACCGTCAGCAGAGCCAGGAAAACGAAGAACGTACGGTGCGTATGACGCTCGAACATGGTGACTTGCTCCTCCAAGAGTGGGCGAAATGATGCAGTCGTCAGTTTAACAGTTCGCCGACACGCCTGCAAGAGGAGGGCGCCTGCGCGGACGGTTCACGTGACACCGTCTGTCGCCGGGCGTTTCGGTGGGATCGAGCATCCGGACCGACAAAGCGCTGAGCCCCTGTGAACTTACGTTCTTGAACGGCGAACGCGGGTTTGGATCAGTTGACGGGTCGTGGCGGAGCGGTGATCGGCTCGCCCGACACGAGCTCGCGGGCCTTGTCCAGGGGTATGAGGTAATCGGGAGCCCCGTCAGCATCCCGCAGGGCCTCCAGCGTCACGGCGTCGGGCAGGCGGAATGGGCCGACGGCCGTGCGGGTCAGGGCGGTGAGGCAGCCTCCTGTGCCAAGGAACTGGCCCAGGTCCCGGATCAGGGCTCGGACGTAGGTGCCACGTCCGCAGGCCATCTCGAAATCGAGGCTGGGCCAGTCGTAGTCGTGGAGGTGAATCCAGTAGATGCGAGCCGGGCGGGGCTTGAGCTCGGGCGATCGGCCCTGGCGGCGGAGCTTGTAGGCGGGCTGGCCGTTGACCTTCACCGCGCTGATCGCCGGCGGGACCTGCTGAATCTCGCCCTCGAAGCGGCGCAGGGCGGCCTCGACGGCCGGACGGTCCGGTGGTGCGTCGACCGGTACGTCGAGCAGCGGGCGGTCGCTGTCGTAGCTCTCGCTGGTGACGTCCAGGCGGGCGCGGGTGCGGTAAACCTTGGGCTGATCCATGATGCGTTCGACGAGCTTGGTGGCCCGACCGAGGCAGAGGACCAGGACGCCTTCGGCGCCCGGGTCCAGGGTGCCGGCGTGGCCGCTCTTGCGCTGGGCGACGATCTTGCGGACGGCATAGAGGGCCTTGGCCGACGTGATGCCGGTGGGCTTGTGGAAGTTGATGATTCCGTGCAGATCGGCCATGGGATAGGACGTGCCTGGCTGTGCGTGGCCGGGTTGGACAAGGCCGTCCCGGTCGCGCTGCTGCGGCGCATGGACGGCTACTTGGGCAGGTCTTCGACTTTTTCGAGCCGGGCCGTGATTCTCTGGTCTTCCACCTGGTGCGACAGAACGAGTTGGCGGGAGAAGCCGTTGTAGCTTCCCGGGTAGACGCGGGGCTCGCCCTCGGCCGGCGTGAGAGTGAGCCTGGTGCCGGTCCAGGAGTAGGTGCCGGTGGTGGTCCTGACCTCGCTGCCGTGCTGGTGGGTGGCGGAGTATTGGCCGTCGCCGGCGAAGGTCACCATCTGGAACGGGGTGTGTTCGAGGGCGTCGGGGGGTTCGATCTTTACGGTCTTCCAGGTGCCGGTGATGCTGCATCCGCCGACGAAGACGACCGCGACGCCCGCCATGACGAGTAGCCGACAGAGTCTCATGGTCGATTCCTTTCCTGTGGGGTCGGGCTTGCGAACGGACCTGCCCGTACGGCGCCGGTCAGTATGGCCGCCCTGGTGCCGGTGTCAACGCGGCGACGCATTCAAGGCCCGGAGGCGGGGCGCTTCGCTGGGGACGGGCCGGACGTGCCGACGGGCTCGGTGTCGGCGTCGTGCTCTGTGGTCGGGTCGATCTGGAGGTAGCGGCCGAGGTACTTGACGCCGATGTAGAACGGGACGGTATCGAGGGCGGCCACCACGAACTTGAAGAGGTAGCTGCTGGCGACCAAGACGAGCATGGCGGCCAGGGTGCGCTTTCCCGCGGTGAACGCTGCCCAGAAGGTGATGAAGATGACGGCGGTCGAGTCCACGAGTTGGCTGATCATGGTCGAGCCGTTGTTGCGCAGCCAGAGGTGTTTGCCCTTGGTCAGCTTCTTCCAGAAGTGGAACATGAAGACGTCGCAGAACTGGGCGGCCAGGTAGGCGATCATGGAGGCGAAGACGGCGGCCCGCGTGCAACGGTAGATGGCCTCGAAGAGGTCGATGCGGGTGGTGGCATCGCCGAAGGGCAGGGTCAGCGGGGCGGCGAAGCGCAGCGTCTGCCAGGCGGGCGGATTCCAGGAGCCTTCGGGCTGCCAGCCGGGCCGGGCGGACTCGCTGATGCCCGGGAACTGGTGTCCCAGCCAGAGAAACGCCAGGACGATGAGGTTGAGCAGGAAGCCGACCCAGACGACGAAGTTGGCCCGGCGCCGGCCGTAGAACTCGCTGATGAAGTCCGTGCAGAGGAAGGTCAGGGGATAAGGCAAGACGCCGACCGCCAGAGCGAGGGGTCCGATGTGAATGAAGCGGGTGATGCCGAGGATGTTTAGCATGGCCATGGACCCGAGGAAGATCCCGGCCAGTACCACGAAGACGCGCTCGCGGCGCTCGTGCAACGCGGAGGTCAGATGAACCCGATCGAAGCTGCCCTCGGCCATCCCGCGCCAGAGTAGGTCGGCGGCGCAGCGTCGTCAATAATGGTGACGCGAAGCGAGCACACACACTGGCAGGCAAGCTGCCAGTGGCACCCGGCACACACACTGGCAGACAAGCTGCCAGTGGCACCCAGCTAAACCGTCACGCACGTGTTTTCGGTGGGAATCATTCGTGGGCGAGGGCGAATACGGTTCCAGGTTCACAAGTGTGCGCCGGGGGCTTATAGTGCGCCCGGCGAGGTGACTCGGGCCTGTTTCGGCGTCCGGCGCGGGGCGTCGTTGCGGTGGCGGAGACGAATCCATGCGTGAATTCACCCCTCTGGCCATTCTGCTGGGCGTGCTGATCGGGATCGTGTTCGGGGCGGCCAACGCGTTCGTGGGCCTGCAGGTCGGGATGACGATCAGCGCGTCGATCCCGGCGGCGGTGATCTCGATGGCCGTTATGCGCGGGCTGCTGAAGCGCGGCACGCTCCTGGAAAACAACATGGTGCAGACGGTGGGGTCGGCGGGCGAAAGCCTGGCGGCGGGCATGATCTTCACCATCCCGGCGCTGTTCATCATGGGGTTCGAGCCCAAGTACCTGGAACTGGTCATCTGGGGCGGGGTTGGCGGTCTGATGGGTGTGCTGATGATGGTGCCGCTACGGCGGGTGCTGATCGTCAAGGAGCACGAGACCCTGCCCTACCCGGAGGGCGTGGCCTGTGCCGAGGTGCTGGAGTCGGGGCAGCGCGGGGGCACGAGCGCACGGACGGTGTTCTGGGGGCTGGGCGTGGGAGCGGTTTACGAGGTGTTCCGCGGTCTGGGCTTCTGGCAGGAGAAGGCGCTGTACGGCATCGGGCGGCTGAGGACCGAGGGACGGCTGGATGCGGCGCCGGCGCTGCTGGGCGTGGGGTACATCCTGGGACCGCGGGTGGCCGGCTACATGCTCGGGGGCGCGGTTCTGGGCTGGTTCGTGCTGATCCCGGCGATCGCGTTGTTCGGGGCCGACGCGCCGCAGGCCATCGCGCCGGCGAGGATGCCGATCAGCGAGATGGCGCCGGTGGATCTGCACGAACAGTACATCCGGTACATCGGGGCGGGGGCCGTGGTGCTGGGCGGGCTGCTGTCGCTGATCAAGAGCGGGCCGACCATTCTGTCATCGTTCTGGCACGCGCTGCGGACTTTGCTGCGACGCGAGGGAAAACCGGACCGCACGCAGCGGGATATTCCGTTTACGCTGCTGCTGCTGGCGTTGGTGGGGTTGTGGGCGTTGATGTGGTACGTGCCGCAGGTGAACGTGAGCCACGCGGGGGCGATCGCGGTTCTGGTGTTCGGGTTCTTCTTCGTGACCGTGTCGTCGAGGCTGGTGGGGATCGTGGGCAGTTCGTCGAACCCGGTTTCGGGGATGACCATCGCGGCGCTGCTGGGCACGACGCTGATCTTCGCCTACGTGTTCAATGAGACGGGGCCGTCGGCCAAGTATGCGGCGATCTCGGTGGGGGCGCTGGTCTGTATCGCCCTGTGCATCGCGGGCGACTGCTCGCAGGACCTCAAGACGGGGTACCTGGTGAGGGCCACGCCGTGGAAGCAGCAGGTGGGCGAGGTGATCGGCGTGCTGACGTCGGCGGTGGCGCTGGCCGGCGTGCTGTGGCTGCTGCACCGCTCGTACGGCTTCGATCGGGAAGCGAACCCCAACGCCCTTCTGGCTCCGCAGGCCAACATCATGCGGTTGCTGGTGGACGGGGTGATGGGCGGGTCGCTGCCCTGGGTGCTGATCATTACGGGGATGGCGGTGGCGCTGGTGGTCGAGCTGCTGGGGCTGTCGGCGCTGCCGTTTGCCGTGGGGCTGTACCTGCCGCTCGAACTGACCACTCCGATTATGGTGGGCGGGATTCTGCGATGGCTGGTGGGCAGGATTCGCCGGGGCAAAGCCAAGGTTGAGGACGCCGGCATACTGGGCGCATCCGGGCTGGTGGCCGGGCATGGGCTGGTCGGCGTGACGATGGCCGGTGCGACGTACGCGATCGCCAGGTTCTGGAGCGCGCCGAAATTCCTGAATCCGTTGACGCCCGAGGAGGGGCCGGGGTTCGTGGTACCGCGGCACTTCGTGCCCTGGTTGATGGGGCGGGGGAACCTGCCGATGCGCTACGGGCTGGAGGAACAGTGGTTCAAGCTGCTGCCGCTGGTGCCGTTTGCGCTGCTGGTGTTGTGGCTGTTCGCCATCGCCGTGCGCCGACGACGGGCGCCGATCGGCGAGACAGCGGCGGGCACCGGATTGCCGCCACCGCCTGACGGCTACGAGCCACCCGGCGAGCCGGTAGAGGGCGCAGCGGACGTACCGCCCGCGAATGGAACCGGGCCGGCGGCCGAGGAACGCGAAGGCGGCGGGGCCGATGCCGTTGGCGGGTTGTCTCCGCAGGGTGACGGCGGCGCCGAAAGTGACGATGCGGAAGAGGGCAGGAAACCCGGCGGTGACCGCTGGCCGCCGCCCAGTCCGTATCAGGGATAGACGGAGGCTTACGCAGGGTTGCCCAGCAGTTCGCGGGCCTTGGCGACGATGTCGTTGGACCGCAGGAGGGTCTCTCCGACGAGGATGGCGTCGGCGCCGTCGGCGACGAGGCGCTCGACGTCGGCCCGGGTCTTGATGCCGCTTTCGGAGACGATCACCGGCCTGGTGGTCAGCCCGGCCGCCAACCGGCCGGTGGTTGCGATATCGGTGCGCTGGACGGTCAGGTCACGATTGTTGAAGCCGAGCAGACGGCGCCACCGCGGTGCTAAGTCAACCACACGCACAACGGCGGCCAGCAGGTCCTGTTGGTGCACCTCGATCAGAGCAGTCATGCCCAGCTGGTGAACCCGGTCGGCCAGGTGGGTCAGGCGGTCGGCGCCCAGGACCTCGGCAATGAGCAGCACGGCATCGGCCCCGAAGCATCGCGACTCGTAAACCTGGTACTCGTCGATGATGAAATCCTTGCGCAGGACGGGGAGCGGTACGTTGGCCTTGATCTGGTCGATGTGATCGAGGCGGCCGTGGAAGTAGGTCTGGTCGGTGAGCACGGACAAGGCGGATGCACCGGCCTGTTGGTACTGCCGGGCGATATCGACGGGATCGAAGTCGGCCCGGATGAGCCCGGCGGAGGGGGAGGCCTTTTTGACTTCCGCGATTAGGTGGATGCCGTTGGGCGACGGGGCGGCGAGCGCGGCGTAGAAATCCCGCGGCGCGGCGGCTTTCTCGGCATTTGCGACCAGGGTTTCGAGCGGGACGGCGTTGCGGGCGGCGGCCACCTCTTTTTGCTTGGTCTGGACGATGCGGTCCAATATAGTCGCCACCGATGAACTCCATGATGCCGTTGCTGACGAGTGTAGTCGTGGCCCAAACGCCGATCAACGCAGCCGACACGATCGCCCCGTCGATACCGCCGCTGACACGGGCCGATGAGGTGATCTGGTGGGCCGGGGTGGTCGTGGTGGCGGTTATGGTGGCGGTCTGGCTGGTCCGTAGCCGGCGCGACCCGCTGGCCCAGGCGCCGCCACGCCCGAACCGGCTGCAGCCGGAGCACGTGATCGCTCTGATGATCGCGTTCTTCGTGTGCGTGGTGCTGCTGCAAGCGGCGGCCGGTCTGGTTGCGACCGACGGCGGTCTGAAGCTGACCGCCGGCAATCTGGCCCAAATGCTGGGTGGCATCGCCTGTCTGGTAATGGGCGCGAGGCTGTTCGACGGCGGGCTTGGGCGGTTCGTTCTGGGTCGGGGCGGCGTGGCGGGCCGCATAGCTGAGGGTGTGGTCCTGGCGGTCGCGGCGCTGACGGTGTGTGGCGTTGTCTACACGACCAGCGAATGGGTGATCCACCTGGTCGCACCGACGCGCATTCTTCCGGAACACTCGGTGATCGACGCCCTGCGGACGGGCGCCGAACCCGCCTGGCCGCTATGGCTGGGGGCCGCGCTGGTCGCACCCGTGGCCGAGGAGTTGTTCTTCCGCGGGCTGGCCCAGACGCTGATACGGAAGCTGACCAACCGCCCGTGGTTCGCGGTGGTGCTCACCGCGGTCGCGTTCGGGCTGGCTCATGCACAGCAACCGCAGGTCATTCCCACGATTGCGGCTCTGGGTGTGATTCTGGGCGTGAGCTACGAGCGGAGCGGGTCGCTGGTGGCGCCGATCACGGTGCACGTGCTGTTCAACAGCAAGACGCTGATCTGGGAGGCGCTGGGGGCGGCCGGGTGATCCGTTGCGGTCAAGGCGGTAACCTCGCCGGACCGCCGCACGGCGCGCCCGGGATCGCTTCACCCCAACAACCTGGTGCGATCGCGGGTCGCCTGGGCAGGGCGGCGGCGTCTGATTGCGCGGCCTGTGGCGCCATTTAGATCAGTGTCACTTGATCGACTTGACATTCAAATGCGGCAGCAGTATAGATGGAATCAATGGATTTCTGGATGTACGCGTGCCCTGCCCGCAGGCGCGCGGCCCCGGGGGAAGGTCGAGCAGCAGGGCTGATGGGGCCTGCGGTGGAAGTTATTCTCGGCTCGTCTGCCCGGCCGTGAGGGTGTATACTAGAGGTGGGAACAGGTATCTGACTGAATGGATGACGCAATGATCACAAGCCGACATGGAGCGATGCGCGGTCGAAGAACTTCTTCCCGCCGGTCGGGGTTTACGCTGGTGGAACTGCTGACGGTGATCGCGATCATCGCCCTGTTGATCGGGATCCTGTTGCCGTCACTGCAAGGCGCCCGAGATCAGGCCAAGGCCCTCAAGGCGAAGGCGACGCTCAAGGCGATCGGCGACGGCCTGGAGATGTTCCGCAACGATAATGAGAACTACAAGGAGTTCCGCAAGACCCAAGGGTATCCGCCGTCGGCGGTGGCCGAGGACGCCACGGAATCCGGCGCCCAGGACATTTTCGGCGCCCAGTGGCTGGTGCGCTATTTGATGGGCAAGGACCTGAAGGGCTACGTCCCTCGCCGAGTCGTGCCCCGGACGCTGCAGGACCCGGGCGCGGTTGACGAACAGTTGGACTGGTACGACCCCGACGCATTCAATGACAGGCCGTTGGATCGGGTCGGGCCGTACATGACCACGGACTCGGCCACCGTGGTGGCCGCGAAGGACGTCCCCGGCAAGCTGGAGGGGGGGATCGGCGTCGATGATTCGACGTACGCGCAGGACGTGATGGTGGATACGTGGGGCTACCCGATCCTGTACTATCTGGCGGACCCGGTGTTGGCGAACGCGCCCGGGGCGTCGATTGCGGCGTACGAGACGCCCGAGGACGACACTCCCCAAGAGGGCATCTTTGTGCACGCGGACAACGGGCTGTTTACCGGTCTGTGCATGGGCACGGCGGGTCAGCCGGGTCAATGCAAGTACGGGGGTTGGGACTCCGGCGGCGGAGAGCACCAGATCAGGTACTTTGGGACCAACAATCCGGCGCCGAAAGACGAGACGATTGGTGACGAGCCCAAGACTTTCCCGTACTACATTCTCAACACCAACATATTCGAGGAGACGGGCGGCTTCGAGACCAATCCCGATCCGCCTCCCACGGTCACGCCCTATCGCAAGGACGCTTTTCTGCTGATCTCGCCGGGGAAGGACCGCAAGTACGGCACCGCAGACGACGTGACGAACTTCAAGTAGTAGCGCTGCGGCGTGGCCGCATCCCAAAGGAAGGATTCAGGGGGTAGGTCTTGACGGCCTACCCCTTGTTCATAGCAGTTCGCGATAGACGCCTTCGGTGTGCTCGGCGATGACGTCCCAACTGAAGCTGTAGGCCGCCTTGACCCGTCCTCGCTCGCCCATCCAGCGGCCGTGCTCGAAGTTGCAGAAGACCTCGTTGAGCCCCCAGCAGATGGAGCCGGGGTTGTCGTAGACCAGGTAGCCCTCCTGCCCGTGGGTGACGAACTCGCGGGGGCCGCCGTTGTGCGTGGCGATGACCGGTTTTCCGGCGGCCCAGGCTTCGAGGATGACGATGCCGAAGGGCTCGTTACGGCTGGGGACGACGACGACGTCGGTGCTCTTGTAGAGGTTGATCAGATCGCTGTCGGCACCCATGCTGCCGAGGAATCGGACGGCGTGGGCAATGCCGAGTTCGTGTGCCCGGCGTTCGAGGTCACCGCGCATGTGCCCGTCGCCGACCAGGACGAACTTGGCATCATGGCGGGAATTCAAAGCCCCGGGGATGGCCTCCAGCAGCAGGTCGGGCCCCTTCTGGATGCTCAGCCGACCGACGAACAGGGCCATGGGATCCATGGGCCCGATCCCGTAGGCGGCCCGGCACGTCGCCGGATCGATGTATCCATCGAAGCGATGTACGTTGACTCCGTTGTGCACCGTTCGCAGCTTCCAGTCGGGCACGTGATACTGCTGCCTGACTTCGTCGGCCAAGACACCGGAGACGGTAATGACCCGGTCGGCACAGAAGGAGCCCTCGGCCTCGATGGCCCGGATGCGATCGGACTGGCCGTTATGCATGGCGTTGCCGCAGCGGCCGTACTCGGTGGAATGCAGCGTCAGCACCGTCTTTGAGCCACGGTTGTTCTTGGCCTGGACGACCGCCTTGGCGCAGAGCCAGTCGTGTCCATGCACGATGTCGAAGGGGCCGTTCTGATGGGCTTCGGTCTCGCCCATGAACCAGACGAAGGCGTTGCCCATTCTGTCCATCTCGGTGACGAAGTCGGGGTTCAACTCGATGGGGCAACGATGATAGTGCACGCCGTCGATGAGGGCATAAGTGGACTGTCCCTCGCCGAGTCGGGCAAAGACGTGGACCTCGTGTCCGCGGCGCTGCAAGCCGGAGGCCAACTCAGTGACATGCGGCGCGACACCGCCGACCGCGACGGAATACAAACTTTCCCAGG
>DATKXO010000417.1:0-9190 GCA_035528995.1 Phycisphaerae bacterium | reverse complement strand
GGCTTTCGTATCGAGCAGTGTCTGGGCTGCCGGTCGGCCGAGTGCAATGATCACGGTGGGCCTGAGAATGGCGAGCTGACGGTAGAGAAATGGGGCACAGAAGCGCATTTCGGGCTCGCTGGGGGTGCGGTTGCCCGGTGGGCGACACTTGACGACGTTGCAAATATAGACCTGATCGCGGGTTAGCGTCATGGCGGCGATCATGCGCGTTAGCAACTGGCCGGCCCGACCGACGAACGGGATGCCCTGGCGGTCCTCCTCAACCCCCGGCCCCTCACCCACGAAGACGATCCGGGGACGGGCCGAACCCACGCCGAAAACCGTCTGGGTGCGGTTCTGGTGGAGCTCGCAGCGTGTGCAGGTTTTGACGAAGTCGGTTTCGAGGCGAGCCAAGGCTTCGCCGGCAGCATCTTCGGCCAACTCGGCGGTGCAGACCGGAGGAAGCTGGGGATCGTCGGTGAACATGGAGATAGTGGTTGAGCTGGCCGGCGCCCGTGAGCGCTCCCGGGAAGAGTCGGCGGGGAGATCCTCCGGGGCAGGGGGGCTTTGGTCGGCGGGTTGCCGAACGGGCCAGTGCGGCACGCCGAGCCGGCGTTCGTTCAGCAACCATTGCCGCAATGACAGAATCGCTGTATCGCGTTCGGGTTTCGTCACGATGACAAGATACGGGGCCGCCTATGGCACGACAAGGGTTCAAGTATGCTCGTTCTGTTTCGCACGCAGGGACTGGCCGCAGTTGCGTTGACGGTGGTGCTCCTGGCGATCAGCAGCCTCGCTGACGACGGAGGGCGGGACGCCGAAGCGGTTCCCACTGAAGGGAATGCGGTGGAAGTGGAAGCCCCGGAGGTGCCCGAGGCGAGGTTGTTGTGGCCGACACTGGGCCGGCCGGCGTTCGTTGCCCCCGGCGATGCCCTACAGGTCTACGCCCAGATGCCGCAGGCGACCCAGACGCCGGTGGTGTCGTTGTTATGCCAGACGGCGCCGAAGCATCGCCACCTGTTGCACGCCGGGGCGGAGGCGGGGCGGGCACTGGCCGGCGGGGAAGCGTTGCGGGTCCAGGTCCCGGCTTACATCGTGCCGGCCACCTACGATTTGGAGATTCGCTGGGGCGAATCGTGCGTGGTGGGCAGGCACTGCGTGGCGGTTGGGACTCTGCCGGAGCGTGTCCGCATCGTGCACCTGTCCAACATGAACGTGGGGGACGTTGGGGCGGCCGACTTCGACGCGCGCCTGATTGAGGAAGTCAACCTGGTCGGGCCGACGCTGATTGTCGCCACCGGCGACTACCTCGACGCCACCCACGCCGACCCCGTGCGCGGCTGGCTGGAGCTGGGGGACTTCTTGGCGCGTTTCGACGCGCCGGCGGTGTTGGCGTGCGGGGACCACGACGACATGGCGCTCTACAGCCGCTTCGTGGCACCGAGCCCGATCGGCGTGGTGGAGGTCGGGCGGTGTCGCGGCATCGTGCTGCTGGACCATGCGGACAATCCCATCGAGCGGGACGCCGAGCAACTGCGCTGGGCGGAGCGGGTGCTGACGGAGCCCAATGACGAACGGGTGACGTTCGTGGTGTCGCACGCCGAGTCGCCAAACCTGCTGCGGTTTTGGCAGAGGCAGGGGACATTGGAGCGGATGGTGCCGGGCGGGGGGCTGGGGTTGTGGTTCGCGGGGGGCCATCGGGACTGGGATGGACGGGAACATGCTGGGCTGGTCACGGCGGCCGCCCCGATGCTGTTCGTGCGAACCCATCAATCCAGCACCGCGGCGCAGGACGGGGCGGAGGGCGTCAGCCACTATCGCGTGGTGGACCTGGCCGGGACGCGGGCGTTTCTGCCGGGCGAAGCCGGGCCGGGCAGACCGCCGGCATCAATTCCGGTCGGTCGGCTGGCTGTGAAGATCGACGCCCCGAACGACGGGACGCGTACGCGATTGGCCGTGACGGCCACGAACAACCTGCCGTATCGAATGGAGGGGCTGGCGGCGCGCGTGCTGCTGCGGCCGGAGGGCGACGGCGAACCGTGGTGTCAGGGGGCCGCACTGGAACGGGCAACGCGGATCGACGGCGTATGGGAATGCCGGCTCAAGTTCGATTTGCCCGACAAGGGCTCGCTGCGGGCGCTGGTGGGGACCGGTCCGGAGCCGCCGCTACCGGGCGTCCAGGTTCGCATCGAGCTGCCGTCCAGGTTGCAGTTTACGGCGCGGGCGAGCGCGGATGGTCTGAGGTTCTGCAGCGCGTCGGAGACGGCGGCGTTGGTGTACGTGCGGAATCGCGGTGAGGGGGTGGTCGAGGTTCGGCCGCTCGTCCGGCTGGACGGTGACCGGGTGGCCTACCGATTGGTCAGCGAAGAGGGTCCGTTTGCCACTGCGTACCGGCTGCGATTACAAGCGGGCGAGGAGGTAGCCCTGGAGCTGGACCTGTCAGCAGTCCGGGTTTGCCCCGGGCGGCGCGAGTTGCAGGTGTATCTAGAGGGGGGCCAGGCGTGCACGCCGGTTTGCCACCCACTGGACGTGGAGGTAACGCCCGCGGAGTCGCTAGCACGGATCGATCACGCGCGTTAAATAGGG
The DNA here is from genome assembly GCA_035528995.1 of Phycisphaerae bacterium. Lineage (GTDB taxonomy): Bacteria > Planctomycetota > Phycisphaerae > UBA1845 > UBA1845 > DATKXO01. Next base: position 6,625 of record DATKXO010000417.1, on the reverse strand, counting down.
CGTTTGGTCGGTCGAGGTGGTTAACCGGAGCGAGACGTCGTGACCCGTCCAGCACGCAAGCCCCTGTCATTGACGATCTTCTTCCCGTGCTACAACGAGGAGGCGAACGTCGAACGCGTCACGCTGGCCGCGTTGGAGGTCGGGCGGCGCATCGCCGACAACCTGGAAGTCATCATCGTCAACGACGGGAGCAAGGATCGCACGGGCGAGATCGCGGACCGGTTGGCGGCCGAACACCCGGAGGTGCGGGCCGTCCACAATCACCCGAACCTCGGCTATGGCGGGGCGTTGCAGCGTGGCTTTCGCGAGGCAACCAAGGATTGGGTGTTCTACACGGACGGCGACGGGCAGTTCGATTTCGAGGAGATCCCCAAGCTGCTGCCGCTGCTGGAATCGCACGACATCGTTTCGTGCTACCGGGTGGACCGCCAGGACTCGCTGGTGCGGAAGCTGAACGCGTGGGCCTGGACGACATTGGTCAACTGGCTCTTCGGCCTGCGGCTGCGCGACATCGACTGCGCGTTCAAGATCTTCCCGCGTGAGCTGTTCGAGCGGATCGAGATGAAGAGCATGGGGGCGCTGATCGACACGGAAATCCTGGCCAAGGCCCGCAACCTGGGCTACTCCATTACCCAAACCGGCGTGCACCACTATCCGCGCACGGCCGGCGAGCAGTCCGGCGCGAACATCCGCGTTATCGCGCGGGCGTTCAGAGAGCTGTTCAAGCTGCGCCGGCAGATCAAGAACGAGGGTCGTCAAGCCTAGCGCGCGGTGTCGTTGTCATTCCGACCGAGTCCGCCGGCGGCGGACGACCGAGGAATCTGCCCGCGAACGGAGAGTGTCCGCCCCGTCGCGGCCAGATCCCTCGCTACGCTCGGGATGACACCGGGGCTGGCCTCTGTCATTCCGAACGAGCGCAGAGGCCAGTCTGTCATTCCGAGCGAGCGCAGCGAGGGAGGAATCTGACGCCGATGCCATTGCGATATCGAGTCACCAGGCGACGCTCAGGTCGTCCCAGTGGGGGTTGACCTGCTCGATCAGAGCGATCTTCTTCTCGCGGCGCCAAGCCTTGATCTGCTTCTCGCGCTGGATCGCGTCGCGAACGTCTCGGTACTCCTCAAAGTACACTAGCTGGTTGATACGGTATCTGCGGGTGAAGCCGCCCGTTAGCCCGTCTCTGTGCTCAGCAACCCTGCGACACAGGTCATTTGTCATAGCGACGTACAATGTGCGGGAATGGTTGGTCATGATGTAGATGTAGTACGTTCTCACGCTTGGTCGAAAGTACGGCTAGCAGCGGCCGTAGTCAATGTATCTGCGGATGCGGGGCCAGATCCCTCGCTGCGCTCGGGATGACAGGGGGCGCTCGGGATGACAGGGGGTGCCCGGGATGACACTGGGGGCGCTTGTTATGTCCTATCCGGCCGGGGCGGGTTGGGCGTCGCCCAGTCGGCCGCGTTCGAGGCGGTTGACGACGATGGCCCCGATCGAGTCGCCCAGCACGTTAGTCGAGGTGCGGAACATGTCCAGGAAGGCATCGACGCCGAAGATCAGGGGGATGTAGTAAATCGGCAAGTGCACGGCGGCGGCGACCAGGACCATCGTGACCAGGCCGGCATCCGGCACCGCGGCCGCCCCGACCGACGCCAGCACGGCGGTGACGAAGATCAGGAACGTCGTCATCGCCGTCATGGTGATGGTGACGTCGTCCAGACCGCCGTAGATCTGGATGAGAAAGATCACGGCGACGCCTTCGTACAGCGCGGTGCCGTCCATGTTCATGGTGGCCCCGAGCGGGAGGGAAAAGCCGGCGACCTTGGGCGAGACGTTCAGTTTCTCGATGGTGTTGGCGATGGTCACGGGCAGCGTGGCGGCGCTGGAGCGCGTGGTGAAGGCGATCATCCAGGCTTCGCGGATGCCGCGCCAGAGTCGTAATGGACCGATGCGGCCGATCGCTGCGCAGATTGCCACCAGGACGCAGACGTGTACGAGGATGGCGCCGATGACGGTCCCGCAGTACCAGCCGAGTGTTTCGAAGATTTCGGGGCCGTTCTCGGCCACCAGCCAGGCCACGATGCAGCCGATGGCGAATGGGGAGATGGACATCAACCAGTGCGTCACTTGCAGGATGACGGCGTTGAGCCCCTGGAAGAACGCGATCACGCTGCCGGCGAGGTGCCCGCCGACGACCGTACAGGCGACTCCGAGCAGCAGGGCGAAGAAGATGATGCCGAGTGAATTCCGTTCGCTGAGCGCTTGAAACGGGTTCATCAAGATCGGTCGCAGCAGGTCGTCTTTGAAGATGTCGCCGGGCGTGCGCTCCTTTGCCCCGGCGAGCTTCCGGTAGCGGGCGGCCTCGCCGCCGCCGGCCTGTTTGGTACCTTCTTGTTCGGCGAGCCAGGCCATGTAGGCGCCGGTCGGCCGGCCGTCCGCGTCGAGCGGTTCGTTCGCCTGCGTTTGACGGAATTCGGCCCGGCGCTGTTCGAGCGCCGTGATGCGCTCCTGTCGGATCCTGCGTGAGGCGCTTTTGTCTCCCGGGCGAATGGTCAAGACGAAGACGAGGCCGATGACCACGGCGATCGTCGTGGTGCATACGTAGTACACCATCGTCTTCCAGCCGATCGCGCCCAGCTCCTGCATGTTGGGCAGGCTGGTGACGCCGGCGACGATGCTGGCGAGGATCAGGGGGGCGATAATCATCTTGAGCGCCCCCATGAAGATGGTGGGGCCAAACAGATCGAGCCACCACAGGAAGCTCTCGCAGTAGCCAATCACCGTATGATTGGAGGGCGTAACGACCTGAATGCTGACGGCGCGTGCGGTCAGGCGATCTTGCTCGGCCGAACGGGGAACGAAGACGGCCTGCAAGCGCTCCGTCGTTCGTCCGTCGGAAGACACCAACGGCGCGATGCGCCGCATTACCTTGGCCGCGATCGCTGCCTCGACCGACGCCTGCTCGCGTTCCGGCTGCGGGGCCAGCGCGAGGCCGGTTCCTTCCTCGTGTTCGCTGAGGTCGAGTGGCTCACCTTGCAAGAGGAGCTCCAGGGTGCCTTCGGCGTGAACGGGCGTGGCGAAATCCGCCGTGATGCGAATGGTTGCGCGGCCCGCAGCGCGCTTGATGTAGTAGGTTGTCAACCCGATGACCACGCCGACGGCCATGCCGACGAAGATCAGGTTGTGGAGTTTGAGCCGCATGGGGTCCTCGTCTGGACGAGAGAGTTAAATGGTCAAATGGTCAAGTGGGGTTGCCGCGTCGCCACCCATTTAACCATTTGACCATCTAACTATTCGACTATTCAACCGTTTAACCATCCACCTCACCCTCCTCCGGTAATTCCAGCAAATCGAACGTATTGTCGTCCGGGTCGGCGATTGTAACGATACGCAGGTCGTTATAGGTCTCGACTTGGCCCACCTGTCGGCCGCCGAACTCGATCAGCCGGACCAGCGTGTCGTCGAAGTTGGAAGTGGTGATGTCGAAGCCGACGCCCGGGCGTGAGCCGGGCTCGGGTCGTGTGCCGGGTTCCCAGGGGTCCGCCGGCGCGAGCACGTCCAGTGCGGGCCCGCCGTCGGGAAACTCGAGACGGGCATAGGCGCTGTGGGCCGTGACCTCCTTCTCGGCGACGCGCAGGCCCAGGCCCTCGGCCCAGAACTTCAGCGCCCGCTCAAAGTCGGTGACGTAGATCTGCATGTCGCCGATCGAAAGCATGAGGACTGCCCCGATGCCACGGTCTGGGGCAGTTTATACCGCAGGCCGTGCGGCGTGTTAAATGGTCAGGTGGTTAAATGGTCAAATGGTTAAATGGGGAGCCGCGCAGGGCAGGCCGAGGTCCCGGCGGCAATGGGCGCCCTCGAAGTGGATTCGGTCCACAGCTTCGTAGGCGTTGCGGCGGGCGTCGGCCAGGGTATCGCCGAGCGCCGTCACGCCGAGGACGCGTCCGCCGGAGGTGACGATCGTGTCGCCCTCTCGCCTGGTGCCGGCGTGAAACACGGCCAGATCGTCCCGGGTGGCCGCGTCGGGCAGGCCACTGATCGGCAGCCCCGTCGCATACTTGCCCGGGTAGCCGCCGGAAGCCATCACGACGCACAAGGCGTGGCGTGTGTCCCAGCGGACGTCGGCTTGATCGAGCCGTCCCTCGACCGCCGCCTCGATCAGATCGAGGAGATCGGACTTGAGCCGGATGAGCTGCGCCTGCGTTTCCGGGTCGCCGAAGCGGCAGTTGAATTCGAGCACCTTCGGCCCGCCGGCGGTGAGCATCAGGCCGGCGTACAACACGCCGCGGAAGTGGATTCGCTGGCGAACGAACCCGTCGAGGGTGGGGATCAGGATTTTGGTCTCGATCTCGCGGCGGGTGTCGGGGTCGATGGTTGGGGAGGGCGAGAAGGAGCCCATGCCGCCGGTGTTGGGGCCCTCGTCACCATCAGCGAGCCGTTTGTAATCCTGAGCCGGCTCGAGGATGCACAGTGTCGTGCCATCGACGATCGCGAGCACGGAGACCTCGCGTCCTTCGAGCCGTTCCTCGACGACGATTTTCGCTCCGGCGTCGCCGAAGACGCGGTCGCAGAGCATCTTTTCCGCAGCCAACAGGGCGTCGGCCGGGTCGTCGCAGACGATCGCCCCCTTGCCCTTGGCCAGTCCGGAGGCCTTGACGACCAGGGGCGTGTCGCGGGTGGCGATGTATTGATGGGCCAGCTCGTAGTCCTCGAAGACGCGTGCCTCGGCGGTGGGGACGGCCTGCTGGCGCATGAGCTGCTTGGCGTAAGCCTTGTCCGCTTCGAGCTGGGCCGCGGCACGAGTGGGGCCGAAGATGCGTTGACCGGCTTGCTGAAAAGCATCCACGATGCCGGCGGCAAGCGGATCCTCGGGGCCGACGATGGTCAGGTCGATCTCCTCACGCCGGGCGACCGAGAGCGCCAGGTCGATATCGCCCGCGTTGCCGGGGATGTTGGTGCCGAGGCTTTCCGTGCCGGCATTCCCGGGCAGGATGAAAAGCTCGTCGAGCCGGGGCGAGCGCTCCAGAGTGTGGCAAATGGCGTGCTCGCGACCGCCGGAGCCGATCACCAGAACTTTCATGCGTTTACCCTCTGTGAGCGGTACTGCTGCTGCCGGCATCAACTCGGTTGCTGGCGAGGAGGATGGTTGCCTCGCAGGCGCGGCGATTCTACACTGGCGGGGCAACATCGGGCAACGCGAGGGGATGTGCGGAGTGCGGGCCGCGGAAAGGTCGCAAACACGGGTGACAGTTTGGACAGAGGTGTTTCTGAAAGCGTGGCGCGCGGCAATTGCCGTCCGCGGGCCGTGTGGGAGAGGATGATGTTTGCCAGTATCGCACGATTGGTGGTTACGGGACTGATTCCGGCCATCGTGTTTGCCGAGGCCGGGTGTGCACAGGAACGGGCGTCGCAGGGGATGGCGGCGGCGCGTGGGGCGCAGCTCCTGCAAACAGAGGACGAGACCCGCTGGTTCCGCAATGTCCGTCAACTCACCTTCAAGAAGATGGGGCTGGACCGTTCCGGCGAAGCCTATTTCTCATGGGACATGAAGCGGATCGCATTTCAAGCCTACCCGCCCGGCAAGGATACGTACCAGATTTACGTGATGAACCTGGACGGGAGCGGGCTGCAAATGGTCAGCACCGGGGAGGGAGCCACCACATGCTCCTACTTCCATCCCGATGGCAAACGGATGCTGTTCGCCTCGAACCACCTGGACCAGCGCCTGCCCGAGAAACCCGAGGAGTTCGATGTAAAGCACTCCGGCGGCACTCAACATCCGGGGGAGGCGCAGAGTGACCAGCCGGGCGGGCACCCCGGTGGCCGAGCAGCTAAGCACCCCGCTGGTCACCCTGGGCAGGACCCTGCTGGTCATCCCGGCCAGAGACCCAGGCACGGCGGGGCAGACGCCTATGCCTGGGTGTACTACCCCGGCATGGACATGTTCGAGTACACGTTCGCCACCGGCGTGCTGAGGCAGCTCACTTCGGTCGACAGGTACGATGCCGAGGGGAGCTACTCACCCGACGGCAAGCACATCGTCTTCAGCTCGTTCCGCGATGGCGACCAGGAGATCTACATCTGCGACGCGGATGGTAAGAACCCGCGGCGGATCACGCACGCCAAGGGCCGCGACGGGGGCCCCTTCTTCAGCCCCGACGGGAAACGTATCTGCTACCGCTCGGGTCGGCGTGGCGACGAGATGCTGCAGATCTACGTCAATAACGTGGCGGGCAGCGATGAGCGGGCCCTCACCGACAACGAGATGCTCAATTGGTGTCCCTTCTGGCACCCGTCCGGCAAGTGGTTGATCTTCACGCGGGCCGACTTCCGTGGTCGGCCGAACTTCGACCTGTATCTGATCCGCGACGACGGGTCTGAAACCCACCGGGTCACTACGCATGCGGCCTTCGACGGGCTGCCGGTCTTCTCGCCCGACGGACGCTACCTGATGTGGACGTCGAAGCGCAACGGGCTCGACTCGCCGCAGGTTTTCGTTGCCGAGTTCGTGGGTTTGACGGCGGGCGGTGAGCTGGTGGCGCCAGCGGGTGAGGGGGGCGGGGCCGCGCGTCGGCAGCCATAGGGGCGGGCCGTGGGCCACCGGCGCGCGGCTGGAGGAGAGGTCCACCGG
>DATKXO010000416.1:0-13492 GCA_035528995.1 Phycisphaerae bacterium | reverse complement strand
GCGGTGTCGGACGATGGACCATCGGCCGGGGCGCCGGCCGGCATGGTCGCCGCGATCGGCCCGGCGATCAAGCGGGCCGGGCTCGCGGTCCTCGCGCGGCGGCGGAAACGACAGCGGCGTCTCGTCGAAGTCGAACGGCTTGCGGGTCAACAGGTACGGCCGGTACTGGTCCACGCTGATCAGCAGGGCGATGGCGATGAAGTTGGTCAGCAGACTGCTGCCTCCGTAGCTGACGAACGGCAGCGTCATACCGGTGACGGGCATCAGGCCGACGCCCATACCCACGTTGATCAGGACCTGCGTGGCGACCAGTGCGACGACGCCCGCGGCCAACAGCCGTCCCACCGGATCGTTCGAGGCCGTCGCGATCACCGCGCCCGCCAGGATAATCACCACGTAACAGGCCAACACCAGCAGACAGCCCAGCAATCCCCACTGGTGACCGATCAGGGCGAAGACGAAGTCGTTGTGCCGATCGGGCAGGAAGTCGTACTCGACGTACGTCCCATGCCCCCAACCCTGCCCCAGGGCGCCGCCGCTGCCCAGGGCGGCCTTGGATCGCACGGTCTGCATCCCCGACGACACCTGCCACTGGCGGGCTTCGCGACGCAGGGCGTCGGCATCCTCGTTCAGGAACCAGTATCGGTTCGGGTTGCGAGCGATGTCGGTACGTAGGGCATCCGACTGCAGCAGGACGGCCGTAATGCGCAGCCGCTGATACGGGCGCATCTTCATCCAGAACAACGGCGTCAGAGCCAGACCGATGGCCGCCACCAGTGCCAGGTGTCGCAGCCGGGCACCGGCCACGAACAGCATGGCGAACAGCACAGGCATGATCAGCAGCACGGAGCCCAGGTCCGGCTCCAACAGGATCAAGACCAGCGGCACCATCGAGGCGGCAAACGGAACCATCAACCCGCGCAGGTTGCGGTAGTTCTTCTTGTCGCGCAGGTACCAGGCCAGCGCCAGGATGAACGCGACCTTCATGAATTCGGACGGCTGTAACTGGAACCCCGGCAGACGAATCCAACGATACGCCCCGCGCACGACCGGCACCAGCCCGCCGAACTCGAAGTGGGAAAACCGCGCAATGGCAAGGGGGATTAATGCGACCAGTGCCAGAGCGAAGATCGCATACGCCTGCCGCGAAATCCACCGGAACCCCACGCGGAGGACCACAACGGTCAAAACCAGCGACCCGAGCAGGAAGACGAGCTGTTTGTAGGTGAAATACGGTCTGGACCTGGCCGCCTCGGAGGCGTAGATGCTGGCCAGCCCGATGCCATAGAGAACCGCCACCGCCACGACGATCACCCATGCGGGTCGGGTCAGCTCGTGGAGGCGCTGCTTCATCAGGATGATCCGAAGGTCTGGGATGGGGCGTCGGGGTCCAGCTCGTCGCCGAGCGTTTCGATCAGAATCCGGGCCACGTCGCGGCCGATCGGCCCGCTGGCCCGCCCGCCGCTGCCGCCGTACTCGACCAGAACGGCGAAGGCGATACGCGGCATGACGTCGTACTGAGGCCGACCGGCCGAGTCGAGCTGCTGCAGGTATCCGGCGAACCAGGCGTGGGCATGCTTGGAACCGGCAGGCGGCCGGTCGGGGTAGCGCCGGTGCACGACGACCTTGCTCCAGTCCAGCTCGGCCTGGGGATGCGAAGCGGTGAACTTGTCGGTGGCCTCGCACCGGCTTCCGGCCGGCACAATGGCGGACACGCTTTCCCCGCCCGGTTCCGTATAGGTGATCTTGTACGACACCGGCCGCGGCTGCGCCGTGGCCGAGCCCGTCTTGCCGCACAGCGCGTAGCGGTCGTGCACGAAATGGGTGGTTCGGTAAGCCGTCCCCGACGGTGCATTCACCACGCCGTAGAGGCCCTGATGGACGGCCAGCAGGTGCTCGGCCGTGACCGGAAGCTGCCACTCCGGACCGCCGCCCCTCTCACGGATGAGCCTGACAGGGCTGTAGGTGCCGGCGGCGTAGGTGGCCATCAGATTGGCCACCTGGACGGGGGTGGCCGCCAGCTCCCCCTGCCCGATGGCGAACAGACGCGGATCAGACCGATAGACCGGCCGGCCGGCATGGTCATTCAGCCACGACGGCGTCGGGTTGATGCCGCGGTTCTCCTCAGGCAAACCGGTTCCGCTGAAGTGGCCGAAGCCCACCGTGTCAAAGAAGCCGCACAGGCGATCGACGCCCACCGCCATGCCGACCCGGTAGGCGAAAATGTTACAACTGCCGACCAGGGCCTCGACGACGTTGACCTGCCCGTGGGCCTTCCGCTGACCGGTGCCGTGGATGGCCCAGCACTTCGAGGCGCCGGCTTCGGGATTGTCGGGAAACAGATAGCCGGTGCACTCGAAGCGGGTGTCGAGCGTGATCTTGCCGCTGCTCAGTCCCGTCAGGCAGGTCAGGGGCTTGACGATCGAGCCCGGGGCGTACCGGTTGGCCACCGCGCGGAAGCTCAGCGGTATGCGGATCATGTCGCCCTGCAGATCCTTGTAGATATCGGAAAACCGGTTCGGGTCATAGGCCGGATAGGACACCATCGCCAGCACGTCGCGCGTGGGCACGTCCAGCACGACGATCGAGCCGCCGGGTGAGTACGGCAGCCTCGGGAGGGCGTCGCCGATCAGGTCGTAGAGCTTCTGCTGCAGGTCGTAGCGGACGGTCAGATGCACGTCGCCGCCCGGTTGCGGCGGCGTGTCCTCGATCACGTTGCCCCTGCGGTCCTCACGGAACCGGCCGCGGCGCCCGCGCAACAGGTCCTCGGCCGCGAACTCGACACCCGCGATACCGACCGTCTCGTCGCCGCGGTAGCAGCGCAGGTCGTCGTCCGCGTGGAGGTCGCGCGCCATCTGCTCGGCGTCGACGGGACCGGTGCGGCCCAGCACGTGACCCAGGCACTCGGCGTCGTGGTAGACACGATGAGCGGTGGCCTCGACCTGGACCCACGGGTAGCGCCCGAAGAGGCGCCGAGCGGCGATCTGCTGCTGATCGTCCAGCCCGGTCAGGATGGCGTGCGGCAGGCGCTCCTCGCGCACGGGGCTGTCGAACCCCCGGCGTGCAGCCACCACCTCCCGGATGCGGGCCACGCGATCACGGATTTCCGTCGCGCGAAGCCGGATGTCCTCGATCGGCTCACCGCCGAACTGTGCCAGTTCCGACCACATGCGGCTGATCTCGTCGTGCAGTGCGGCCAGCGACTGGGCGTCGGTCAGCTCGGCAGCGGCGGCGTGTTCCCCGCGAAGCCGGCGGGCCCGTGCGTCCAGGTATCCGGGGTCCTTGGCCAGGATGCCATAGTCGATCTTGACGTCCCAGCTCGGCTCATCGCTGGCCAGCTTCCGCCCGGTCCGATCCAGGATACTGCCGCGCACAAAGGGAAGCGTTTGCGGGCGCAGCAGCAGGGCCTCGGCCGCCTGCTCGCGAAAATCGTCGGCACGCAGGATCTGCAGGTCCCCCAGGCGGAGGACAACGATCACCACCGCGATCAGCAGAACGATCAAGACCGTCCTGATCCGACGTTCAAACACGCTGCCCCCTGACCCGCGGCGTGCGGGCGTAAGCGTACTGCGAAGCGTGAATGCCCAGCAGCCGCGGCATCTTCAACAGCACCCAGTGCACCGGTGGCGCCCAGAGCGCCGTGTACAGACACGATCCGAATACCGCGGCCGCCGGCCCGGCGGGCAGACCGATCACCAGCCGGTATGCCAGCCACAACACCTGCACCAACAACGCACACACCAGCGTGGCGCTGAACTGGGTCAGTGGATGCCTGGTGAAGACCCAATCGCGCAGCGCACACACCACGATGGCCGCCAGGCCGTAGCAGACCGCGAGCAACCCGAAGCGCTCGATGGTCATCAGGTCCGCCAGTGCGCCCGCGACCCAGCCGGCCGGCATCGCGTCGTCGGCACGGGCATGAAGGGCGTAGAAGACCACCAGCACCAGGACCCAATCCGGCCGGGCTCCAGCCCAGGATGTGCGTCCCGCCACCGTGGCCTGCAGGCTCACGGTCAGAACCGCCAGAAGGATGAAGGTCAACCAGCGCATGAGACCCGTCAATCAGAATGGTCGGGCGGACAGCCGCTCGGACGGACGCTATCGCCGCTCGCTCTCCTGGCGTCTGAAGGGCATCGACTGCCGCTCCCGCCGCCTGATGATCCGCAGGATCGCCTTGGCCGCTGCCACCTGCACGCGCGGGTCCGAATTGTCCTCGAGCCGCTCGGTCAGCGCCGGCAAGGCGGCCGGATCACCGATGGCCGCCAGAGCGACCGCGGCCATCACCCGCATCCGCATGATTTGGTTCTCCTCCGGGTCAATCTCAAGGCTTTTCTGTGGCGAAGCGAAGGCGACACCTTCCATGGCCTCCTTCAAACCCCCGTCCGAGCCCAGCTCCCCGAGCCCGCGGGCCGCCGCCAGGCGTGTCTCGGTAAAATCCCCGTGCTCCAGCTTATACCGGAAAGTCTTCTCGAATCTCGGATCGCGCGTCATGGCCAGGGCGTTGAGTGCGAGCACCTCCTGCGGGCCGTCGCCGCTGCTGGCCGCGAAGGTCAACTGCTGCATGGCCTGCTCGTTGCCCAGCAGGGCCAGCGATTCCAGGGCCTGGGCGTGCAGTCCGTCGTCGGGACTCTCGACCACGCCGGCCAGCAAGGGAATAGCGCCTTTTTCCCCCAGGCGGCCGAGAATCAGGGCTGCGTTACGGCGCACCGCCATGTCGTCGTGATCCTTGAGAAACGCGGCCAGTTGGGCCGTGTGCCGTGCGTCCCCAAGCCGGTGCAGGGCGAAGATGGCCGCCGCCCGAACGCTGTCGTCGGGGTCTTCGAGCAACCTGGTGAGATGTCCGCGGGAGAGGTCATCGCGCAGCGTCCCCAGGGCCATGCAGGCGGCGAAGCGGACCGCCGGGTGCTCGTCGTTGAGGGCGTGGCGGATCCAGGGCAGGCCCGACTCGGGCGCCTCGTCCTGCAGAGACTCGATGGCTTGCACGCGGACGGCCGGCAGGAACTCGTAGCGGATGCCACGCCTGAGGCACTCCAAGGCCCGCTGCTTGAGCTGTTGCATGCGGACCGGATCGGCGTGGGGCTTGGCCGCCCCACAGCCGCCCAGGAGGACACAGGCCCCCAGCATCGGCCACAGGCCCCGCAGTTTCACGCCGCACCCTCCCTTTCGTCGCCGGACCGCCGGGCGGTCAGCGCCCGGACCGCGACGTAATCCACGTAAGTCAGCAGACCGAGCACGGCGCAGGCGATCGCGAAAACGTCTCCGATGCACGAATAGACACTGTGCCGCCGATCCACGTCGATGGCCGCCACTGAGTATCCGCGAACGCCCTCGCCGCGGGCCACGCCGTCCACCTCCACCAGGTCGTGAATCCGCCCGTCGGCGTCGATGAAACCGCTTATCCCCGTGTTCACGGCCCGGGCGATACCCACCCGATTCTCGACGGCCCGAAAGGCGCAGATGGCCAGGTGCTGCGGCAGCTCGTTGCTGTGCACGAACCATCCGTCGTTGCTGATGTTCAGCAGGAAGTCGACGTGCTTTAGCCCGCTTTCCGGGTCGGTCACGAAACGGCGGCTGACGTAGGGCATCACGTCTTCATAACAGATCGGCACGCCGAAACGGTAGGTGCGTCCCGGATCACGCCGCGGCGTCATCGAGAAGGCCTTGAACTCCGTCCCGGGGGTCAGCGAGTACTCGTATCCCTCCTGATGAAACGGCATCAGCGGATCGAGCCATAGATAAACGAACCGGAGCCGGCCGTAACGGAACGGGACGACTTCACCGAAGTACACGCAGTGCACCTTGTCGTACCTCTTCGGCAGCGCACCACCCGGCGCAAAGACGTAGGCCGAGTTGTGTTTGAGGTCCGCCGCCCGGACCGCGTACGGCGTGGGAATGACGGTGAACCCGCCGGTCACGACGTAGGCCCCGGTGGCCGCCACCTGCTCCTGGAGCATGTCGTAGCTGGCCCGCGAGTTGGCGCTGAGCAGACGCAGGTAACGCTCGACCGTCGGATCCTGCGGGTCGATCTGGCGCAGCTCCGGGTTCAAGGCCATCCACCAGGGCGACTCCGGCAGCAGGAACAGATCAGGCTGGTGTCCGTCCCGAGCGATCCGATCGAACAGCGTCGCGTAGGCCCGGGCCCGGTCGGCGTCGCTGGGCTGCTGGCGGTCCCGCTCGGGATCGGTGAAGTTTGGGAAGTCCTCCTGAAGAACCGCAATGACCGGTCCGGGGCTCGAGGTGTCGCGCCGAAGCTGGATCTGACCGTAGATGCAGGTGAACAGGACCAGAACCACCGCGAACGCGACTCCGGCACGAAGCCCACGCACGCCACGGTAGCCGGCACTCCACCTGCCGCGCAGGCGATTCAGAATCAGGTCGGCGATGGTGCCGTTGACGGCCACCACCAGGAAGCTCACCCCGTAGGCACCGACCAGATCACTGATCTGAATCAAGGTCAGCACGCGGTATTGGCTGTGGCCCATGAAGAACCACGGGAAACCGGAAATCACCACGGCCCGGCACATCTCGCTGCCCACCCAGACCACCGGGGCCACAAAGGCCAGCGGGATTCGACGTCGCCGAACGGCGTGACGCACCGGGCAGGCCACCAGCGGGTAGTACACCGCCAGATACATCGACATGGCGATCCAGCCCGGTGGCGTGCAGACGGCCAGCCATCGTACGTTGATCAGGAAGAAGGCCAGCCCCAGCAGGTAGCTGGTCACATACACGACCGTTGCGTTGCCACTGGCGCCGATCACGATGAACCAGGGAAGCAGACAGATGAATGCCGCCGGCCAGATGTCCACCGGCGCGAAGATGACGCTCTGCAACAGAAGCGAGAGGCACAACAGACCCAGGATGGCCCAGCGCGACTGCATGTCCGGCTCGCCGGCCGGCGGCGCGGACGGCGCCTTCTTGCCCCGGCCACGCTCCCGTTTCGACTTGGATCTTCCAGACCCTTTCAAACCCGCCACCATCCCTGGCTGTACGTCGTTTCAGGGAACTTCGATCAAAAGAACCTCGATGGTATCGCCTGGACCGCGGGCCGGCGACCCTGGCGCGGTCACGATCATCGCATTGCATACCGCCAGGCCGAACGGGTCGCCCGACCCGTGCCAGACCAGGGGCTCGGCCACAAGCCGACCGTCCACGTGCGGGTGAACCCGGGCCGGGCGGTAGGTCTGCCGGTCCGCCGTCGGGCCGACGCGCCCTTCCAGTCTGGCCGCCACGGGCCGGGGCACCGCCGGCGGTCGGCCCTGCCGTACCGCGAGCGCCGGTCGGACCAGCAACCAAAAGGTCGCGAACACACTGACCGGGTTCCCGGGCAGGCCGAACACGCAGGCTCCGTCGTCGGTGGTGGCAAACAGTGTGGGCTTTCCCGGCTTGAGGGCCAGCTTGTGAAACCGAACGGTGGCCCCGCACTCGGTCACGCACTGCGGAACGAAATCGAACTCGCCCATGCTGACGCCGCCGGTAATGCACAGGAAACCGGTAGCCAGGCCTGTGCGAATTTTGTCCTTCAGCGCCTCGGGGTCATCGCGGACCAGGCCCAAGTCTACCGGGCGGCCGCCCGATCGGTCGATCAGCCCGTCGAGCACGTACCGGTTCGAGTCGCGGATCTGGCCGCCGGTCGGCAGCACGCCGGGTTCCACGAGTTCGTCCCCGGTGACCAGGATGGCCACGTCCGGTCGCTCATAGACCGACAGGCTGGTGCGGCCGGCTGTGGCCGCAATAGCGATCTGCCCGGCTCCCAGGCAGACACCCGGCTCCAACACGGCAGCTCCGGCCCGCACGTACTCGCCCCGTCGGGCCACGAATCGACCCGCGGACGCCACGACCCGGACGACGACCCGATTCCCGTCGGTCTGGGTGTCCTCGACGCGCACCACCGCGTCGCAGCCGGGCGGAATCGGCGCCCCGGTGTTGATCTGCATCGCTTCGCCGGGCTCCACCGCCCGCTCGGCCACTGCCCCGGCCGCCACCCGGCCGACGACCTGCAACGCCGCCGGCACGGTGGCCACGTCCGCCGCCCGGACGGCATAGCCGTCCATCATGGCCCGATTAAAGGGTGGAAAGTCGATGTCGCACACCACCCGTTCCGCCAGCGTTCGCCCCAGCGCTGAGCGCAGCGGCACCGTCACGGTCGGCCCGGGCTGAACCGACCCGAGGATCATCTCCTGCGCTTGCCCGACACTGATGAGCGATTCCACAGCGGCGGCCATTGTGGCCCGCCCGCCGGTACCGGTCAAACACCGGCAGCGCGACACGTCATGCTCCGATGATCGGACCTCGTCCCGACCCGGCCGAACGCCCACCTGCCTATGGGCGACAACTCCAGACAACTTTCGCATGGGGTCCGCCGCACCTGCGCATTTACCCTAACAGAATGGGCATGGATCCAGCCCGGGAGCTTCTTGGATGATCTCGTCGGGCGTGACGACGCCGCTGTCAATCGCCGTGGCCTCCTCCATCGGCGAGTGCTTCACGATGAAGGCGGCCTTCGACCGACACGCGCCTGTCCTGTATCGCTATGTCGTGGTGCGCGTCGGCGGTGATACGCACCTGACCGACGACCTGATGCAGCAACTGTGGCTCCAGGCCGGCAACGGCGCCGCCAGTGTGCCGGACGACCAGGTGGAGTTCTGGCTCCGGGGGGTCGCCCGGAATCTGATCCGGGCCCACTGGCGGCGGGCACGGCATCGGCCCGCGCAACTGCCGATCGCGGACCCGCGGCTCTCATCGGTCCTGGCGGACCGGCTGGCAACCGAGGAACTCCCGCCCAAGGTTCTGGAACGAAAGGAAGTTCGAGACCAGCTCCTGCTGGCCTTGACCTCCCTGAAGACTCAGGAGCAGGAGTTGATCATCAGCCACTACTTTCAGGGTCGGACGCACGCCGACCTGGCCGAGGCGACGGGCCTCAGCGTGCGGGCAGTCGAGGGCCGACTGTACCGGGCCCGGCAGGCGCTGCAACGTAACCTACGGGAGTTGGACCCTTATAGGGGGATCGACTCATGAACAGCCAACACAACGACATCGACACGACACTGGACCGCAACCTGCGGACCATCGGCCGACACCTGCCGCTGCCGGGCGAACCGACGACCCGGCAGCGCCGGCGCTGGACGCGCCCACGGGCACCGGTCTATTCGATGTTGATCCATCGAGGAGCACGATTCATGAGAAACCACCGCTTTATGACACTGGCCGGCGCCGGCTCGGCCGTCGCCGCCACCATCGCTATCTGGGTTGTTCTGTTCGTGCCGACTCCACAGACCACGGTCGAGGCGGCCACGATCTTCGCCAGCCTGCGTGATGCCGTGGGCAATGCCTTCGACGTCCGCTTCGAGAATGTCGGCGCCGAGGGCATCCGTGTCGACGGTCGCGCGGTTGTCGTCTTCGACCGCACCGAGGGCAAAGTCACACCCTTCGCTTCAGAGCCGAAGGGCGTCTACGTTGAAGCCCGGGTGCGCACAGACGAGACGGCGCAGGAGGAGCTGTTGGGGCTCGACCTGGAGACGGCCGTCGGTCTGGTACACGGCCAGGAGTGGGTCTTCGTTCGGATCAACGGTCTTCCCCAGACGGTGCTGAACGAGCAGCCGATGGCCGGCTGGCTCCAGCAAATGGCTCGCGACGGCCTGCTTTTGGATCTGGATGGACTCATGGAAGGAGAACTGTCCGATCAGATCATCAGCGAGCTCCACTTCGGCCACGAGGAGGACGACGCAGACGAGCACCACGCCGAGGAAGACGCACACCATACCGTGATCGTCCACGCGCACGAGGGCGTGGCAGTCCATTCGCACGATGACGCGACGCCTTCAGAGCGTGATGTTGATACAGAGAGGCTGCACGCGAGTTTCCAGAACATGTTGACCGGCAAGGCCACGGCCGAAGACTTCGAGCAGTTGGTCTCCCTGATCGAGCAGGCGGCCACGAACGTGACGGTCACCGAGACCGAGCCGGGCCTGCACGTCCTGACCGCCAGCGGGTTCACTTTCGAGGACGACGAGGAGGCCGCCGCCCTGATGGGCAACATGGCTCTGCAGATCGCGTACCGGGAGGAATACGGCCTGGCCTGGGCGATGCTGGAGCACGTCGGCCTGTACGACGGTACGATCCGTCTCGAGATGACGGAAGTAACCACCGACGACGAACTGTTCAACCGCGAGCGGTTCATGGAGGACGGCAAGACGCGGCGCTTCGACGTCTCCCAGCTCATCGGCATGTTCAAGGACGCGCCGGACAAGTAGAGGAGCCGGCCGGCGGCGCGCCTCCGCTCGGGCGCCATCACGGGTGTCCGACGGCGGCGCGCCGCGTGCGGCCCAACACCGCGTCTCGACGGCTCACGCCGAAGACTATCGCCGCGGTCAGCACGGCCGCCACCAGAGCCCACAGGGCCGCGTCGTAGCCGAGTCGGTCGATCACCTCACCCAAGCCCACGAACCCCGTCAGCATACCCAGGTCGCCGGCGGCCAGGATCAGTGAGGTCCCCGTGCCGCGACGGTCCGCCGGCAGGCGCTCGGCCGCCAGATCGACCATCGACGGGAAGACGAAGCAATGCCCCGCTCCCATGAGCAACGCGGGGGCGATCAGGCCCCATTGCGTCTGGACGCCCGTCAGCAGGGCCACACCCGTGCCGAGCAGCAGCATGCCGCCGACCACGGAGCGCGTCCGGCCGATTCGCTCGGGCACGCGGCGGAACACGATGCGAAGGATGATCGCCGTCGGGCCGTAGGTCAGGAAGAACGCCTTGATGTTGTAGAAGCCGCGCGCCTCTGCCAGACGCTCCAGAAAGCTCGTCTGCAGACAGAAGACCATGCTGAAGACAAGACCCACCAGCAGGACGGTCCCCGGCCAATGAGTGCAGATGACGCGCAGCGTGGACGGTCCGGCCGGACCCGGCCCGGCGGTGACGTCCCCGTGCGAGCCGGCCGGCCCGCAGCCTGCCGGCAGCGCGATCAGCAGGAGGACCGTCCCGGACAACAGACTGCACGCGGCGCTGGTCGAGAAGAAGACCCGGTACGGCAGGATCGTCTCGATCGGGGCGGAGAAGATGTAATCGCCCAACGTCGCCCCGATGATCATGCCGGTGAAACCGCCCAGCCCCATGCTGCCCAGGGACTCGGCCCGCCTGCGAGGCGGAGCGACGTGGGCGGCGATAACGGCCACGGTGGTCATCACCGCCGCGGCGGCCATCGTGGTCAGGGCCCGCAACAGGACGATCAGCCAGAGATGCCCGGTGAACTGAATCGCCCCGGCCCCGAGCGTGGCCGCCATGGCCCCGACCACCCAGATGGGCCTGCAGCCGAACCGGTCGATCCATCGACCGATGTGCAGCCGGATCAGCAACGTGCCCACCATACTGATGCCCAGCACCATTCCCAGCGTATCCACACCATGCCCGAGATGCTGGATGTACTGTCCGAAGTGAAACTGCAGGGCCACCCCGGTCATGAACAGCACGACGCCGCCAAAGACCTTGAAGAAGCGGAGGGTGTACAGGCGCTCGTCGCCGGTGGCTGATGGCGTTCGGCTCATGGTGCGGGCCGCTCGGGCGCCGGCGCGGTCGTCGGCTTCTCGGCCGGGCGCTGGAGATACGCAAGATTCTGCCGGACCGCAACCGGTGAAAAGCTGATCACGATCCACCGCTCGGTGACGGTCAGGGCGGGTCCGTAGATCCCGGCCCGAAGGTACCAGACGCCGTCGGCGTCGTGTTGAAGCTGCCAATCGAACCACCCCGGCGCGCCGTTGGCGGCAGCGGTCAGAGCCCGCTGGTAGCGCTCCAGCAGGCGGTCAAGGGCGGTCCGCACCGCCACCGAAGATCCGCTGATTTCGACCAGCACCGTCCGGGCCAGCGGTATGGACAACGGGTTCGGGGGAAAATCGTGGATGACAATCCAGCGGCCGAGCTGCTGCAGAACATCCCTCTCGGTTGAGATCCCCGTCTCCTCCTCGATCCCGGCCCACAACGTAAGCCAATCCGCCCGGGTAGACGGAGCACGGGAGGCCAGATACGCATCGCGCGATCGGAGCACCAGTTCGCGCGGACTGTAGTGGATCGCGGCATAGCGCGTGGCCTGGGGTGGGATCGTCGCTTCGATCCGCGCCTCCTCGGGAACAACGCAGATCGGCGTGAACTCATCCGCGCCGTCGCGTTTGAGCATCACGTTGGCCTCGACCGCCCGGCCGTGCGACCCGACCATCCACAGGCCGCGATGCACGTCGGCCAGCCCGAGCCCGGCGATCACCTCGTCGGGCCGGCCGGCCATGACCGGTTCGAGATGTTCGCGGATTCGGTCGAAACGGATCATCCACTCCACCACCGCGGTCTCCCCGCGACAGCGAGTGTGAGCCGAGCGAAACCAGGAATCGTCCGGCAGCGATTGGCCCGCGCCTCGAATCGCAGCCGCGATTCGGTCGAACACCCCCGAGCCCAGCGCCAGCACGTAGGAGTCACCCACGGCACCCCATTGCATCTGGGCCCATTCGGGAAGCCGGCGGTCGGTCAAGCGATACGACGGGGCGGTCGCCTCCCCGATCGTCTCGATCGTAGCGCTCTCGGTGTTGACATGGGAACGGAGCAGGTGCCGGATTCGGGCTTCCAGGTCGGTGTTGCACCCCCCGGTCTGGACGATCAGCCCGACTCTGAGATCGGCCAACCGATAGCCGCCCTCCCCGAACGGACGAACGTCGGCACCCAGCACACAAACCGCCAAGGGATGGCGCACGATCACCGGCAGCGAAGCAAGGGCGTCCATCACCAGGCGCGTGCCGGCATCGGCCTGCGCCGCCAAGCCCATGCGGCGAGCCTGGTCCAAAAGCACAGCCATTGTCTCGAACCCGCTGCCCTGCGGATGGCCCTCGGCAGGCGGCGCTCCTGACAGGCCGCCCGGCAACATGAGAACGGCCCAGGCGTCGACAGGGATGGCCCTGGCCAGATCGGGCGGCGCCGCAGCAGCCGTGGAGATTGCGCTTCCCGCCGCCCAAATCACACACCCCAGCAGAAGGATCATCATCGGTTTGGCCATCGCGGGGGCTTCTATCGGTCGCTTGCGCGGGTGTCAAGTCGCTCGACCGCGAGGATTCCACTCGGCAGCCCGATGCGACTCAGTCCCCGGGCACGGTGTAAGCGGGCCTCCCGGCCGGAGCGAGACGTCCAGGAGTTATCGGGCCGCACGGCCGGTGGCACGGCGGGGCAGTCTCGGACCGTCCGGCGCCAACCCGGTCCGCAAGCCGCCTCGGGAATCATCCGAAGAAACAGTTGGGATCGCAGTCGATCCGTGGGATGCGGCAAACGAGCCGGCGCCGTCGGACTTCCCTGGGGGCGAAGCAACCACGGCGGATCTGTCGCGGTCCATGATCCGGAGCATAACTCCTGGATCGCCCCCGCCGACCGGGTCGAGACGAAAGGACCAAGCAACCGTGCAAGTGGCCTGCCCTATCTGTCGAACCCCCGCCCACCTGAACGACCAGGCGGCCGGTTCGCTGG
>DATKXO010000415.1:0-27383 GCA_035528995.1 Phycisphaerae bacterium | reverse complement strand
AGGCTGCCGGCCGCGCACGACAGGCGTACGCGGTCGTAAACGTCTTTATGCAGCCACCGTTCGCAAGAAACATGAGAGAGCCCTGACGCCTTGTCAACAGCTCTCTCCCAATTCAGCCTGATGTGTGCCGCCTCCCGCCTGTTCCCGACCTGTTGCTGAAGCGGGCAACGAGTTGCTTATATATTTAACTTGTTGAGGCGCCACTTGTCAAGGGCATCCATGGTGAAAACTACAGGGCTGTCCCGGCGGGGCCGGAACGCGTCTTCCCTGCTGCCCGCGGAAGTCCGTGCCCCGGACGCCTGTCCCGCAAATACCTCCATTGTGGCTTGAATCCCGATGGGGTAGACTGCCGTGCCGCGGTGCGTCCCGAGTTCTCGGACGTTGGACCACACATCGCAACGGGCAGGAGGACACGCGATGAAAGCCGTCCTGGTGTTGATCGTTCTGATCGGCGGGGTTTGCCTGGCGGTCTACTATTTCGGCGGCGCCGCCTCGTTTGACCCCTCACAGCAGGGCCGCGATGCCAGAGCCGCCGTCAAACCCGGCATGACCCTCAAGAAGGTGATCGCGGCGGCCGGCGAGCCGCGCGAGTACCGAGTCATCAACCGACAGGTCAAGAACTTCGCCGGGCAGGAACAAGAGGTCTTCAAGCCGGGGGCCAAGAACCCCTTCGATTTCGACCGTGTCACCGAACGCATCGCCAACAACGAACTGCCACACGGGTTCACCCTCGACTACTTCTTCTCCAACAAGGTGGCCTTCGCGGTGACCTTCGATGCCACCGGCACGGCCATGTCCGTGGACGACCTGACCACCATGGCCGACCTGTTGCAGATCGACAAGGACTGACCCCGGGCTGCCGTGCCCCGGCGTTGTGGATGGATCTACGGATGGTCCGCCGGCTGTTCCGCGTCGTCGCCCGGCTCGATCGGGTGCGGCCAGCCCATCAGGTCGATGTGGTACCGTTGCCCGAAGAAGGTCCGCTCCGTTTCCGAGATGTGCCCCAGGTAACCCAGGAACAACGCGGCCAACAGCCCCACGATGCCGAAGCCGACAGCCAAAGGACGCTTCCGGGGATGCCGTTGTTTGCCGCGGTCCAGGAACGGCCAGAACAGCAGCAGCACGAACGGCACCGAGCAGGCGAAGATGCCCAGGATCGCCCCGTAGGCCCCCTCGAAGTATTTGAGCAACTGGTAGCTGGGTAGGAAGTACCACTCCGGTTTGATGTGCTCGGGCGTCGAGAGCGGGTCGGCCGGTTCGCCGATCTCCCAAGGCCAGCCCACCGACAGCGTCACCAGCACCGCCAGCAGCAGCACGAAGATGACCCCTTCCTTGGCCACGTGCACCGGGAAGAACGGAATGCCGTGCTCGGGTTTGACCGGCTTCTCCTCGCCGACCGGTTCCAGCGTGGAGAGGTTGTTCAGCCGCATCAGAATCAGGTGGATGACGATCAGCCCGGTCAGCACCCAGGGCAGGATGATCACGTGCAGCACGAAGAATCGCGAGAGCGTCTCGCCGGCCACCGCGTCGCCGCCGCGCAGGAGGTATTGCAGCCACCCGCCGATCAGCGGAATTTTGTTGGCCGACTCGGTCCCCACCGTTGTGGCCCAGAAGGCGATCTGGTTCCAGGGCAGCAGATACCCGGTGAACCCGAACGTGATCGTCACGATGAAGATCAGCACCCCGGTCACCCAGGTCAGCTCCCGCGGCTTCTTGTAGGCCCCCATGAAATACGTGCGGATCATGTGCAGCACCACCGCCAGGATCATCAGCGTCGCCCCCCAGGCGTGCACCTGACGGTACAGCCAGCCGAAGTGCACCTCCGCGGTGATGTACTGGATCGACTTGTGGGCCTCCTCCGGCGTCGGCCGGTAATAGATCAGAAGCAGGATGCCGGTAATCGTCTGACTGATGAACAGAAGCAGCGACAGGCTGCCGAACACGTGCAGCCAGCTCGTGTGCGGCGGCAGACGCTTGTGCATCTGTTTGTCGACGAACTCTTCGGCCGTCGCGGTGTCGAACCGTGTGTCGAAGAATGCTCTTACGCGCCTGCCCAGACCCATCTTCCCGTCGTCCTCAACCGGCACAAACCCGACCGCTTGAATCGAACCCCGCTAAAAAAAAGGGCGTCATCTCCGCCCGGCCCTACGCCGGTGCCGAAACGAAGACCTTGTCCGCCACCTCTTTCACGACGTACTCCGGCAGCGGCGCCGGTGGCGGGCCGGATACCACCTGCCCGTTCGCGTCGAAAACGGCCGCGTGACACGGGCAGAAGAACTCGTTGCGACCGCCGTCCCACTTCACCAGGCAGCCCAGGTGCGTGCAGCTCGCCGAGAACGCCTTGAACCCCGATCGGGCCCGCACCACGATGACCACCTTGCTGCCCACCTGGACGCTGACGCTCTGGCCCGGTTGCAAATCAGTCGCCCCGGCCACCTCGACCTTGCTCGCTCCGCCGCCCTTGGCCGCGGGCCACAGGTAAGCCACACCCGGGATCGCCATGGCCGCACCCGTCACCGCCGTGCACACCGCGATCAGCCAGTCCAGAAAACCGCGCCTCGTCATCGGTTCCTTCGGTTCCATGCCCAATACCCGGTCCGGCTCCTAGTCCAGCGGCTTGACGTAAGCCCGCTTCAGCATCTTGTACTTGACGTACAGCAGCACCGAGAACACCACCGCGAAGGCCCAGATCGGTATCAGCGCCAGGTTCCGCAGGCGCAGCCCAGCCTGGAGTTCGTCGAGTTCGGCGTTGACCTCTTCACACACCTGATTGAGTGCGGCCACCTTCTCGGCCACCAGGTCGTTGTCCAGGGAGTGCTGCACGGGCGACAGCTCGATCAAATGGGTCTTGGCGTCCTCGAACTTGAACCGTTGGTTCTCCACCAGCAGCACACCCTGGCCCACCTCGTCGAGCCGGGCGGCCGTCTGCACGTAATGCCGCTCGGCGTCGGCGATCTCGTCGAGCAGGGCGAACAGCCTGGGCAGATTCTCGTCCTCCGCCGGATCGTCGTGGCACTCCGTGCACGTCGGCAGCGCCTGGGTCATGATCCGTTTGGGGTCCGGGTGGATCGCCTCGGTCACCTGCTCCGGCGTGGGGCTGGGCTCGGTGGACAGCAGGTGGGCGTAACGCTGGATCAGCACGCCCGCCGGCTGGGTGATGCGCTCGATCATGTGGTAGTGGCTGCCCTCGCCGCCGCCGTGGCACTGGACGCACCCTTTGTGCCCCTCCGCCTCGGCGTGGACGCTGGTGGCGAATTGCTGCGCCGCGTGCTGGTGGCACTGACCGCACACCGCGCCCACCGTGGCGAAGCCGGGCGGCATGGCCGAGTGGTTCCCGTGGCACGTCGCGCAGGTCGGCGCCCCCGTGTCCTTCTGTTCCAGCAGCAGGTGCCCGTGCACGCTCGCCCGATATTCGGTCACGACCTCGACCGGCAGATCGTAGGCGCCCATCAGGTTCGCATCGCTGTGGCACCTGGCGCAGGTCCCGGGGACGTTGAGCGGATGGGTCTTGCTGCCCGGTTCGTGCCCGGGAAGGATATCGTGCCAGCCGTGGCAGTCCACGCAAACCGCTACCCGTTCGTCGCCGCGCTCCTTCAACGCCTTGCCGTGCCCGCTGGTCCAGTACCGCGAGAGCTGGTCCGTCCGCAGCCCGTAAGGGTTCATCCGCTCCACGTCCGCGTGGCAGTTGCCGCACAGCATGGGCGTCGCCCCCCGGGCCGGTGCGCCGGCGAAGGACTCGCCGTGATCGAAGGCCGCCCCCGAGCCGGTGGCACGCTGCACCAGCCTGCCAAGTTCCTCATCTGCAACCGAGTAGGACTCCTGGCCCTGGTGGCATTCCCGGCAGTTCAGCGCCCGGTGGACCGACTCGGCGAGCTGTCCCGCCTGTGCCGCGTGGCAGTCCTTGCACCTAGCCTGCTCCTGGTCGGCGAGAAGCACCGCCGGAAAGCAAACGGCGACGATGAGTGCCGCCCAAAGACCGTTCGCAACCAGAACAGGCTCATCAGCCCTGCCGGACGGATTCATCGAGGGTTGTCCTGTCGGCACAGCCGGCCCTGAAGAAGCTGCGCCTAAGTTAACGCCGCCCCTGCCCAGTAGGGGCCGCCGGCCCGAAACCCGATTAGCCGCTAGTCAATCGGCCTCTTGCCCTCCTTCCAGAGAGCGATGTCCGTTTAGCATGGAATGCCCGTCAAAGTCAAGCCGCTCGATTGCCGGTCGCCGGAGTTGCCCGGCTCAGCTCTCTGCCGCCCAGTCGCACCAATCCTGCCGGTTCGAGAACCCGATGATGCGCTGGGACGCGATTATCTGGGGCCGCCGATTCCACATTCTGTTCACACGGCGGCGGCTCGTCGCTACAATCCCTTCGGGGCCAGTTGTTAACTGATGGTTTGAGGACGATATGCCGGCCAAAAACCAGGATGCCAAGCAGGGACTCCAGACGCCCGGGATCGAGCGGACGAAGGAGAAAGCCGCGGCACCGAGTTCGCCCGAGCTGGCTTCCTACAAGCCCAAGTACAAGCCCCTGTGGAACAACTTCATCACCATGGCCGGGGTCTTCCTGGCCACCATCGGCCTGCTGGGCCTCCTGACCTTCGGGCTCTTCAGCATCGTCATGCCGGCGACCAACCCCTACGTGGACATCGTAGGCTACCTGGTCATGCCCGGCATTCTGGTGCTCGGACTGCTCATCATCCCCTTCGGCATGCTCATCAAGGGCTGGAGGCTGCACCGGCGTTACCCGGACGAGCGCATCGCCCTTCGCTTTCCGCGCATCGACCTCAACGATCCTCTCCAGCGACGGGCCGCCAAGATATTCGTCTTCGGCACTTTCATTCTGCTCCCCATCGTCGGCGTCAGCAGCTACCACGGATACCACTACACCGACTCCGTGACCTTCTGCTCAAAGCCCTGCCATGCCGTCATGGAGCCCGAGGCCACCACCTTCACCTTCTCCGACCACGCCCGCGTGGCCTGTGCCGAGTGCCACATCGGCGAGGGGGCCAGTTGGTTCGTCAAGTCCAAGCTCTCCGGCACCCGCCAGGTCTTGGCCATGTGGCGGGACAGCTACTCTCGCCCCATACCGCCGGCCATCAAACACCTGCGACCCGCCCGCGAGACCTGTGAGCATTGCCACTGGCCCGAGAAGTTCTTCGGGGCCCAACTGCGCGAGATCGCCAGATTCGCCTCGGACGAGAAGAACACCCGCGAAGACATCAGCATGCTGCTCAACACCGGCGGGCGCCACACCACGGCCGAGATGGCCGAGGACCCGGAGGGCAGTCATTGGCACGTCACCATGAAGGGGCGAATCGAGTACATCGCCACCGACGACAACCGCCAGGAAATCCCCTGGGTCAAATGGATTGACGCCAGGGGCGATGAGAAAATCTATCGCTCCGACGGCAGACCCAGCTCCGATCCCAAGCCTCAGGGCCAGTTGCGAGTCCTCGACTGCATGGATTGCCACAACCGCCCGGCCCACCGGTTCCGTTCACCGGCCCAGGCCGTTGACGAGTACCTCGAGTTCAGCCGCATCGACACCACACTCCCGTTCATCAAGCGCCAGGCCGTCGCCGCCCTGGCACAGCCGTATCCCGACGTGAAGACGGCCGAGGCCCACATCGGCGCCGCCCTCACCGAGTTCTATCGCGACAACTACCCCGACATCTGGCAGAAACGCCGCGCCCCTGTGCAACAGGCCATCAACCGCACTCGCGAGATCTACCGTCGCAACTTCTTCCCCACCATGAAGGTCGATTGGAAGACCTACCCGGACCACATCGGCCACAAGATCTACAACGGCTGCTTCCGCTGCCACGAGGGCAGCCACGTCAACCAGTACGGCGAGGTCATCAGTCACCGGTGCGATACGTGTCACACCTTCCTCAATCCCACCCGGGGCGAGGGCGGCGTGCCTCTCATCGAGCGGGGCGAGTTCGTTCACCCGTTGCCGCTGGAAGGCCTGCACGGGGAAATGCGCTGCTCGAAATGCCACGACGGCGGACCGGCCAGACCCACAACCTGTTCCGGTTGCCACGACCGGACCACCGCCCTGCGCACGGCCGAGGGCCCGTCCTTCGAGCGATTCGGAATCCAACCCGAACCGATGGCCGACATGGACTGCCAGGACTGCCACGCTGACCTCTCCGAGCCCGTTTCGCTGGCAGCGATGAACGACACCTGCGTAGAGTGCCACGACCCCCAGGACGACGAGCGCTTCGAAACGCTGTTGGCCGACTGGGACAAGTCAGCCCGCCGTGAGCTGGCCGCCGCCGCCGCCGCGGTCGACAAGCTGCGCTCGCTCGCTGATGCCGACGACGAGGCAGATCAGGCCCCGCGCCGAAAGTGGTTGGACCGGAACGCCGCCGTCCTGGACTGGCTCCGCCAGGCCGGCCCCCTGCACAACTACGAGGCCTCGATCAAGATCAGCAAGCAGCTCACCGCCGAGGCCAAGCGCCTCACCGCAACCAACGGACTCGCCGAACAGAACAAGTAGGGTGGGTGAAGCGAAGCGAAACCCACCAGAAGCCACAGGCTGGGCCAAGCGAAGCGAAACCCGCCAATCCTGCCGCTCCTGACTAGGTCTTACTTGTACCCCCAAACCATGCTGTAGATGATCAGCACCACCAGCGTCAGCCCCACGACCAGGGCCGTGTAACCGAACACTTTCACCCCCTTGGTCAGATACAGCGGGATGGGATCGGCCAGCCGGTCTTCCAGTTCGCCGCGGGCCACCATCTCCTCGTAGTCGCGGGGGCGGTCCTCCTTGAACTCGGCCAGTGGCATGCGACCGGTGAAGATCACCGTGTCCATGGGGAACTTGTCCGGCCGGAAGTGCGTGTTGAAGAAGTGGATCGTGAAAATGAACCCCGTGGCCAGCAGCGCTTCGTCGCTGTGGATGATCGTGGCCACGTTGATGAACCAACCGGGCAGCACCCGCGTGAAAATCTCCGGGAACCACAGGATCAGCCCCGTGGACCCGATGATGGCCACCCCCCAGAACACCGCGAAGTAGTCGAACTTCTCCCAGTAG
The DNA here is from genome assembly GCA_035528995.1 of Phycisphaerae bacterium. Lineage (GTDB taxonomy): Bacteria > Planctomycetota > Phycisphaerae > UBA1845 > UBA1845 > DATKXO01. The sequence goes on along the minus strand of DATKXO010000415.1, from coordinate 20,353 downwards.
GTCCACTTCCCGTACCGCGGCCTCGGCCCTTTGCCCAAAAACCACTTCAGCGTGCTGAAGAACTCCCGCAGGTCGGTCCACGTCGGCAGCATCGTGTTCGGCCCGAAGAGCCACTGCCAGAACGACTTCTTGCTCCTGCGGAAGCGCCCGGCCAGGTCCCACAGGTGCACCACGAAGTACCCGAAGGTCAGCACCGCGCACACCCGGTGGATGAACCCCGCCGACTCGTACCCGCCCAGGTACCGGGCCACAGCCTGCGCCCAGGCCATGTAGCTGAATTTCAGGCACATACCCGTGATGGCCAGCCCGAAGAAGCTGATGATCACCGTGAAGTGCAGCTTCCGCGAGAACGACCTGAAGCGCACGTACTGCTTCTCCGTCGGGTCCGCCTTGGTGGTCAACTCCTGAACGTGCCGCCGCATCTTCAGCGCCCGAGGCAGCCAGACCAGCGTGTGGATGCCGAAGAAGCTGAACGTGCCCACCAGCAGCGTGGTCATCCCCCAGAACACGTAGTACAACGCCGCGTAGCGCTGAGGATCGTGGTGCGTCGCGTGCGTCAGATAGCCCGCGAACCGCTGGTGTGCCCCGGGGTGGCACTTGCCGCACGTGGCCACGATGTGCCGCCGGCTCAGCCGCGAACGCGGATCGGTCACCCGCAGCATGTCGTGCGACCCGTGGCAGTCCTGGCAAGTGGCCGTGATCGCCTCTCCGCCGCGGGTCGCCTTCCCGTGGTACGTGTCGAAGTACGTCTCCGTTACCTCCCTGTGGCACTTGCCGCACGTGTCCATGATGCCCAGCGTGAAGTCGGCCGCGTCCGTCCGGCTGATCGTATGCGAGCTGTGGCAGTCGTTGCACCGGGGCAGCTTGGGCTGCTCGCGAGTGGGCACGAACTCCGGGTTGCCCTCCGGCGAATGGATGCTCTTGACGTACTGCTCGTGGATCCCGTCGTGACACCGGCCGCACGTGGCCGCGATGTTCTCCGTGTGAATGCTGGACAGCGGGTTCTCGTGAGGCAGCTCCCGGTGGGCCGTGTGGCAGCCCGTGCAGGTGGCCGTCACCGTCAGCCCGCTCTGCAGCAGCCCCGTCCCGTGGATGCTGTCCGAGTAGTGATTGATGATGTCCCGCTCGTTCCCCAGGTACCGCTTGGCCGCCGGTGCACCTTCCTGGTGGCAGCGCCCGCACAACTTCGGGATGTTACGGGCGAAGATCGGCGACAGCGCCGCCATCTTGGCCGACTGCGGGTCCTCCGGCAGCGCCGCGTGCTCCAGCGTGCCGTGTGTGCCGTGACAGTCCGTGCAGTAGGGGGCGTTGGCATCGCCCTTGGCGTGCAGCGTCCCGTGCGTGCTGATCTTGTAGTCCGCCACCACCGCTTCGTGGCACACGGCGCAGTCCACCCGCTGCGTGATCGTCTCGCACGAACGAGCCTTCGACGGGTCCACCTCCACGTGACACTGGGCGCAGGACGTACGTTGCCGACCGTGGACCGATCGCTCGTACTCCTCCGGGTCCACGTACAGCGGCCGCCCGTCCTCCGACGCCTTGATCGTCCGGTCCGCGTGGCAGCTCAGGCAGTCGGCGTTCGCGATTCCGGTGTCGTAGAAGACCTTCCGCGCCTCGTGAGGCTGGTGGCACTCCACGCAGATCGGGGCCGTCCCGCCCTTCTTCCACCACAGCGCCCCGCCGATCCGTTTGCGATGCACTTCCTCGATCAGTCCGTGACACTGCATGCACGTGTCGGTCACGTTGTCCTTGTGGATCGTCGATCGCGGGTCCTCGTGCGGCAGAACGTGATGCCCCGTGTGGCACGACGTGCAAACCGCCGTGACCACCAGACCCTGGTTGAACAGCCCGTGACCGTGGATGCTCTGCGTGTACCGCTCCAGGATGTGCTCCTGGGAGATGTCGTGCGTTCGGGCAACTTCCTTCCCCTCTCCCTCCGCGTGGCACTGGGCGCACATCCGCGGGATGTTGAACGGCGAGATGGCCGAGTCGCGCTCGGCCAGCGGGATGATGTAGTGATTGCCGTGACAGTCCTGGCAGTGCGGCGCGTCCGGGTCGCCCTCCTTGGCCTTGCGCCCGTGCGTGCTGTCCCAGTACCGGGCGATGGGATCGTCCGGATCGTCCCCGGCCTCATGGCACAGCCCGCAGTCCACACGCTCCAGGTCCACGGCGTGGGGGAATCCTTCGACGTCCTCCAGGTCGGCGTGACACTCGATGCAGTCCGTCCCCCCGTGAACCGACTCGTCGAACCGCTCCTGGTCCACGTACAGCGAGACCGTGCGATCCTCGAACTGCAACGCCAGGTTGGGGTTGCCGTGGCAGCCGGAGCGCAGGCAGTTCTCGTTCTCCTGGCCCGCCGCCGCCGAGCACATGCACAGCGCCGTGCCCGTAACCAGCAGCAGCCGGCGCGCCGCACCGCCCCAGTGGCTTCCGGTCGGCGCCGGGTGCCGGTATCCGCCCGAACGGCTGTTCAACGGCCCAATATCCAATTCCGCGTCTCCGACCCAGGGGACGCAACGCCCGAACGATTATCCAACTCGTCGAGCATACGACGCACATTTTGTGCCAGCACTGAGCGGAATGCCAGCCTCTGCCGAACAAAGTCCATCCGCCCGACCCGCCGCCAGGACACCTGCGCCCCAAACGCCGCCCCCGGGCGGCCGGACAAATCTCTGCCGAAATCTCTTTGACCCGCCCGTGGGGCGCTGGTAGACTCCCCCGACCGCAATTGGCGCGGCCCATGAGCGAATACGATAGCACCGGACGGATTCTCCGTGCGATCCTTCCTGGCTGGGTTGGTGTTTACGCTCTTTCTGCCGGTGGTGCTGCCCGTCAGCATCGCCTCGGCACAGTCGAGCGACGATCCGCCCGACGGAGCGGCGGTCGCCGACCCGCTCGAACAACCCGACGAACCCCTGCAGGTCCAGCGACGATGGCTCGTCCCCGGACCGCCTCCGCCCCCCAAGCAGCCGGGCTGGTTCCACCTCGACCGCCTCGCCGGCTTCATCGAGCTCGAGGCCAGCTTCGAGCAGCAGCGCCGACGCCGAAAGACGGCCCAACGAAACCTGTTTGGCCTGGGCCACTCCGAGCTGCGCCAGCGCAACGTGGACTGGCGCTTCCGCGAGAAGTTCGGCCTCAGCGTCGCCGGCGACGTCGGCGGCCCCCAAATCTTCGCCTTCGAGGGCGATATCGCCTTCGGGATGGACCATTCTCATTTCCGGGAAGAGGTCAACGGATTCACCGAGATCGACTCTGACAACGGATTCCTGGCCGAGTTCGACGTCCGCGCCCGTATCCTCCAGGGCGGGGCCTTGAACGGCGAGGTCTGGGCCCGCCGGGCCGACGACCGCATCTCCCGCCGCTTCATCCCCTCCATCCGCGAGGAGCGGACCCTCTACGGGGCGGCCGTCTCCCTGCGCAGCGACATCATCCCCATGCGCTTCAGCCTCGAGCGGGAGCACGTCGACCGCGACGGCGAGTCCGACCCCTACGATCAGGAGGAGACCACCGAGACCCGCTTCCTCTACGAGGCCGACGTCCTCTTCACCGACTTCCACACCCTGCACGTTCAATACGAGTTCAACGACCTTACCGAGGAGATCGCCGGCGGCGACTTCCACTTCCGCACCCGCCGGCACGAGTGGCTGCTCGAGGACCGCATCGAGTTCGGCGACCGGCGGCAGCACCGCCTGGACACCACGCTCCGCATGCAGGAGGAGAAGGGCTCCCTCGCCCGCGACCTCTTCGAGTTCAGCCCCCGCCTACAGCTCACCCACAGCAAGAGCCTCACCAGCTACGCCTCCTACCAGTACCTCAAGGAGCGCTACGAGGAGAACGGCTTCGAATCCCACCGCGGCGAATACACCCTGGTCCATCAGTTCTACGAGTCACTGACCACGACGGCCAACGTCTTCGGCCAGTACGAGAAGTTCGACGACCAGCTTCGGGCCTACACCTACGGGGCCTCGCTCCGCACCGCCTACCGCAAGGAGAACCGCTTCGGTGTCTTCCGCGCCGAGTTGGGCTACGAGTGGGACCAGCGCAAGGAGCGCGGCGGCCGGGGCGAGGAGATTCAGACCCGAGAGTCCGGCACCTTCCGCGACCCCCGCCCCATCTACCTCACCGAGCCCTTCGCCGTCCTCTCCACGGTCATCGTCTCCAACCCCCAGCGCACCCGCTTCTACCTGCCCGGACGCGACTACCTCGTCACCCGCTTCCGAAACCAGGTGGCCCTGCACCGCATCAGTTCCGGCGAGATCGCCGACGGCGACAGCGTCTGGATCAGCTACAAGTTCCGCCGCCCGACCCGGGCTCGCACCCAGACCCAGCGCTTCGACGCCCGCATCGAGCAGCAGTTCGACTTCGGCCTGCGACCCTACTACGAGTTCAACTTACGGCACCAGAACATCGCCGATCCCTACGCCGAGGTGCTCTTCGCCTACGGCCTGGAGGAGGACGACCTCACCCGCCATCGCGTCGGAGTCGACTACACCCGCCCGCGATGGAGCCTGGGCCTCGAGTTCGAGAGCGAGGACAACCGCTACGATCCCTTCGACGCCGTCCACCTCAACGGCCAGCTCGTCGTGCTCCAGACGCCGCGCATGAACGGCACGCTCTCGGCCATGTACAGCCGCTTCTACTTCGACTCGCCCGACAACCGTGACGTCGACCTGCTGGACATTACCTTCGACGGCCAGTTCGATTTCAACGACCGCCTCAGCGCCCAACTGGCCACCGCCTACCGCTGGGAGAACGACTCCATCGACGGCGTCACCCACGGCGTGGACCTCGAGGCCACCGTGGTCTACCAGTTGGGGGCCACCAAGTTCGAGCTGACCGGCGAGTACGACCTGCTCGAGATCAGCGGCTCGCCGGACGACGGCATGGGCGTCTGGCTCCGAGTCAGGAGGGACCTGGGTGACTGGATTCGCTAGCGCGCCCGACCAACCGTGTGGCTGTGGCACCGCCTTCCGGACAACGTGCCGCACAGGCAGGAGTCGATAGCCTTGGCTTGCAAGAGGTCCGTCACGGTCGCCGCATTGGCTGCAATCGCCCTCGGCGGTTGCACGCACGCGCCACCGCCCGTCCTCGAGCCCCAGGCCGACGCCAGACGTTGGCCGCCGCCACCGGCCCAGCCGCGCGTCCGCTTCGTCGGCACCATCTCCTCCGAGAAGGACCTGCACTCGCCCACCAACTTCTGGCGCAAGATCGTCGGCGAAGACCCGCCCGCCCGGCTCGTCGCTCCGACCGACGTGGCCGTCCACGGCGATCGGCTGTTCGTCATCGACACCGACGCCCGTGCCGTGCACCTCTTGGACCTGGCCGGCAGGCAGCACCAACTGATCGGCGCCGGCCGCCTGGAACTGCCGTCCGCATTGTGCTGGGCGGACGAGCGATTGTTCGTGGCCGACGCCGAAGCCGGCGCCATCTTCGAATGGTCGCCCGCCGGCGGCCTGCAACGTTTCGACCGCGACGCCCCGCAACGACCCGCCGGCCTGGCGTTCGCGCCGGACAAACAGCGGCTCTTTGTGTCGGACCTCGGCCTCGGAACGATCCTGGCCTACGACCTCGACGGCCACCTCGTCCAGACCTTCGACGCCGGGCCGGCCCGCCTTGGGTCGCCGACGCACCTGACGTATCATCCCGACACCGGCCTGGCCGTCGCCGATTCCATGGGCGGGCGCGTGGTCCGCTTCGACGCCGACGGACAATACCTCGGCGCCATCGGCTCGCCGGGCGACGCCCCGGGCAACCTCTCGCTGCCCAAGGGCGTGGCCGTGGATTCGCAGGGCCACCTCTACGTGGTGGACGCCCGGTTCGAGAACGTCCAGGTCTTCGATCCGCAGGGGCGGATTCTGATGGCCTTCGGGAGCGAGGGCGGCGGCGACGGCGAGTTCTGGCTGCCCGCCGGAATGTGTATCGATCACAAAGACCGCATCTGGGTCGCGGATACCTACAACTGCCGCGTCCAGGTGTTCCAATACCTCGGAGCCGGTTCCGATGAACCCAAGGTGGCCCTCAACAACTGAAGCCCCTGCCTCGGGTGGCATGGGTAAGCGCAGCGAGGCACGAGCGAAGCTTACCCGTGCACGCGCCGGGCTGTTGACCGGCGCCTTGACCATCCTGGCCCTGGCCGCTCCGACCCGCGCACAGTGGCACGTGCGCAACAGCCCCCACGACCTGTCGCGCAGCGGCCCCGGCCCCGTCCGGGCCGTCGACGAGGGCCAGGTCTGCGTCTTCTGTCACACGCCGCACAACGCAGCGCCCGACACGCCCCTCTGGAACCGCTTCAACGCCCCGCGCCACTATCGAATCTACCAGTCGTCCACTACCGACGCCCGCATCGACCAGCCCACCGGTGACAGCAAGCTCTGCCTGAGCTGTCACGACGGCGTCCTGGCCGTCGGCCTGCTCCGCTCCCGAGGTGAGACCGACATCATCAGCACCACCATCGAGCGCCTGCGCGAGGACCACGGCGGACTCGGCACCGACCTCAGCGACGATCACCCCATCAGCTTCCGTTTCGACCGGGCCTTGGCTGCGGCCGACCGGCAGTTGCGCAACCCCGACACCATCAGCAGTTACCTGCCCCTGGGCAAGCACGGCGATGTCGAGTGCACCACCTGTCACGACGCCCACGACAACCGGCACGGCGACTTCCTCCGCCTCACCAAGCGGGAGTCCACCATCTGCATGAGCTGTCACCAGATGGACGGCTGGCGCATCGGCGCCCACGGCAACAGCCACGTCAGCATCACCGGGCGCGACGTCGATCCCAACGAGACCCTCGAATACCACACCGTGGGTGAGAACGGCTGCCTGAACTGTCACAAGATCCACACCGCCCCGCAGCACGAGCGCCTCCTGCGCTTCCGCCGAGAGGAGGACAACTGTCTCAACTGTCACTCCGGACGCGTCGGGCGGCACAACATCCTCTCCGACATTCGCAAGCGTAGCGCCCACAACCCGAGGAAATACATGGGCGTCCACGACGCGGCCGAGGACCCCGCCTTCCTCCGCCGGCACGTCGAGTGCGTCGACTGCCACAACCCCCACGCCGCCGCCGGCACCTTGCTGCCGCGAGAGATCAGCCTGGCCACACCCGGCCCCAAGACCACCGGCCCCGAGATGCGCTTCGCCAGCGGGCTTTCCGCTTCCGGCCGAGCGCTCGACCATGCCCGCTTCGAGTACGAGGTCTGCCTCAAGTGTCACTCCGTTGGCGCGGACTTCCGATCCCGGCGCATGGACCGCTCGGTGAACACGGCCGACGCCCGCAGGCAGTTCCGCACCTCCAACCCCTCGTACCACCCGGTCTTCGGAACGGGTCGCAACAAGGACGTCCCCAGCCTAGCCTCGCCGTTGCGGCCCGGCTCGATGATCGGCTGCACCGACTGTCACGACAGCGACAACGCCCGCGGCCGGGGCGGCTCCGGTCCCAACGGGCCGCACGGCTCGGTCAACGAACCGCTGCTGGCCGAGCGATACGTCACCCGCGACTTCTCCGTCGAGTCCGGCGCCAACTACGCCCTCTGCTACCGCTGCCACGAGCGCTCCAGCATCCTGGGCAACGAGAGCTTCCCGCTGCACCGCCTGCACGTCGTCAGTCAGCGAACACCCTGCGCCGTCTGCCACGATCCGCACGGCGTACCGGCCGGCTCGCGCCACGGCGACCACACCAACCTCATCAACTTTGACAACTCGGTCGTCGAGCCCTCCGACTTCTCCCGTCGCATAGAGTACCGCGACACCGGCCGACTCCGCGGAACCTGCACCCTCCGCTGCCACAACTTCAACCACGAGAACATCACCTACCAACGCTAACGCCCCGTCAAACAGATGTGTGGGACTCCTGGCCAACAGTGCGCCAGGCCCGGCATTCACGCCGCGCTGACCTTGCACGCCCACCGACCCCTGCGGTATAGAAAGCCACCGACTCACCGGCACGGCGCGGTGCCGGTCAACCAAGCGGGTGCAGCCCATGAAGATCACCAAAGGGCAGTGGCTCTTCGTCCTTGGCGTCTTCGTCGTCAACGCCGTCATCTGGATCGTCCCCAGCGACGTCGTCGAGCTGGTCGCCCGCGACCGCCCGACGCTCCTGGGATGCTACTCCCGCGAACACTTCGCCTGGATCATCGGGCTGATCCCGGTCTCGGCCGTCGCCCTCTATCTCCACCTCTCGCCCGGCAGCGCTGTCAAGAAGATGAAGGCCTTCCGCGTCGCCGCCATCCTGCTCGTCCTCGTGCCGTCCGTTCTGGCCATCGACGTCTACCTGCGCCTGACAACCGACTACCACTACGTCCTCGGCGACCTGGCCTACCGCCGTCCGACCCACACCGTCCTGACCGACGTGTACGAGGACAAGCCCCAGGCCATCCGCACCTATCCCCATGCCCCGCCCGGCTTCGGCAAGGCGACCTTCAGGATCACCACCGACAGCCGCGGCTATCGCAACTCTGTTGACCTCGACCAATACGATGTCCTGGCCCTGGGCGATTCGTTCACCGAAGGTTCGAAAGTTCAGGACGACGAGGCCTGGCCCGCGCAGTTCGCCCGCCTCAGCGGCCTGTCCGTCTGCAACCTGGGCATGTCGGGTTACGCACCGCAGCACTGCCTGGCTGTGCTCAAGTACCCGGGTCTCTCGCTCAAACCCAAGTACGTGCTCTGCCTGTTCTTCGAGGGCAACGATTTCCGTGCGGCCGGGAAGACCGCCAAGGCGCCCTCGCAATGGAGCCGGTACTTCAAGCGCTCGCCCATCGTCCAGGCCATCGACGAGTCCCTCATCGAGCACCTGGGCCCCATCGGCGCCCAACGAGACGTCGAAGGCCTCGACATGCTGTCCTGGCTGCCCATCGCCTTCCCGCCCGGCCCCGCCGTTCGATACTACACCCTCGAGCCCGGTGTGCTGGCCGAGCACTTCATCAGTCGGTCGGATTTCGAGAAGAGCAAATACTGGGACCGAACCCGCTACAACCTGGAGCGAATGCGCGAGCTCTGCCGCGAAGCCGGGGCCGAGTTGATCGTCGTCTACGCCCCCACCAAGGAGCACGTCGTTCTGCCGCTCGTGAGTGATTCGCTCCCCGCCGAAAAGGTCCGCGCCTTCGCGGCCCTGCGGGCCAAGGAAGAGTTGCCCGAACCACAGACCTTCCTCAAGGAACTGCTCGCCGACCTGCCGGCCAAGGAGGCCGTCCTGTCCGACTGGTGCCGGAACGTTGGCACTCCCTTCGTCAGCCTGACCGAGCCCCTGCGCGACGCCGTCCGCAGCGGCCGCCAGCCCTACTACACCTACAACGAGCACTGGAGCCCGATCGGCCAGAAGGTGGCCGCCGAGACCGTCTACCGCTTCTGGATCGACCGAGCCGCCCGGTCCGATGCGGGTCTGACCGCAGGCTCCCGTGCCAGCGACGATTCATAGGTCTCGCCCTGCGCGTCAGTCTCCTGCCTCTGTCATCTCTTTCGACGCAGCCGCAAAGAGAGGTACTTGCCCAGCACCACCAAGGCGATTGCGGCCACCACGATCAGCGCCGTAATGATCTTCGACGGCGCCACCGCGATGACCCGATAGGCGGCCACCGCGCCCACGATCCACACCAGCGTCAGCACGGTCTCCAGCCGGCTGCGCGAACGCAGGAACTGCCAGTAGCGCACCGACCCGCGGTACTGGGCCCGCGTCGTCCCGACGAAGAAGCCGCAGTCGGGACAACACGTTTCCGTCAGCCCCTGCAGGTTGCGCCCACATTGCGGACAGAGGAAACGCGGTCGATCGGGCATGCCGAAGATCATGCCCCGCCCGCGGCGGATGGTCAACGTGATCCGTCCGGATCGGTACCCGGGAACGCGCCGGCCCGCACGGTTTTCCACACTTTTTCGGGCCAGCGCTCTTGACATGCTCAAGGCGATTCTATAAGGTGGTCAGCATAGGGAGAGAGAGGGAAGTAGAGAGAGAGGGAAGCACGCCAAAGGTGGTATTTCCCCCTCTTGATTACGGCTGGTAGGCAAGGAGAGAGAGTTCCAGTTTGTGTGCATAGCTTTCGTTCGCCAGGGTCCCTCCCGCGCTGACGGGCTTCCGGGGACGAGAGTGGGCTCACGACAGGGTTAAGTCCTACCAGTTGGGTTGGCACGCCTCCCGGGGAAAACCCCGGGAGGCCTGCCCGACCCTTCACGATGTGTGCATTCTGTAGCGCCGGTAGCGGTCACACCCAGCCGCGTGCGCCGGCGGTACGGTGGGAGATCGAGAGAGCCTCCTTTACTACAATCTACCCACTCGGCATGACGGAGTTGCCCCTGCCTCTGGAGACAGCTCCGTCTTGTCATGCGCCCGCGAGGTGACAGCAGCGCAACACGAACGACCAACGCGACCCGCGCGCACGCTCACCGTCGTTCCAGGCGTCCCCACGACAGAAGCTGAACTGACTACGCCGGATCGAGCGACCGCAGATAGCGGTAGTCGAAAATGCCGGTGTCGTGACCGTCCGACCAGATCAGTTTGATGGCGTACCCGCCCGTCAGCTCGGCACCGGTCAGGCTGATGTCCTCGCCCGGGACAACGTCCAGAACGGGCAGCAACGTCTTGGAGCGCTTCTCGCGCTCGGTCCGGCAGCCCGCGCAGGGGCAGTTCTGACGGAGCGTGGCCGCGTCAAGCTCACTGCGGTGCCCCCCCGGCCACTGCAGGATCAGCTTCTGCTCGGCTCGCTTGAGCTTGATGTCCGTCGGCGTGACCGGCGGGCCCTCGGCCCAGTACCGGCGACTCGGTGTTGGCGGCGGATCGGACATGACCGTCCCTAACGGGCCTGCAGCCGCGTCTCCCAGGCCTCGATCCCCCCGCGACGATCGACCCGCCACCAAAGCACGTAGGCGGGGTCGTTGGGCTTGACCTCCTCCAGGAGTTGCCCGAGCTGTTCCAGGTTGGCGATCCGGTGGCGCCCGAGCTGAACCAGCAGATCACCCGGACGGAGCCCGCCGCGGTCGGCCGGCGATTGCGGCTCCACCCCGACGACCAACACGCCGGAAACGTGCCGCCTCCCGAACCGAGCAGCGGTTTCGGGGTTCAGGTCTTCCATCTGTAACCCGAAGTGGGCCTGTGCCAGCGCTGCACCGTCGGGCTTGGGAATCTCGGGCAGGGTGAACCCGATCTCCTCGGTCTCGTTGCCGCGCCGAAGTTGCATCGTGACCCGGTCGCCCACGCTGCGCCCCAGCATCGAGATGTAGAAATCGACGTCCCGTTGAATCGGCGCGTCGTTCACCCGGACAATGCTGTCGCCGACACGAACGCCCGCCCGGTCGGCCGGTCCGCCGGCCTCCACCGTGACGATCCGTGGGTCCTTCAAACCCTCGACCCGCATGCCCAGGTCGAAGTTGCGCCTTTCGGTAATGGCGTAATCCAGCATGTCCGGCAGCAGCCCGTGAAGCCGGCCCACCGGAATGGCGAAGCCGATGTTCTGGGCGTCGGCCCGAATGGCCGTGGTGATGCCGATCAGCTCGCCCGCGATGTTCAGCAGCGGGCCGCCGCTGCTCCCCGGGTTGATGCTCGCGTCCGTCTGGATCAGGTCGTCGTAGATCGTCCCCGACGAGTGTTCGATCTCCCGGTGCAGGGCGCTGACGATGCCGCTGGTCACCGTGTTCGCGTAGCCCAGCGGGTTGCCGATTGCGATCGTCGTCTCCCCGATCATCAGGTCCTCGCTCGAACCCATGGGGATGGGCTTGAGCGGATGTTCGGGCTCGATCCGCAGAATGGCCAGGTCGTACCGATCGCTGATCACCACCGCCGTGGCCTTGTACTCCTCGCCGTTGGCGAAGGTCACCCGCAGGTCCACCGACCGCGACACCACGTGGGCGTTGGTCACGATGTACCCCGCCTCGTGCATCACGAACCCGCTGCCCACGCTGGTCACCTGACGCTGCGCCGGCGGCATGATGAACATGTCCAACAGGTCCATCCGCCGAGCTTCCACCAGTTCCGTCGACGAGATGTTGACGATCGAGTCGCGGACCTGCTCCACCACCTGAACGATTGGCGTGCGGCGCAGCTCACGCGTGTCGGACTCCCCAAGGGCCGACACCAACGGCCACGCCAGCGACAACACCAGAATCATTCCCCCGCACAATCGCATGACTGACCTCCGCGCTCGCCCCGCTGACCGCTCCTGCATTCCTGCCTCCAGTAGAGAGTTTAGACGCGCCGCCCGCCGCTGTCCGCTCACTTTCGCTGCCGACGACCGCAGCCCTATGCGACCTGCGAGGCCGAGGCGCCGGCCGCGCCCTGGGCCAGGTACTTGTCGAAAAACCCCACGATCCGCCTGGCGTACTCCTTCGGCTGGACGATCACCGACTGGTTGTGTTTGGCCGTCGGCACGGTCCACAGCTCCTTCGGCCCGGCCGCCAGCTCGTAGAGCAACTGCGATTGCGACACCGGGATGAACCCGTCCTTGTCGCCGTGGATGAGCAGGATCGGCTTGGGTCCGATCCGCACCAGAGCCTTGCGCACCGACGGAAACCGGCAACCGAAAGTCCGCGCCGCGCTGCGCAGCGCCAGCCAGCGCAGGAAACGCCAGAACGTCGGCGGGTGGTTCTCGGCCACCACCCGCACCTTCGCGAAGATCGTAGCCCAGCGTTTCATCAGGTGCTCGAGGGTGGTGTCCGTGCTGAAGGCGCCGTCCGTGACGATGGCCCGAACGCTGGGCACGTCCACCGCCGCCAGGATCGCGGCGCCGGCCCCGCGGGAAATGCCGAACAGCCCCAGCTCGGCCGGCCGCCCCGCCCGGCTCAGGTGGTCTTCGGCGTAGGCGATGGCCCCCAGCATGTCCGCCTGCTCGCGGTCGGAGGCCCACTGCCGGGGCTTGTAGCCCTCCTCCGGCCCCGAACGCCCGTGCCCCCGGAAATCGAAGGTCATGACCTGGTAACCCGCCTCCAGCAGCGGGCGGCAGTAGCGGGCGCAGCTATGGGCGTCGTTGAGGTACTCGTGGGCGAACAGGACCAGGCCACGATACGGGCGGTCCGCGTCGCCCGAAAGCATCATGCCCGACAGTGCGTGCCCGTCGAAAGACGGGAAGCTGATCGGATCGCCCTCGATGGGCTCGAAATCCACCACCCGCATGGACATCGGCGCCGTCGTGTCACCCATGATGTTGCGGACGATTTTCACGTACTTGCGGAGGATCAGCGCCGGCATCCCCACCAGGATCACCAGCGTGCCCAGGATGCTGACCAGCGCCCAGTTGCGATAGACCGCGTCCCACACCCAGTGCGACAACAGTTGCTGACAGGTGTCCTCGAACAAGCCGGTCTACCTCGCTCAAACTGACCGATTGCCACGCTGGCGAGCCGCGAACGGAACCCGTCCCGACGCCGTCGGGACTTCGCCCGGAGCTTCACGCGGCTCAGGTACGGCAATCCTCGCCCGCCGCTCCGCGCCGGCGCGCCATCCGCACCGCGACCGGTCACGCTCGCCCGACAATTCTGCGCCGCGCGGGCCTTGCTGGCAACCCTGAGCCTCAGCCGTTGGTTTGTATGCCTGGCGTAGTCGGCTGCCGGTGGGCCAGAACCCGGCCGAAACCGCAGCCCAGCGCGTACGTCGCCAACGCCAGCAGCACGCCGACAACAAACGACACGCCGACCAGCAGCAGGGCCATCGGCGTGGAAAGCGATAGATCGAGCTGCTCGGTCTGCGTCCGGATCTGCTCGATCAGCTTGAAGATGTCGTCCGACCGGAGTGCGGCGAACGGAGAGTCCTCTACGCTCGGGGCGCCGGTGACCAGCGCCGCCGCCCGCGTGGTGAGGATCGACCCCATCTCGTGATAATCGCCGAACAGGTTGTACACGGGGGCCAGCCCGACCACCAACGACGCCCCGAACAGCACCGGCCTGTGTGCCCGCGTGCAGGCCCGCAGCATGGGCACGCCGATGAAGACCGTCAGCAGGAAGGGGGCCAAGTCGGTGGCCAGGTAGACCGGATCGGACCCGCCCGTGTCGAAGCCCGACAACCGCCCGGCGTAATCGCCTCCGCAAACGACGAAGGGGAACATCAGCTCCAGCAGCGCCCCGCCGTAGTGCGGCGCGATCTGCAGCTCGGTCACCGTCCCGCCGGTCACCCCGCAGCCGGCCGCATGCAGCAGTTCGTGGATCGGCACGTAGACGAACCAGGTGATCGCCGCGCTCACCACGGCCAACACGATGGCCCGGGCGCGACGCGGCGTATCCAGCACCAGCCGCTCCATGGCGCCGGCCAAGTCATACACGGGTTGAAGGAAAAAGCCTCGCAAAGGGATGCGCCGATCAAAGACCTGTCACTCGATGCCGTACTATGCACCGGCACGCCAAGCGCCGCAACCGGCCCACAGTGGGGGGGACGGAGGTCCTGCGGCGGGTGGCATGGGTCAGCGAAGCTGACCCGTGGAGCGGTGGGGGGGACGGGCCAGCAAGTACATCGGCGGCGCGCCAGGCCCGACATTCCCGCCGGATTGACCGGGCGACGCTCCGCATTCCCTATCCCGGTTCACCGGGATTCTCGTCGCGCGGACCTAGAAGACCGGCCGGCTTCACCGTGGTGACGCCGGCCGAGGTGGCCTCCCTTCATTTCGGCTCCGGTAACTACAATATACTCGACTTTATTGTCTATGTCAAGATAAACAGATCGTATTTTGATTGCCAGCCGGACCTTCGTATGGCCTCGTGTCGTAATTTCATTTATAAAAATAGATTAGGCACTGCAAAGCCCTGGCGGGAGCCTCTGCGATACCGACAGAGCCGTGCCCGCGTAGTCGGGCTGGGACCCACCGGGGGCGCCTCCCGGGTTCCGATCACTGTTTTCAAAACAACGTCGGGTTGCCGGTCGCGTCGCGCCCGGCGTCGTTGGGGGGGGTGAACGGCAGGCCGAGGTGTTCGCAGCCGGCTCGGGTGGCCTGCCGACCCTGCCGCGTCCGGATCACGAACGCGATCTGCAGCAGGTACGGCTCGACCACGTCCTCCAGCGTGTCGCGCTCCTGGCCCATGGTGGCCGCCAGCGCGTCGATGCCGGCCGGTCCGCCGTCGTACGTCTTGATCAGCGTGGTCATGTAGGCCCGGTCGAGTTCGTCGAGTCCGAGCCCGTCAATCTGCTGGATGTCCAGCGCGTGGTCGACCACCTCGGGCGTCAGCACGCCGTCGGCCCGCACCTGGGCATAATCCCGCACCCGACGCAGCAACCGGTTGGCCACCCGCGGCGTCCCCCGGCTTCGTCCGGCGATGGTGGTCAGCGCGCCGTCCGCGGCCTCGACCTTCATCCGCGAGGCCGACCGCCGCAGGATCGTCGTCAACTCGTCGGTGCTGTAGAAGTCGAGATGGAAGTCGTGCCCGAAGCGGTCGCGCATGGCGCCCGATAACAGGCCCGACCGCGTCGTCGCTCCGATCAGCGTGAAACGCGGCAGGGCGAAGTTCACGATCCGCCCGCCCAAGCCGCCCTCGATGGTGAAGTCGACCCGAAAGTCCTCCATGGCCGGGTAGAGGAACTCCTCGACCACCTTGGGCAGGCGATGGCACTCGTCGATGAACATGACGTCGCCCGTCTCCAGGTTGGTCAGCAGGGTCATCAGGTCGGCCGGCTTGGTCAGGCTGGGGCCTGAGGTGATCCGCGGCTGTCGACCGGTCATCTCGTTGGCGATCACGAAGGCCAGCGTGGTCTTGCCCAGCCCCGGCGGGCCGGACAGCAGGATGTGCTCCAGAGGTTCGCCGCGACCTTGGGCGGCCGTCATGGCGATCGTAAGCCGCTCGACCACGCTGCACTGCCCGACGACCTCCTCCAGCGTCTGCGGGCGCAACGAGACGTTCATTGCCTCCTCGGCCGGCCCCTTGGATGCTGACGAGATGATTCGATCGCGAGCCATTAAGAACCGTCAGAACCTCTAAACGTAAGACCACCAACCTCCCGGCTCAGCTCTCGACGCCGGTCTTGACCTTGTAGGCCGCCCGAACCCAGTTGTCCGCCGCGTCGGTGTCCGGGTGGAGTTGGGCGGCCCGTTCCAGCCATCGGACCGCGTCGTTCCGAGGGTCGCCCAATGCCAGCATGATCTCCAGTGCGTCGCGCTGGTCCGCGTTCCAGCCGGCCGTCAGCTCGGCCGCACCCGCACCGCCCAGAGCCAGGTCGCTCATCTTGCCCTTGAGTTCCGCGACGATCAACTCGGCCGCCCGCGGTCCGATGCCCGGCAGGCGGGCGATGCCCTTGCGATCGCCCTCCTCGATCCAGGCGGCGATGCGCCCGACCGGCTCGGCCAGGGCCTTGAGCGCCTTGCGGAACCCGATCCCCTTGACCGACACAAACCGCTTGAAGAAGTCGCGGTCCTCGACGTGTAGGAATCCCAGCAGCCGCGGCGTCAAATGCCCGCCCGTGGCCGCGTTGCCTTCCAGGAACTCCAACGTGTGCAGCGTGACCTGCCGTCCGCGGCACGCGGCCAGCTCGCCCACCGCGTAGTGCGGCGTCAACACCTCGCGGGCCAGCCCGTCGCGCTCGACCACCACCGAGTCCTCGTTCACCTCCAGCACCGTACCCGTGATGCGCACGATCATGGTGCGACGGCCTCCTGCCTCACGGCGTGGATGCAACAGTAAGCGGTGGCCAGGGCGTCGGCCACGTCGTTCGGCTCCGGTACGCGTTGCAGGCCGAAGGCGCCCATTACGGCGCTCTGCACCTGCGCCTTGCTGGCGTGTCCGTTCCCGGTGAGGAAGCGTTTGATCTGCGTCGCGCTGTAGTCGCGCACCGCAAAGCCGAACCGCGACGCCGTCGCGATGATCACCCCGCGAGCGTGCCCCATGAGGACGGCCGTGCGCGGATGCTTGTAATGCGCGTAGAGCTGCTCGACGGCCACGGTCTCCACCGGCCACTGCTCGAAGATCGCCGCGAAGTCCGCCTCGATCTGGGCCACACGGTGGGGCAGATCGGCGCCGGCGTCCGTCCGGCACACACCGGCGTCGAGCACGCTGAGGCACGCACCCTCCGCGCGGACCACCGCGTAACCGCTGGTGTGAATCCCGGGATCGATGCCGCAAACGTCCATGTCTGCGAGTGTTCTCAGTTGTTAGCTGTCAGCTACCTGCGTTCGCCCTCCGCAGGTCGAGTCTGAGGACCTTACCTGCCCATTCCCGGGGCTTGCTGCTAAGACGCCCGCCAGATGGTCCCGTCCGGACGGTCTTCCAGCGTGATGCCGGCCTCGGCCAGCTTGTCGCGGATCAGGTCGGCCGTCGCGAAGTCCTTGTTCTTCTTGCTGGCGGCCCGCACCTTGATGGCCAAGTCCATCGCCTCGGCCAGTACCTGATCGCCCTTCCCCTCGATGCGCCAGATGCTCTCGCCGGGCCGGTCCTCGATCGCTACCCCGGCCTTGGTCAGCCCATCCCGGATCAGGTCGGCCGTGGCGAAGTCCTTGGCGTTTTTGGCCTGGGTGCGAATCTCGACCAGCAGGCCCAGCACGCTATCGGCCTCCTTCCCGCCGATTCGCGGCCCCTCGGCGGCCGGCTCCAGGAACAGGCCCAGCAGCCGCCCCAGTTCGACCAGTTGGCGACCGCCGCCCAGGGCGAGCGGTCGATGCGACGCACCCGCGTCGGTCTCCACCTTCTGCTCGTCGCAGAATCGGTTGATGGCGGTGGCCATCTCGAACAGAACCGCGATGCCGCCCGCGGTGTTGAAATCGTCGTCCATCGCCTCGAGGAACCGGTCGCGGTCCTCCAGCATACGCTTGGCGAATGCGGCGCACGCCTCGCTCAGCCCCTCCTGGCCCATTTGCTCGATGGTCGCAGCATCACCGTAGACGCTCTGCCCGCAGATCCGCTCCAGCCGCTCGAACAAACGATAGAACGAAGTCAGGCCCTTGCGCTTGGCCGTGATCTCGTCCGCCGAGTATTCGATCGGGCGCCGGTAGTGCGTGCTGAGCACGAAGTAACGCAACAGCTCCCCGCTGTAGTTCGCCAGCAGGTTCGACAGCGTCATCTGCTCCAGAGCGGCCTGCATCTCCGGGTCCGACTTGCTCACCTTCTTGGTGTTGAAGCGCGTCAGCCCGTTGTGCATCCAGTACTTGGCGAACGGCTTGCCCGTGGCCGTCTCCGACTGGGCGATCTCGTTCTCGTGGTGCGGGAAGATCAGGTCCAGCCCGCCCCCGTGGATGTCGAACGTCTCCCCCAGCATCTGCATGCTCATCACCGAGCACTCGATGTGCCATCCCGGCCGCCCCTTGCCCCACGGAGAATCGAACTTGACCTCCTCGGGTTCCTCGGGCTTGGCTTCCTTCCACAGCGCGAAGTCGCCGGGGTGACGTTTCTCCCCGCTTTGCAGGTCGCGCTGGCCCTCCTGATCGCCGATGGACCGATTCGACAGCTTGCCGTAGTCGTCGTCCGCCGTGATGTCGAAGTACACGTCGCCCCCGGACGCGTAGGCCGCCCCTTTGTCCACCAGACCCTGCACGAAGCCGATGATGTCGCCGATGTGCTCCGACGCCTTGGGCATCTTGTCGATGCCGGTGACGTTCAGGGCCGCCATCGAGTCGAGGTACTCGCGCGTGATCCGTTCGGCCAGTTCGAGCGAGGTGCAGCCCAGCAGGTTCGCTTCGTCGATGATCTTGTCTTCCACGTCCGTGATGTTGACCACCCAGGTCACCTCGTACCCGCGGAAGACGAGGTAGCGCTTGATGGCGTCGAAGATGATCGGCCCGACGGCGTGACCGATGTGCGACGGCTTGTAGACGGTCGGCCCGCACAGGTAGATGCCCACTTTCGGCGGGTCGACCGGCTCGAACGGTTCCTTGCGTTGCGTCAGCGTATTGTAAACTCGTAGCGGCATGGGATTCACTCGGTCTGGGTCCGTGTTCAGGGTTTCGGCTTGTTCACGATCGAGACGGTCGCGGTGCAGGCGATCCCGTCCGCGTGGCCCAGCGGCCCGAGCCCCTCGTTCGTCTTGGCCTTGACGCTGACCGCCGACGTGCCCAGCCCCGTCAGCAACGCGATCGACGAGGCCATGGCCCCCTTGTGCTCGCTGAGCTTGGGTTTCTCCGCGTGGACGATCAGGTCGATGTTGTTGGGCGCATAGCCGGCCTCGGCCACCTTCTCGATGGCCGTCGCCAGGAGCTCGCGGCTGTCGATGTCCTTGTACGCCGGGTCGGTGTCCGGGAACAGATCGCCGATGTCCGGCAGGCCCGCCGCCCCCAGCAGGGCGTCCGTCACCGCGTGCAGCACCACGTCCCCGTCGCTGTGCCCCAGCAGGCCCAGCGGATAGTCAATCTCCACCCCGCCCAGGACCAACCGACGGCCCTCCGCCAGGCGATGGATATCGTAACCTATGCCGACACGGAAAGTTGTTGCCACGGCCGCACGTCCGTTTCGCGATTGGCTCCGCCGCTCGCGGGATCATGAGTCAGCGGGTACATTACGACCCGGACGCGGCCGAATCAAGGTCGGTCCTGTCGGCGCGGCTCCGGCAGGGGTATGCGGGCGTTTCCGGATGGATGGCCGGTGGCGCCCAAGTGCCCGTCGGCCGTTCGCAGCCATCCGCGTGCCGCTGAGTTCGGCCCAGGCGGAACCATGAGCGAGAGATCACGCATCCTGTTTCTGTGTACCGGAAACTGCTTCCGCTCCCAGATGGGCGAGGCCATTCTCCGGCACGTGGACCCGGTGCGATTCGAAGCCCTCAGCGCCGGCTCGCAGCCGGCCGGCTTCATTCACCCGCTGGTTCTGGAGGTACTCGAGGAGATGCACATCCCGGTCATCGACCAGTACTCCAAGAGCTGGGCCGAGTTCGTCGGCCAGCGGATCGACCTGCTGATCACCGTTTGCAACGACGCGGCCGAGGAAGTCTGTCCCGTCTGGCCCGACCGCCCGCCCACCGTGCACTGGCCGTTGCCGGACCCTTCGTTCCACCCCGGCTCCTTCGACGATCGCCGCGCCGCCGCCCGCCGAGTGGCCGAGCGCCTGCTGCTCAAGACCCGCCGCCTCGCCGCCCTCGACTGGCAGAATCACGACGCCGACGCCCTGCGCACGGAACTCGAAGCCATCAGCGAATTGTAAGCCGTCGCCCCACCTCGATGGGTCGAAACAGACCGCATCTTCTCGCAGCTCCCCGCCTCGACACCCGTAGGCCTTACCATCCCTGCCCAATCTCCCCGTTTTGTCAGCCAGTCATATACCCTCGTATTGCCTTGGCCACTTGGCGGGCCGATGGGTTGTGTTTTGGCCGACGAAGCAGCGAGCCAAGGCTGTAGCCAATGGTAGAGTCGAGACGTGGCGCGGTGGGGTAGGAGCGGCCTATCTGTTTCCGGCCCTTTCGGTTGCCGGTGCCTCAATAGCCGGTCCATGCTCCGTTTCCACGTCCCGCTCATCGAACCGGACGTGCGGTTCTCCCGCATCC
>DATKXO010000414.1:0-22261 GCA_035528995.1 Phycisphaerae bacterium | reverse complement strand
GGTTGACGTGGGACTCGGTCATGGCCGTGCCAAGCGTCGCCACGGTCGAGCCGAAACCGGCCTGATGACAGGCGATGCAGTCGGTGTAGCCCTCGACCACGATGGATCGTCCGGTGGACGAGATTTCGGTCCTGGCCAGGTCGAGCCCGTACAGCAGCCGTCCCTTGTCGAACAGCTCGTTCTGGGGCGTGTTCAGGTACTTGGCCCGGGCCTCGCCGAGTGTCCGTCCACCAAAACCGACCACCCGCCTGGTGGCGTCGCGGATCGGGAACATGAGCCGATGGCGGAACGTGTCGTAGGTCGCGCCTTGCTCTTCGTTTCGGACCAGCCCGGCGGCCTGGAGCACTGCATTGGAGATTCCGGCCAGCGCTGCGGCCCGCTGCAACACGTTATGAGCGTCAGTGGCCAGCCCCAGCCCGAAGCGTTCGGCGCTCTGCGTGGAGATGCCGCGCTCGGCGAGGTAGCTTCTGGCGGCGTCGCCGGCCTGGCGGTCGAGCAGTTGCTTGCGATAGAAGTCCGCGGCCCACTCGTTGACCCGGGCGAGATCGGCCCGGCCCGGTCCCCCGTGGGGCGACGCGCTGCGCGACCGCAGCTCGATGCCGGCACGGTCGGCCAGAATGCGAATCGCTTCGCCAAAGGAAACATTCTCGCGAAGCTGAACGAACTTGAAGACGTCGCCGCCGGCCTTACAGCCGAAGCAGTGAAAGATCATCTTGTCGGGAATGACGTGGAACGAAGGCGTCTTCTCCTTGTGGAAGGGGCACAGGCCGCGGAACGTCTTGCCCGAGCGCGCCAGGGAGACGTGCTCGGCGACCAGTTCCACCAGGTCCACGCGCTGGCGGATTTCTTCCTTGATGGCGTTGGAATCGTGCAAGGAACCTACGTACCGTCTCGATGCAAGCTGCCGCTCAAGCCCGCCCGATCGAGACAGTTTCTCGTCTCTACCTCGTTTGACTTCCGACCGAAACCTCCGGGTGCCACCCCAAGGATAGGGGTAACCCCACAAGTATACCACAGGTTTATGAGACCGTCAAATTCGTAGGTGCGGAATTCAGCAGAGCTTACGCCCGCACCGCCTGCCTCGCCAAGTCACAGTCCGGGTCAACCCACCGCCGGATGTTCGGTTTTTGATCGGGTTCGGTGCCGCTGGGCGCCGGACCGCGACGCCCGGGTCGATCCACGCCGCTACCCCCCTTGCCGAGCGGCGTAACCGAGAAAATAAAGGAGTTTCCCCTGAGGCAGGATCGGCACGGACAGGGCCTGCGCCGTCTCAACGGTGCGATTGTGTGCCTCAAACAGCCTTCGTGTGAGTGCGTCGCGCTCCTGGGCCTCGGGCGAGGCGTCTCCCATGGTCGTCGGGCGGCGCGGCGGGTTGCCCACCACCACGAAGTCCACCCGAGCCGTGACCGCGTCGGCGACCTGACCGCCCCATTCGCGGATCAGGGCCTTGATCTTGTCGGCGCCGTCAGGGTCGTCTCGCCCATCGCCGTCAAAATCGAACGTGCCGGTCACCGCGAAGGTCAGGGAGCGGGCCCGGTCGTAAATGGGATTGTTGATGATATCGCCTTCCAGGATGACCTCGTTGCCGGACGTTTCGCGGACCACGCATTCAGAGGCCGACTCGAAAATCCGGGCGATCTCGATCCTGGCCTTGCTGCTTCCGTCCGCCGGGATTCCCACCCCCCCGGAGTACACGGCGAACTGCATGCCCCGGGTGACCTTGTCCTGACGCCCCAGGTTGATGTAGACCACGTCCTCACCGGGCTTGGCCATCAATACCTGACCGTCGCCCGCCCGAGCCGTGAGCAGGGGCTCGGGCTGAATCTGCAACTCGCCGAGTTTGGCCTGCAGGTCCGCGTGCCGGGACTTGGTCTCGGCCAGCTCCTGCGTCAGCCGGCTGTTCTCGTTGCGCTGTTCCTGAATGTCGCGGGTGAACTGCTGTCGCAGATCCTCCAGCCGCTGCTCGAACTGATCCACCTCGGCATTGCGCTCGCCGCGGTAACGGGTTCGGTCGTCCTCCAGAGCCTGGATCTGGGCGACGAGTTCGTCCTGTTTGGCGTCAAAGGCCTGTTCGCGCTCGATCTTCTCGGTGGTGAGCCGCTCGACCTCGGCGGTCTGGTCGGCCGCCTTTTGCTGGGCCGCCAGCCGCAGCTCATGCTCGCCGATGAAGCCTTCGTACAAGGCGGTCATGGCGGTGAGCGCCCCCGCGCTCGGGTCGTCGAACGCGCTGGGATCGGGCACCGCCCCGTCGTCCTGGATTCGCGCCAACAGTTCCCCGACCTTGGTCTGGACCGTGGCGACGTCGTCCTCCGGGGAGCCGGTGGTGAGCTTGGCCAGCTCATCTCGGGCGCCCTGCTGGTCGCGCTGGTCATCCCGGAGCCCGTCGTTGTCCAGTCGCAGGTCGTCGGCCTTCTTCACCAGACCCGACTGCCCGGTGTACAGCCAGACCAGCAGCACGGTGGAGATCAGCCACAACCCCACAAAGGCGATCAGCCAGACGTGAATCCCGGTGACGGCTCCACCTCGTTGTTGCCCGCGGGCAGTGGCCATCGACATTACCTCCAGCAGTGCGTCAGTTCATTCGGGGGATCAGCGCCCGCCGTGGGAGGTACGCCGGACGCCTGTCATCCTGGGGACCTCTCGCGCCCTCGCCGGGGGGCATCGGCTGCTCACAAGTCACACCGACCGCCGCGGATTCCGAGCACCGGCAGGGGTCAATGATGGATTTTGCGACTCGGGGCGCGGCGTGTCAAGCTGGCCGTCCAACGGTGTGGCCGGGCGGCACGAGCGTCAGGCGTCCTCGTCGAGCATTTGCCGGGCGGGCTGGGGGCGCCCGTTGCCGTTCGCCGGGGCGATCCCCAGCAGCTCCAGGGCGTCACGCTCCACGATGCTGCGGAGCTGCTGCCGGGGGATGGTCGGCAGATTCGTGCCCTGGACCAGGTGATTGATGCTGTACAGGGCCTCTATGCAGTAGGCCGCCGAGGTGTAGGGGAACCCGCTCCCGAAAAGCAGCTTCTCGGTGACCCCGTACTGTGAGGCCGAGATCAAGGCCTGATAGGCCCGCCAGGGCTGCTGCAAGAGCCAACTGATATCCGAGAAGACGTTGGCATGCTTGGCCAGCATGACCAGGGTCTCGTTGACCCAGGGGTAGCCCAGGTGGGCGATGATGATCTTCAGGTCGCCGAACTCCCGGGCCACCTCGTCCAGCAGCACCGGCTTGGCGTACTCCATCTTCGAGCGGGCCGCCAGATACGGCCCGGAATGGAACAGGACGGGCATCTGGAGGTCGGCGGCCAGTTGGTAGACCTTGTAGGCCGTGCTCGCACAGGGGTGGAAATCCTGGGCCGCCGGGGCGATGCAGACGCCGCGCATGCCCCACTCTCCGTGGGCCCGCCGGATGGCGTCGGCCGCCTCTCGCGGCGAGCTGGGATCGATGCCGGCGAAACCGATCAGCTTGTCCGGGTGGCGCCGGACGTAGGCCGCCACCTGGTCGTTGGGGATCTGGGTCTTCAGGTAGGCGCTCTCAAAGCCCAGGACGAAGGCCTTGTCCACGGGTTCGCAGGCCGCCAGATGACGTTCAGGCCCGGCATCAACGGCCGCCGCCTCGCACGAGCCCAGGGTCGTGACCACACGTTGGCCCGGGGCCTGCGTGGCAACACCCACCCGGCCCGGCGACTCCCAGAAGTGCGTGTAACAGTCTACGATCATGTAGGTTACAGTTCTCGGTGCGACTTAGTCACATCCCGCGCCCCAGGGCCGGCCGTATCGATCCTTATAGCGGGCACCGATACCAGCGTCAAGCTGGGATCAAACGCGTTGACATCGCCTGACCGTCCCAGGCCCTGAGCACATTGCGTGCCATCGGCGACTCGATCCGAGGCGCCGACGGGTGCTCTGCGTTGCAGCAAGGCCTGGAAGCTGGCGATATTATCGGCCATTGGGGCGCCGGGACGTTGCTCGGAATCCGCCCGGCGGGTGCCGGCCATCGCGGCCCACGCGAGGGCTGCGCGGGTCCCGCGCCCGGCGGTTCCGCCGGATGCCAGTGGTATCATTCAGCCATTCTGCGCAAGAGCGTTACAATCCCGGCCATGAGATTCACCAAGATGCACGGCCTGGGGAACGACTACGTCTTCGTCGATTGCTTCGCCGAGACGGTGGCCGACCCGGCGGAGCTGGCTCGGCTCATATCAGACCGGCACCGTGGGGTGGGCGGCGACGGGCTCATTCTCATCCGCCCGTCGGACGTGGCCGACGTGCGGATGGAGATGTACAACGCGGACGGTTCGCGGGCCCAGATGTGCGGGAACGGCGTCCGCTGTGTGGCCAAGTATGTCTACGAGCATGGCCTGGCCCGGCGGAATCCGCTACGGGTCGAGACGGATGCCGGCCTGCTGAATCTCGAACTCTTCGTCGATGGGGACCGGGTCGAGCGCGTTCGCGTGGACATGGGCCGTCCGTCGCTGGACCCCAAAGACCTGCCCTGCACGATCCAGGCGAACAGCGTCATCGCCCGGCCGATGGAGATCGGCGGCGGCCGATACGAGGTCACCTGCGTCTCGATGGGCAACCCGCACGCGGTGGTCTTCGTCGACGATCCCGCCGATGTGGACCTGAGCGTTGTCGGGCCTCGGTTCGAGCACGCCCCGGAGTTCCCGGAGCGGATCAACACGCACTTCGCGCGAGTGGACTCGCCGGAGCACGTCACCATGCGGACCTGGGAGCGCGGCAGCGGGGCGACGCAGGCCTGCGGGACGGGGGCGTCGGCCGTCTGCGTGGCCGGCGCGGTTACCGGTCGCACGCGGCGGGCCGTCACCGCCAGCCTCCCCGGCGGCGACCTGCAGCTCGAATGGGCCGACGACGACCACGTCTACATGACCGGCCCGGCCGTGGAAGTGTTCAGCGGAGAGTGGCGAATAGCGAATAGCGAATAGCGCATGGGGGCAGCGGGCTGGCGCTGCCGCGTGATGCTGCATGTCTCCCCTTGTGCGAATATCGAGCCTGCGAGCCCTGTTCCGCGTTCGGCATTCGTGGAACCATGGCGCGGTTTGGGCGTCCAAAGGGTTGTCCATTGGTTGCGCGCCGCGGGTGGGCCGCGAGCGCGGGTGATGATGGAGGCCGGATCATGAGACGACGGATGCTTCTGCTGACCCTGTTGGGGGCGGCCGTGTTTTTCGGGGCGCCTGGGGCGGCCCAGGGTGACGGGTTCATCGTGATCGACCGTCCCATGCCGATGCCGCCGATCCGACCTCCACATCCACCGCGCCCGCCCCGCCCGCCGGCGTTAATCCCCCTGGCCGTCAAGAACCACCAGGTGAGTTGCGAGATCACCGACGGCGTGGCGGTCACGCGGATCGATCAGACCTTCTACAACCCCAACCCGCACCAGGTGGAGGGCACCTACATCTTCCCGCTGGATGACGACATCGCCGTCGCCAAATTCAGCATGTTCGTCAACGGAAACGAGACGCAGGGCGAGATTCTGGAGCGCGACAAGGCCCGGCAGATCTACGAGTCGATCGTGGCCCGGATGCGCGACCCGGCCCTGTTGGAGTACATTGGTACCCGGATGTATCGGGCCCGGATCTTCCCCATTCCGGCCTCCGGCGACGTGCGGGTCAAGCTGGAATACTCGCAGGTCCTGCAGATCGAGGGCGGACTGGTCCGCTACCGCTATCCGCTCAACACGGAGAAATTCTCCTCCAGGCCGCTCGAGCAGGTCAGCGTCGTGGTGGACATCGACTCCAAGGCGCCCATCAAGAGCGTCTTCTGCCCCACGCACACCATGAGCGTCCACCGCGAGTCGGACCATCAAGCGTCGGCCAGCTTCGAGGCCAGGAACGTCAAACCTGACCAGGACCTCGTGCTGTACTACACGCTCAGCGACGAGGAGTTCGGCCTGGCGCTCCTGACGTATCGGGAGGGTGTCGAGGACGGCTACTTCCTGGCCCGGATCGCGCCGAAGGTGGCACTGACCGCCGGCGACGTGCTGGCCAAGGACATCTGTTTCGTATTGGACACCTCGGGCAGCATGGCCGGCGACAAGATCGCCCAGGCCACAAGAGCGCTGAAGTATTGTCTGTCGAGCCTCAATCGCCAGGACCGGTTCCAGTTGGTGGTCTTTAGCCACGAGTCGCAGGTCTTCCCCGGCGGATTGCAGGAGGCGTCCCCCCAGACAATCGAGCAGGCCAAGCGCTTCGTTGACGAACTACGGGCCGAGGGTGGGACCAACATCGACGGCGCCCTGCTCGACGCGCTGAAACCGCGGGCTTACGGGACCAACGGCGACCGGCCGTATCTGATCGTCTTTCTGACCGACGGCCAGCCGACCATCGGCGTGACCGAACCGGAGAAGATCCTGGCCAACGTCAAAGGGGCCAACGTTCACGCGGTCCGACTGTTCGTCTTCGGGATCGGCGACGATGTGAACACCCATCTGCTGGATCGTCTGGCCGAAGAGAACCGCGGGGCCCGCGATTACATCGGCGACCGGGAGGACCTGGAGATCAAGCTGTCGAACTTCTACCGCAAGGTGGCCAGTCCGGTGCTGGCCAACCTGGCGCTGAGCTGGCACGGGGTGAGCGTGCACGACGTCTTCCCCGGCCAGGTGCCCGACCTGTTCGCCGGTGGCGAGGTCGTGCTGGTGGGGCGGTACGGCGGCTCGGGGCCCGGGGCCGTCGAGGTGCAGGGCGATCGCCGGGGCACGCGCGAGCGTCACGTCTACGAGTCCAAGTTCACCGACGCCGATGTGCAGCATTCCTTCCTGCCGCGACTGTGGGCCATGCGCAAAGTGGGGTTCCTGCTCGACCAGATTCGCCTGCACGGCGAGAACAAGGAGCTGGTCGACGCGGTCGTGCAACTCGCCATCCGCCACGGGATTGTGACCCCCTACACCGCCTACCTGGTCCACGAGGAGCAGAAAGTCGCCCTCCAGCGCGGCGCGCCGCAGCACGTCCTGGACCGGGTGCTTCAATCTGCTGCCGCAAAGCCGGCACCGAGTGGACGCGGGCGACTCGCCCTGGGCGAGAAATTCGGAGTGGGTCGCGGCGGAGCGGCCGGACCGCTGCCCGTGCAGGACTCGAAGGAGGCGGCCGACCTGGGCAAGCTCCGGTCGCTGGGGTACGTGGCCGGCATCAGCGTCGAGGACGAACTGGGTGATGTCGATGCCGAAGGCGCGCCGGCCAGTCCCATCCGACAGGTCGAAAACCGCACCTTCTACCACGAGAACGGCGTCTGGATCGACGGAACGTACCGACAGGGCCAGGAGACCAAGAAGGTCAAGGCCTTCAGCGAGGAGTATTTCGCCCTGGCTCGGGGCGACCGCCAGACGGCCCGCTACCTGGCCCAGGGGCCGCGCGTGATCTTCGTTCAGCAAGGGACCGCCTACGAGGTCGTGCCCGATCCTGCCGCCACCGACTGACGATGTCGGCCAGGGCCGGTCGCCTGCTAGTGTAGTGTCTCATTGATACTGCATCGTAACGAGCCGCGAACTTCAGTTCGCGCGGACGCCAGAACGGCGATGACGCCCCGGATTCCTGCTGATCGAACGACGCGGCAATACTGAGACACTACACTAGCCCGGCCACGGACGTCGCACAACCGCAACCGACCAGGCACAAGCCGTCGCCGACACCGCGGAGCCGGACGGCAAGCGGAATGGGCGGGTTGTGCTTCGGCCGCCTATCTGCGCTTCCGATAATACTGGCGATGACGACTGCCCGGACTGCGGAGATCGTCCGCGCGCCTGCCACGGGTGCGCCGGCACCGGCATGTTTCCGACCAAGGGGTCTACCCCGCCCGGCCGCCGCCGCGCACCCCACCACGGCGCGGCTCCGCCCGGCCCATGAGGTGGCCGTCCTGCTGCTGTTGGCCCTGGTCCTGCGGGGCTGGGGAACGTGGTTTGACCAGCCCCATTTCGACGAATGGGCGGCCGTCAACGAATCGCGCGTGCTGATGCAGACCGGGGCCCTGCGGGTACATGTTTACGGTCCGGTGGTCACCATGTGGGCCGTCGTGCCGGAATTCGTGGCACAGCAGTGCGGCTTCGGGCCGGCCGGGCGATACATGCTGCACCGCCTGTGGGTCGGTGTGCTGCCCGGGATACTGACTATAGCCATGGTGTGGTACGTGGCCTGGCGGCTGACCCGCTCGCGGAGGACGGCGCTGGCGGCCGGTCTGCTGCTGACCTTCGCCTTCGTGCATTTCGAGGCCTCGCATTACGCCAAGGCCGACATGTTGGCCCTGGCCCTGCTGCTGACGCCGGTCGTGGCCGCCGTGCGCGCCAGGGATGAGACGTCCGGTGTGTTGGCTGTGCCACCACCGCGGCACGCGCCCGGCGTGGGTCTCGCGTTGGTTGCCGGGGGGTTCATCGGTGCCGCTGTGGCCTGCCGCATGAACATGGTCCTGTTCGTTGTGATGTGGCCGGTCTACTTCCTGCTCGCGGTGCGGCGACCTCGGGCCGGCGCGGTGCTGCGCTTGTGTGTGGTGTATTGTCTGGCGGCCGGTGTCGTCTGGAGCATGTTGCACCTGGTCTGCCTGCGGGCGGTGGATTGGTCCGTGCCCACGCTCATCGCACACGTGGTGCGCGAGGCAATAGCGACCAAGTACACCTACGCCAGTCTGTGCCATCGACCATGGTGGTACTACTTCGCCCCGTTTGCCCATGATCTGCCGGCATTGGGCGTGGGTGTGCCGATCATGTTGGCCGCAGCGGCCGGGGTCGTCTGGGGCCGCCCCCAACCTCGGCACAGGGCCTTGTGGTGGGCCTTGATCGCGACGGCCGGCTTGTATCTCGTTTTCCTGTGCGGCGAGCGAATTCGGCTGATTCGATGGGCCAGCCCCTTGACGCCGTTCGTGGCTCTGTCTGTCGCCCTGCTTCTGAAGCGGCTGCACCAGTGGATAGCCGGCGGCGGCCGACGACCGGTCCTGGCCGGCCTCGCTGTTGTCGCGCTCATGTTGGTCCTGGTCGTCAAGCCGATCCAGCAGATGGTGTTGTTCGACCTGTCCGCAGGCCAGAGGCCGACGACGCTCTCGGCGGCAAAGGACTGGCTCGAACGGCATCCCGACGCCCGCTACGGGGTCTTCGGCTGCTTCGGCTGGGGCCTCGTCGAAACCCAGTATCCCTATCACTACCCCGCCACCACGTTCGGCTGCGGCCTTGGGCGGGTGATGGAGGTCATGGATTGGATCGGCGGCAGCGTGGGCGTCGAGGCCGAGCGTCCGGAACCGGCCGCCAAACCCGACCCGGCCGCGATCGTCGGACCGGTCGAGTTAATGCAGCGCGACGGTCTGGACTACATCGTTGTCGGCGGGTGGCGGCACGATCTGCTGAGCATGACGCCCGATGCCTACACCCACGACGCGGAGATCAAGCGGCGGCTGATGGCGTTTGCGGCCGAGGCCCGCGCCCGACTGCGACTATGCGCCCGTTTTGCACCAACCTACCAGGCCGATTGGGGCATGACCTACATGGGTCGGCAGCAGACGCTGGAGATCTACGCCCTGCCACCGGCAGCGGCCGACTAAGTGACGGAAGAGGGCTTGGTGCGGGTACCTGCTGCCGAGATGGAACACGAGGCGACGGACGGAGGTGACCAGCCAGGCGAGCCGGAGTAGCCTGGCCCGCGGTCTTACCAAGACGGACCTGGCCAGTAAATATCTGTCATAAAAGCGCTTATAGTCTTCTGATCGACCTGGCTTGACATTGAACGTCCGTTTAGTATATTTGTTTTGAACGGACGTTCCGTACAAGTGTTCGGTCCGTTCGGCACAAGGAGGCCTGCAGATGGCCACGGACGAAACACGGGCCCGGATCATTGAGGTGGCGGGGCCGATCTTCGCCGAAAAGGGATTCCGCGATGCGACGGTTCGCGAGATATGCGCCGCCGCTGACGTCGGCTTGGCCAGTGTCAATTACCATTTCCGCGACAAGCAGCAACTCTACGTGCATGTCGTCGAATCCGCCTTCGATGATTTGGAACGGCACCGGCCGCCGCTACGGGAGTGGCCCGCCGGAACACCGGTGGAGACGCGGTTACAGGAGTCGATCGAGTGGTTGGCCCACAAGGTCCTGGCATCGCCGAAGGACTCGTGGCCAAACCGGTTGCTGACGCGGGAGATTCAGGCGCCGACGCCTGCGTGCGAAGGAGTATTGCGGAGGCGGATTGACGCTGACCTGGCGCCACTGAATGCAATCCTGGCGGACGTGCTGCCGGCGGAGGAAGGC
The DNA here is from genome assembly GCA_035528995.1 of Phycisphaerae bacterium. GTDB lineage: Bacteria > Planctomycetota > Phycisphaerae > UBA1845 > UBA1845 > DATKXO01. The sequence continues at coordinate 12,039 of DATKXO010000414.1, read as the reverse complement.
ACAGCCCAGTGCCATCAGCTGGTGCTGAGCATCATCGGGCAGATTCTGATTTACGACAGTCACCGTGATCTGGTCCGGCTGGTGCGGGCCGACGAGAGCGAATCGGAGGTCTTCCAACCGTCGAAGATCGCTCGACACGTGACGCGCGTGTCGCTGGCTGCGCTGGGCTTGACGGTCCCGATCGGGTGCCCCCGCAGAGGGGGGCAAACATGACCGTTGTCGGACCTGAACCGGGCGCGATCACCAGGCAGGGCGGAGATCCGCAGCCACTGCCGCGGGGGCCGGCCCTGACTTGGCGACGCATCATGGCCGGTGGGGCGGTGCTTGCCGTGCTGGTGGCCGCGATCGTTGGCGGAGTCCGGCTGAACGCGGGTCGACGCGACACCGCTGCCCCGACCGAGGCGAATCAACCCTTGCGTAGCGTGGACGTCGTCCTGGAGGCGGCCCGACGGATGCAGTTCGAGCGAGCGCTGAGCGTTCAGGGAAACGTGGAGGCCAAGAGGGTCGCTCTGGTGTCGCCGCGAATCGCAGGCGTGCTCGAGGCGATCTTCGTCGATGAGGGAGACCGAGTCGAAGCCGGCCAGACGCGTCTGTTTCAGACGGACCCGGTGAGGCTCGCCAAGACCGTCGAGGTGCGCTGGCGCGAGGTTGACGTGGCCGAACATTCGTTGCGGGAGAAGCAAGCCTCGCTCGGCAAGGACCAGGCTGATTACGACAAGGCCGAGTATGACTGGAATCGTTACCGCGATCTGTTCGAGCGGGACGCCGCGGACAACGACGAACTGAAGGACGCAGAGACAGAGTACCGGCGTTGCGCGGCCATGCTCGAGCACGCCAAGGCGCTGATTGAACTTGCCCAAGCGCAGCTCGAGCAGGCCCGCTCGGCCCTGGCGATCACGCAGAAGGATCTGGATGATTCGCTGTTCCTCGCCCCGATCAGCGGGCGGGTCACCGAGCGCTTCCAGGAACCCGGCGAGATGGGCGACCCCGGAGAGCCCGTCCTGCGAATCGAGGATCCCACCCTCGTCGAGGTTTCCGTGTTTCTGCCTGCCCAGGCCTACGGTGAGGTCATCCCCAACGAGACAACGATGCATGTCATGGTCAGCGCCGTGGACCTCGGCGAACATGTTGTCTCGTACAAGAGCCCGACCATTGACGCCAAGCTCCGCACCTTCGAGGCGCGTTGCCTGTTGCACGACCCGCCGCCGGCCGTTGCCTCTGGCGCGATGGCTCACGCACGGGTCGTGCTGGAGCGTCGGCAGGGCTTGGGCGTGCCGCGTGACGCGATCCACAACCGGGCCGGCGGGACGGTGGTCTTCATCGCCCAGGGCGACAAGGCGCGGATGATCCCGGTCACGGTAGGGCTGGAGATGAACGGGATGGTCGAAGTCGTGTCCGAACAACTCGACGAAACCGCCCGGGTCGTCGTGGTCGGAGGTTATTTCCTCGATCCGGATGCGACCATCAAGGTCCTGCAGGCGAAGCCCTGATGTTCCTGTCCGACGCGTCAGTCAAGCGGCCGATCGCGATGGGTTGCCTGATCATCGCCCTGGCCCTGTTGGGCTTCAACTCCTATCGCAAGATGGGCCTCGAGTTGATGCCCAAGATGGACTTGCCCTATATCACCATCACCACAGACTATCCCGGTGCGAGTCCCGAGGAGATAGAAACCGACGTCGCCAAACGCATCGAAGATCAGGTTGTGGCTATCGACGGTCTGAAGCACGTCAGCTCGTCCGCCATGGAGAACAGGTGCCAGACGCTGCTGGAATTCCAGCTGGACGTCGATGTCGACATCGCAGCAACGGATGTGCGCGAAAAGCTTGACCTGATCCGGGCCGATTTCCCGGCAGATGTCGAGGATCCCCAGATTCTCAAGTTCGACGTCAACGCCAAGCCGATCATCCAGCTTGCCCTGACCGGCGACGCACCGTTGGACGAACTCTTCGATTACGCCGACAACACGCTCAAGGACCGCCTGACGGTGATTGCCGGCGTGGCCGAAGTGCAGTTGATCGGCGGTGCCCAGCGCGAGGTCCACGTCATTCTCGACCGCGACGAACTGGCGGCCCGCGGCTTGACCAGCACCGACGTTGTCTCCGTCGTTCGCAGCGGCGTCGGCACCATTCCATCCGGGCGCGTCCGCGAGCGGGGCACCGAATACTCGGTCAAGTTCGACGCCGACTACGACCGCGTTGAGGACATCGGCGAGCTGGAGGTGGCCAACTTCGGCGGGCCACGCTGCTACCTGCGCGACGTGGGCCACGGCGAAATGGCGACCGAGGAACTGCGCCAGGCGGCAACCCTGGACGGACGCCCCTGCATCGCCATCAAGGTGGTCAAAAAATCGGATGCCAACGCCGTCGCCGTCGTCCGGCAGGTCCGCGAGGCGATGGACAGATTGAACCGCGAGTTGCCCGGCGGCATGCAACTCCTGTGGATTACCGACGACGGGGCGTTCACCGAGGCGACGGTCAGCAGCGCCTGGACCAACGTCGGCCAGGGGATTCTGCTGACGGCCGCGGTGTTGTTCGTTTTCCTCTATAACCTGCGCTCCCTGCTGGTCATCGCCATGACCATGCCGCTGACCATCGTGATCGGCTTGTTCTTCATGCAGATGGTCGGTTTTACGCTGAATACGTCGACGCTGATCGCGATTGGCATGTCCGTCGGCATCCTGGTGACCAATTCCATCGTCGTGCTCGAGGCCATCGACAAGCGGCTGTTACGGACCGGCGATCCGAAACAGGCAGCCCGTTTGGGCGCCAGCGAGGCCTTTGTCGCGGTCCTGGCCAGTGCCGGCACCAACGTGGTCGTCCTCTTTCCGATCGCGATCATGGGCAGCCGCGTCGGACTGTTCATGAAACCGCTGGCGCTGACCATGCTGATTATGACCGTCGTGTCGCTGTTCATATCGTTCACGCTGACGCCGCTGCTCTGCTCGCTGCTGCTCAAACCGAAGCAGGCCGGCGACCGATCCCTGCTCGGACGGATGGAAGCAGGTTGGAACAGGGCCTTCGACGGCCTGACCGCCGCCTATCGGCGGCTGCTCCAGTTTGCCGAACGGTATCGGATAACCGCGGTCGCTTTTCTCTTCGTCGTCGCGCTGATCTTCGTCCACTCGCTGAAACTGGGGAGCGATGCCGGTTTCGGGTTCTTCGCCGAAGCCGACCGCGGCGAGGTGTTTGTGAAGATGGAGTTCCCCTCGCACAGCGATCTCAACTGGGTAAGAGCACGCGTGTCCCAGGCGGAACAGCTACTCGGCGACCTGCCGGAACTGTTGCACATACTCAGCGCCATCGGCAAGGTGGAAGGCATGCTCGGGCAAGCATCCGAGGGGGTCTATCTTGCCCAATCGACGCTCAAGTTCTCGCAACGCACCGAGCGCCAGCTCACCATTGACCAGTTGATGGACGACGTGCGGGCGCGGCTGGCCGATCTCCCTGACACCATCGTGACCATCGGCATACCGTCAATCGTCGGGGGCCAATCCTCCGCCGTCGAACTCGAAATCGCCGGAGAAGACCTCGACACGCTCGACCGCATCGTGCTCGACCTGGAAAAACGGGTGGCCGCGCTGCCCGGCATACTCGATCCGGACACGACCGCGCGCATCGGAAAACCGGAACTCCGCATTCGGCCGCGTCGTCCGGTACTCGGCGATCTGAAAGCCCCCGCAACCGGCCTGGGCATGGCCTTACGCGCCAACCTCGAGGGACTCGAAGCCGGGACGTTCAAACGCGACGCCCGCAACTACGACATCGTCGTGAAACTGGCCGAGCGCCAGGGCCGGGACCAGGTTGATGAATTCCTCTTTCCCGGGGAGCCGGGGCACCCACTCGTGCTCGGGAATCTGGCTGAGGTCGAAACGAGACTCGCCCCGATTCAGATCTCGCGCAAGGACAAACGCCGTGTCTCGAAGCTCTTCGCCAACCTCGGTCCCGAACTACCGCTCGGCCCGGCCGCCACGCAGATCAGCGACGTGTTGGAAAGCAGTAGTCTGTTGCCACTCGGCTACGACTATCAGTTCGCCGGCAAACACGAGATTATGGCCGAGGCACAGGCCGAGTTCGGCGAGGCGGGCATCATGGCCGTTATGCTCGTTATCCTGACGCTGGCCGCCATTCTCGAATCCTTCAAGCAGCCGGTCCTGATTCTCGTGACCATCCCGCTGTCCCTGGTCGGCGTGTTCTGGGCGCTGAGCCTCGCGGGGATGAGCCTGGAGATCTTCGTGCTGATGGCGCTGGTCATGCTCGTCGGGATTGTGGTCAACAACGCCATCCTCATCATGGACCAGTTCAACGTGCATGTGAACGGAGGTATGCCGCGACACAAGGCGATGGTGAGCGCCGCTTGCGAGCGGCTGCGCCCCATCGTCATGATCACCCTGGCGGCAGTGCTGGGCATGTTGCCGCTGGCCTTCGGCCGGGGAATCGGCGCCGAAATACGCAACGCCGTCGGGATGGCCTCCGCCGGTGGCATTCTGATATCCGGCGTGCTGACGCTGCTGGTGCTGCCGATTCTGTACGACCTGTTCACCAGGAGGCAGAGCGCTACCGCCTGAGCCTCGCCCCGCGCATTCCTCGCCCCCGCTGTACCTCCCCATCATCGTTCCCGCAGCGGTCTGGCAACGAACGCCCACCGTGCGTAGAATGCCGATTCCTGTGGCGCTCCAGCGAGCCAAAGCAACCAGGCCAGGAGGCGGCGAACCGTGGCAATACTGATTGATGAGACCAAGCGAGTTCTCGTTCAGGGAATCACCGGTCGCGAGGGCACGGCCCGAACCCGGCTGATGATCGACTTCGGCACGCAGGTCGTGGCTGGCTGCACGCCGGGTAAGGGCGGGCAGGAGGTCTTGGGCGTGCCGGTGTTCGACACCATCGAGGAGGCCCGCGAGAAGGTCGGCCGCATCGACGTGTCGGTCATCTTCGTGCCGGCCGCGCTGGTCAAATCGGCAGCCCTGGAGGCCGTCGCCGCCGGCATCGAGCTGCTGGTCATCGTGCCCGACCGCGTCCCGATCCACGACGTGATGGAGATCGCGGCCGCTGCCAAGGAGGCGGGCACGCGCTTCGTCGGCCCCAACACGCTGGGCGTCCTGTCGGTCGGGCGGGCGGTGCTGGGCATGATCGGCGGGCGGGCGGAGTCCGCCCGCGAGTGGTTCAAGCCGGGACGGGTGGGGGTCGCCTCCCGTAGCGGTGGGATGACCTCATCCACCGGATACTACCTCTCGCAGGCCGGCATCGGGCTGTCCACCCTGGTTCACGTCGGCGGCGATTCCATCGTCGGAACGCCCCTGCCCGACGTCGTCGAGTTGTTCGAGTCCGACAACGACACCGACGCCGTGGTCATGTTCGGCGAGATCGGCGGCACGCAGGAGGAGCGCGTGGCCGATCTCATCGAGCACAAGAAGTACACCAAGCCGCTGATCGCCTACATCGGCGGGGCGGCCGCCAAGGAGGGCACGCGCTTCAGCCACGCCGGGGCCATCATCGAGGGCGGACGCGGCACGCACGCGGCCAAGGTCGAACGGCTCCGGGCCGTCGGGGCCACCGTGGTGGATGCCTTCGGCGATCTGCCGCAGGCCGCCAAACAAGTGCTGAACGGAGGATAGCGAATAGCGAATCGCGAATCGCACAGTCGTTGACTCATCTCGATATCCCGTGCGTCCGTCCCTGCCCCGAGCCGTTCGCAACTCGCTACGCGCAACTCATTCATGCGGAGCAGTCCCATCGAAGCCGCCATCGCTCGTATTCTGGATGCCAACTTCAACCGGGCTCGTGAGGCGATCCGGGTCATGGAGGACTACGCCCGCTTCGTGCTCGACGATGCCCGCCTGTCCGAGCAGGCCAAGGAGCTGCGGCACGCCCTGGCGGCCGCCATCGAGGAGCACCATCTGGCCGGCGCGATTCGGGCGCGCGATATCGTCGGCGACGTGGGCTGCGAGGTCGAGACGGAGCGCGAATACGACCGGAGTAATGCGGCCGACGTGGCCGTCGCCGCCGGCAAGCGGCTCAGCGAGGCCCTGCGCGTACTCGAAGAATACGGCAAGACGGTCAACGCGGCCTTCGCCCGCGCCGTCGAGCAGCTTCGCTATCGCGGGTACGAGATCGAGCGGCGGTTGGCCGTCCGGATGCGCGCGGCCGAGTGCTTCGGGCACGTCCGGCTGTACGTCCTGATCACCGAGGAACTGTGCAACGGTGACTGGCTGAACGTCGCCGAGGCGGCCATTGACGGCGGGGCGGACTGTCTGCAACTGCGCGAGAAGCTGCTGCCCGACGGCGAGTTGCTCGAGCGGGCCAGACGCTTTGTGGCCCTGTGTCGGCGCCGGGAGGTGGTCTCGATCATCAATGATCGGCCGGACCTCGCCGTGCTGGCCGACGCCGACGGCGTGCACGTGGGCCAGGAGGAGCTGCCCGCGAGCGATGCTCGTCGGATCATCGGCCCCGACCGCATCGTCGGCCTGAGCACGCACACCATCGAGCAGGCACAGGCCGCGGCCGACCAGTCGCCGGACTACCTGGCCGTGGGCCCCATGTTTGCCACGACCACCAAGCCGCAGGATCACATCGCCGGGCCGCAAACGTTGGCCCGGGTGCGGCGGATGACCTCGCTTCCGCTGGTGGCGATCGGCGGGATCGAAGCGGAGAACGTTGCTGCAGTGGTCGAGGCCGGCGGGCGGTGCGTGTGCGTCTGCAACGCGGTGATCGCCCAGGCGGACGTGGCCGGCGCCGCTCGACGGATTCGCGAGCGCCTGACCGGCTGAGGGTGCGGGCATGCCCATCGAAGAGAGCCATCTCAAGCGCATGGCCGGCAGCCCCTGGATCAGTAAGATCCCACCGAGCTGCCCGACGTGCGGCTACAACCTGACCGGGGCGCCGAGTTCGCGCTGCCCGGAGTGCGGCACGATCTTCAGCCGCAAGCAGCTCGAACAGCGGGCCCGGGACCTGGCCGTGCAGGCCGCCCGGATCAGGGAGATCAACGAGGTCTCGGGCTGGGGCCTGCGGCTGGCGATTGTCGGGTTCGTCCTGATCGGCCTGGGCCTGTTGATCGACGCGTTCAGCGTGATACGGATCGTCGGGCTGCCGATGGGGATACTGACCTTCGGGTTGGGGACCAGCGTCCTTCGAGCATTGAGAGTGCCCGCCTGGGCGGCCGACGAGATCGGCGTTCGGGCCAACTATCCGCTCGGCGCCGGTGTGGCACTTCTGGGCGTTCTCTTGACCGTGCTGAGCGTCATTCTGACCTGATGCCGGGCTACTCGGGCAGAACCGATGATCGGTGCCAGTTCCAGTCGATCTTCTCCACCGGCCGAGTCTTGTCCGCCAGCACGAACATGATCGGTTCGTCGGTCCGACGGTCGTGGTAATCCACGCCGGTGACCTCGTAGTGGGCCATCAGGTACTCGTACAGGGCCGGGAAGGGCTCGTCGATCATCAGGGCCAGGCGCGGACGGTTCGCCTTGACCTCCTCCAGCAGCAGCGCCCGGCGGTTCTCGTAGCCCGGGTATTGTTCCTCGAGCGCCCGCACCATCGTATAGCGCGTCGCCGCCCGGCGCCCGGAGTAGTAGTAAACGCCCACGTCCTGAGCGTACACCAGGATCGTGTCGGCCGGCTCGGTGACGCGGGCGACGTTCTCACCCTGTGCCCGGCCCCACAGGTCGCGCGAGTCGTAGCGCTGGTCGGTGATCCGCAGCGTCGGCACGAGCAGGTAATGCCGGGTCTGCATCACCAGCATGGAGGCGATGACCAACCCCGCTACGCCGAGGGCGATCCACCGACCCAGACGGGCCGATCGCGCCGATCGAGGTGGCGACGCGAAATGCCCGATCCCCGTGCCCAGCACGATCACCAGCGGCGGCAGCATCAGGTAGTAGTAGTGCGGCCAGAACTGCCCCGGAAGGCAGACCGCCAGGTAACTCCCGACCAGGTAGCATACCACCGCGCCGCCCGCCTCGCCTGACCGCTTCCCGCGGCGGGAAACCGCCAGGGCGACGGCGGCCGAACCGGCCGCGATCCACAGCGGCCACGTGCTGGTGAACACGTATTGATGCACCGGTGCCCGGAAGAAATCGACGAAGCGCTGCCAGTAGCTGGCCGCAACGTCGCTGTAAACCAGGTTGAACGTGAACGCCGCCTCGTAGAACGGCCCGAGCCGACCGGCCAGGGCGAAGTAGCCGAACACGGCCACCCATACCGCGGCCGGCCCGGCGGCGAACAGAGCGACGGCGCCCGCCGCCCGGGCGATGCGCTGCCCGTGCCCGGCGCTCTGCCACGCGCTGACCAGTACCCAAACCGCCAGCAGCGCCCATTGGGCGGCCATGACCGTCTTGATCGTCGAGCCCAGCCCCAGCAGCAGACCGGCAAGCAGCAGGTCGCGCCGCCCGGGATGCCGCCCGCGCACCAGCAATCCCAACGCCCCCACGGCGAAGGCGTTCATGAAGATCTCGCGGTTACAGCCCTCGCCGGCCATGCCCGGGTCGGCGTTGCAGATCGCAAACAACAGGGCGGCCAAGGCGGCGGCCCCGGCTCCGACCGTCCGGCGCACCACCACCCAGATAAGACCCAGCACGACGACCGACACGACCGTGACCAGCCGGCGGAACACCTCCGGCTGATCGCCGAAGACGGAAATCACGCCCGCGAACAGCCAGAATACCCCCGGCGGCTGATGGTCCCAGACGTCAACGTACAGCCGGTCGCCTTCCAGCAACCGGGCGCCGGTGTAGATGTAGTTGCACTCGTCCGTCTCCAGCGGCAGGTCGAAGGCGTGCAGGCGGAAGGCGACGAGCACCACCATCGCGACCAGCAGCGGCGCGCCTTCGCGCCACCAGCGCCGGCCGGTTCGGATTTCGGCGGGCATGTCGCCCCTTGGTGGCCCCATCAGCGGTGATCCTAAAAGTTAGCGCTCCCCGGGGCAATGCTGGTGCGCCGGGTGGGCATTGCGGTACACTGCGTTCGGCGCGCCAGCCGGAGGTGGAGATGCTCACGTTTTCGCTCCAGTCGGGATCGAACGGGAACTCGATCTACGTCGAGGCCGACGGCGTGCGGCTGCTCTTCGACGCGGGAATCAGTGGCAAGCGGGCCGCCGAGCGCATGGCCCTCCACGGACGCGACATCCGCGACGTGGACGCCCTGATCCTCTCGCACGACCATGTGGACCACGTCCGCTGCGCCGGCGTCTACCAGCGGAAGTTCGGCCTGCCCATCTACTTGACCCGCACCACCCACCGGGCCATCTGGTGCGACCTGGGCGAGCTGACCGACGTGCGCTACTTCCGCTCCGGCCGGCCCATCGAGTTCGGGCGCGTTACCGTCCACACCGTCCGCACGCCGCACGACGCGGCCGACGGAAACGTGTTCGTCGTCCAGGCCGAGGGCAAGCGCCTGGGCGTCCTGACCGATTTGGGCCATCCGTTCGCCGGTCTGGATCGGCTGCTGGAGGAACTGGACGCGGCCTATCTGGAGAGCAACTACGACCCGGACATGCTGGAGGCCGGGTCCTATCCCCCGCACCTCAAGCAGCGCATCCGCGGTCGTGGCGGGCACATCTCCAACGACGAGGCCGCCGAGCTGACCGAGCACTGCGGAGCACACCGGCCCCAGTGGATCGCATTGGCTCATCTCAGCGAGGAGAACAATCGCCCGGACCTGGCCCTGCAAACGCATCGGCGACTCCTGGGGCGGTCGTATCCGTTGCACGTGGCCGGCCGCTACGAAGCCTCGGATGTTCTGAAGGTTTGACCGCAGTCGGCAGCCAAATGAAACGGTGGGGCGGACAGGTCTGGGGTGCAATCGCAGCGACCCTGGTCCTCGCCCTGTCTGTTCCCGGCGGCGTGGGCGGGTGCCATGCCGGCAGCGGTGGGGCGGGCCCAGCGGACGCCGACGAGGCCGGCGCGACGAGCCCCCTGGACGTCGACTTTGCGATCGACCATGTCAAGGGCGACCCGTCGGCGCCCAACGTAATCATCGAGTACGGCAACTTCCTGTGTGGCCACTGCGCCGACTTCTTCGCCACGCACCTCCCCGACGTCGAGGAACTCGTGGAGCAGCACCGCGTGCTCTACGTGTTCCGGCACGCCGCCTCGGCGGAGTCGGCCTCGGTGGTCGCCCAGGCGGCCGAGTGTGCCGCCCTGCAGGACCAGACGCTCTTCTTCCCCTATCACGATCTGCTCTTCACCAATTCGGGCAGCGTCAGTGAGGACGCGCTGCGCGGATACGCCGCGGACCTGGGCCTGGATGAAGAAGCGTTCCACGAGTGCCTGACCACGGAAGCCACGGCCGACCGCGTGACGCGCGACGTGGACAGCGCTCGCGAGTTGGACGTGCCCGGCAGCCCGACCTTCTTCGTCAACGGCGAGATGCTCGCCGGCGATGACTCGTTCGAATCGTTCGAGGAGCTCCTCAACTAGTGTAGTGTCTCATTGATATTGCATCGTAACGAGCCGCGAACTTCAGTTCGCGCGGACGCTAAAACGGCGATTACGCCCCGAATTCGCGTCCATCGAACGACGCGGCATTTCTGAGACACTACACTAGACCGTCGCCATGCCAGGGCAGGCCCGCCGAGGCGTCGCGGCCTCATTCCTGCAACTGCCTCTTGTACACCTCGCGGGCCTGGTTGAAGAACGCGTGGTACGTGTCGCCCGCGTAGTCCGGATAGGTCCACGGCCAGGCCCGCCATCCGCCGCTCTCGTAGTGCAGCGTGACCTCGGCGTAGATGCCGCGCTGGACGTAGATGCGGTGCGAGTAGTCCTTCGTCGTGGCCAGCACGAACTTCGACAGCGTCATGTACCCGGGGTCGATGTTGACCGGACGACGCTCGTGCGGCAGGACCAGGTCGTCGCACAACTTCGCCTCCAGGTCGTTGGTCAGCCGTTTGACCGCCGCCAGCCGCTCGACGGATACCAACGCCTCGAAGAAAACGAACTGCCGCTTGATCTCCTCGCCCATTTCCAGGGCGTAGTAGTCCGTGCTGTCGAAGGGCCACATGTCGCTGACCAGGTCGATCGTCCCGAAAAAGGCCGGTAGCCGCCGACGGGTTTCAGCCAGCAGGTCTTCGTCCGCTGACAGCAATCCGCAGAACAGCTTGGCTCGCTTGGGTGGCTTGATCTGTCCCATGAGCGGGAGTGTAGATGGGCGTCCGGCTGCGTCAATCGCTCGAGCGGTGCTGGCGGCCCGCTGGCGCCCGATGAGTGATCGGCTAGACTACGTCGATGGTTCCGGCGCGTCGGCCGAGCCGGGCGGTCGGGTGCACAAGTGTGACCTGGGCCTACGCAGACGCGATCGGCCGAGTGGAGCGTGCCATGCGGCCACGGGCTCTAACACGGTATGCGTCAGCGCTGCGGGCCGGCTGGGTCGTTGCACTGTGTCTGACCGGATTGGGCTGCGAGCCGGACGAGCCAGCCGGCCGGGCCGAATCGGCACCGAAGCCGCGCCCTGGCCTGGTTGGACCGGCTGCCCCGGTCGCCCTATCTGTTGTGGGTGCACTACTTCGATCTGCACGACCCCAAGGTGCTTCCGCCCGAAGTGGACCGCGACAGCTACGCGGACCCATGTCGCCGGAGGACAGAAAGCGCCTCGAATCCTTGGGCTACGTCGAGCAGGAGCAGCCGGGGTCGTGAAGATCCTGCGCCGGGCGCCCGGCGTCGGCGTCAGTCACTACGCTATTCGATGTAGCCCAGCTCGCGCAGCCGATCCAGCTCCTCCTCGGTCAGGTCCACCTCCTGGGCGTCGGTCTTTTCCTGCCGGGCCAGAGCGATCCGCTGCTGCAGGATCGGACGAAGTTGCTTGACCAGTTCCTGCCGATCGCCGGACAGGTCGGTGGTCTCGGCCGGGTCGTCGGCCAGGTCGTACAGTTCGAGCGTGCCCTTCATCTGGTCGTGGATGAGCTTGTACCGGCCCCAGATGATCGCCTTCTTATGCGTTTCCTTGCCCACGTCGTCGGGCAGCCTGGAGGCGAACTCGGCCTCCATGAAGATCGTCGCTGAAGCGGCCGCGTCATCCCGCTCGATCAACCCGGCGAACGAGTCTCCCTGAAAGT
>DATKXO010000413.1:0-3929 GCA_035528995.1 Phycisphaerae bacterium | reverse complement strand
GGAGCGAAAGTTACCGGGTGGGTCTGTCTCCCACTGAGAACACACGCCTTTTCACGGCGCACTTCAACGGACTGCTAAGCATCGGATGGGTGACCGCGGGCTACTGGCACAACAACTGCCCGCAGATGTCCGAGGCCGAGTTCGCCCCGCACCGCATCACAGACAGAGGTCCCCCTCTGATTCACAGTGATACCGCCACGCCGCCGGGCCCTGGCCAGTCGATCGACATTGCGCCGCGGACGCGTCTTCCCACTTGACAAGCGAGGGTAGAGCAGGTACAAGCACAGTCACGACGGTTAAGCAACAGGTGTCGAGGCTGAGGCGTTACTCTGCGGGGCAACCGGCGTAGAGCGCCGTTCGGGCGGCGCTGGACTCCGACGCAACGATCACTTCCGAATTGGTACCGGGCATGTCTGCCCCGCTCGTCGTTGGCCCGAACCTGTCAAATCGCTGTGGAGCGATCCGGGATGAATGCGCCGGGCGGGCTGAGGGATCGGCGCAGGCCTCTGCGCGAAGGCGGGCCCGAAGCGGCCAAGCTGGAAGGGCATCCCCGCGCCCCGGCCGCCGCCCCTGAATCGGCCCAGACATCCGGCCGACGGCGAACCACCCTGCTATGGGTCCTGGCCCTGGCCGCCCTGTACTTTGCCCAGTCGCTGCCCAGACTGGGTAAGGTCCCGCGAGCCATTATGGACGAGAGTTGGGAGTCGTGCACCGGGTACGCACTTGCTTATGAGGGCCGGCTTCGCAATCCGGTGATTAAGGGACGTGATGGCATCGACCGGGCGTTTGTGCAGCCGCGCATCATGCAAAGTCTCGTGCTGGCCGCAACCTATCGGCTGCTCGGTGTCTCGCTTTGGGCGGGCCGAATGGCGTCGGTCCTGGTAGGGTTGGGCGCGGTGCTCGGCGTCTTCTATTTGATCAGGACCTGGCTGTCGCCGCACGCCGCCGGGCTCGCTGCACTGTTGTTCAGCGTGGAAACCCAGTTCTTCATTCTCTCTCGGACTGTGCGTCCTGAAGTTTACCTCGTTTGCGCGAGTGTGTGGTGTATGGCCTTACTGGCTCGCGGAACGAGTCGCGGAAGTATGCGGAGGTGCTTTGCGGCCGGCGTGGTTGGAGCCGTCGGCTGCTACACGCACCCCAACATGGCCATCTTCGCAGCCGCGGGCGTAGTGCTGATCCTCTACCAGGTCGGGCTGTGCCGCAGGATGCTGGCGGCCCTGGGCTGCTACGCCGCCGGGGGAATCCTGGGCGTCGTGCCTTTCCTCGGCTATGTTGCCTACGCCCAGGCCCGCCACGACGTCAGCTTCTGCGAGCAACTGGGCACGTATTATTATACGCAGGTTGCCGAAGACCCGGTCGGTGACATTCTCTTACGAGAGAAGAAGCGCTGGTGCGGTTATCTGCGGCCCGTGTACCGGGCACCGTGGGTCCTGATCGTGGCGGCCAGCGTCGTCGCAGGACTCCTCCGCAGGCACCCGGCCCAGGTGTGGGCGCTGTTCTTGCTGCTGGGTCACTTGCTGCTCATGCCGGTCCTCATCCGTATGCTGTCTTGCCGCTATCTGGTGGTACTGTCGCCCTGGTTTGCCGTCCTGACGACCGTGTGGGTCGTCCAACTGCGACAGGGGGCAGCCGACTCGGGAAGATCCCCCGCCGGGCGCCGAGTACGGAGGTTTCTCACCGTCGGGAGCGTGGCCAGCTGGTTGGCCGTTCAGGTGGTCGGCAACGCAGTGCTTCTGCACGCCTATCGAAACGCCGACTACGACGCTGTTTGTCGTCGGATCGAACAGAACGTCGCTCCGGGCGCCAAGGTCTGCGGCAGCTTGGTCTTCTGGGTCGGCTTGCACGACCACCCCTACCTGTGCCAGTTCAACGAACCCGTTTTCACCGACGACTTGGCCGTTCCCCTGTTGCGCTCGCGGATCAGGCAGTTCGCACCGGATTACATCATTCGCTCGTCCGATGCCTGCATGACCCTGGGCGGTCTGGGACCACGGCCGACCGAACTCGAACATCGCGACGGACGCCGATCCAGATCCTTCCTCGCCCGCCGGGCCACGTTCGTGGACCGATTGCTGGAACGACGAGGCGAGCTGCTCGATGAGTTTGTCACCTCTGATTTCGGGACGATCGAGGTCTATCGAATACGGACGTAGGCAACGGCATTATCTACCCGACTGACCCGCCCACAGCCTGTCTCTCATCCTGTGCCTGGTCCTGTTGCTGGTATGACGCACCGGGCAACCGGCCAATGATGGCGATGAGCACGACGAAGACGCGCGTCGGTGGATGGAGTTCCAGGCGCTGGCGGCCGAGTTTATCGGCGTTTGAATCTCCTTTTGAATAACATCGCACCGCGCTTGCCTCTCGATGATTGAGTGCCTACTGTTTGTCATTCGACCGGGCCGTTGCGCTATCCTGCAACTGCGGCCCTCGAATCTGTCGGCGGCAGTTCTCACAACAAGTCGTCACTCGGTAGTTCGGACGACAGCGCTCAAGTCCGGAAGCCGGTCTACGGAGGGGACCGGTTATCGCTCGTGGCCCCAGGAGGTTCGAGCCGTGGAATAAGTGGCGCCGGACCCACGGACGGGTGCGACGCCGTTCAGTTACGCACGGGCCTGCTGGAGGCTCCAACTGCAAAGGAGAGAGTGATGAAAGCACTCCTGAATCGGACGAAGCTGTTTCTGAAGTCGGAGGAGGGTCCCACGGCCACCGAGTACGCGGTCATGCTGGCCCTGATCATCGTGGTGGCCATCGGCGCGATTACGGCGCTGGGCGGCAAGGTGAGCACCACCTTCAGCGATATCGAAGGCAGGATGTAAACCGACAAGAGCCCGGGCGAGCAGCTTGCGAAACGCACGCGGCCCGGGACGTCTTGGGGTAGACGGGGGATGGCGTCGTCCGCGAGGATGGCGACCATCCCCCCGCCCATTTGCGGACCGAGCGAAGGCATACCACCGCCCCATAAGAGGCGTCATTGTGGCTTGAATCGAGTCACCCGCTTTGGTAAGGTGCACTCAGCAGTCGCGCATATCGGAACCGTCGGCTCACGACTCATCGCAACGGGGAGG
Source organism: Phycisphaerae bacterium (assembly GCA_035528995.1). GTDB lineage: Bacteria > Planctomycetota > Phycisphaerae > UBA1845 > UBA1845 > DATKXO01. The sequence continues at coordinate 861 of DATKXO010000413.1, read as the reverse complement.
CCGGGATCATGCGGGCAGATCGATTGACACTTGTGGTCGTTGCCCTGTTGGCGACACCGTTGATCGCACGCGGGGACGTCATCAACGGCGATTTCGAGGACGACCTGAACGGCTGGTCGATCGAGTCCGGCAGTTTCGGGGCCCTTCCCGATTACACGGGGAACCACTGGGCCGTCAGCAGCACGGGCGGGCGCCTGCGGCAGACGTTCGACCTCCCGCCTGCCGCCCTGACGCTCAGTTTTCGGTACCTGTACAATCAGTACGGCACGGGCGGGGGCGCGCCGCCGGATTTCCTCAACTTCTATTTCATGGACCCCGACACGCTGGAAAACCTCATCCCGCCGCCGGAGGGCCTCGAGGATTGGATCGTGTTTCTCGGCCAGGACAACACCGGGCTCTACGCCGTGAACACCGACTACGTCACCGTGACCGATCCGGACGCCGACGGGGGCCGATACGTGACCATCGCCCTGACCCATCTGCCGCCGCAACAGAGCGCCCGGCTGGAGTTCGGCTCGTTCGAGTTCGACGACGGCCAGGATTCCCTCTTGGCCGTCGACGACGTCCTGGTCACCGTTCCCGAGCCGGCCAGTGCCATATTGTTGACACTCTGCACCTGGCCCGTGTGCCGTCGCCAGCGCCCGCGTTGACTCGACGCGACCACCTCCCATCCACGCCGACCTCGATGCGGACAACCCCCCTGTGCGGTTACCATTCGCCGGTAGAGTCGAGACGTGGCGCGGTGGGGTAGGAGCGGCCTATCTGTTTCCGGCCCTTTCGGTTGCCGGTGCCTCAATAGCCGGTCCATGCTCCGTTTCCACGTCCCGCTCATCGAACCGGACGTGCGGTTCTCCCGCATCC
>DATKXO010000412.1:0-3813 GCA_035528995.1 Phycisphaerae bacterium | reverse complement strand
TGAGCAAGCCCTCCAGCAGCGTTTCGACCTGGACCTAGAACAACTTGCTTGGCGACGCTGGGCCATAGCCAACAAGTTCAGCGGCGACGAGCGGAAGTTCCGCGAGCAGTTCCCGTCCACGCCCGAAGAGGCGTTCCTGGTATCTGGCTCGCCGGTGTTCGACGCCGAGCGGATCGACATCTACAGCCGCAATACCCGCCCGCCCGTGTGGCGGGGCGATATCGCGTATGAGGCACCGAACTACGCCTGTCCCGATCATGGTGAAATCGAGACGCCGCTCGATTGGGACTCCGGCAGCGTCTTTGACTACCCATGCCCGCGGTGTGGCCGACGTTGTGAACCCGTTCGGGAACAACCGGGCTGGGCGCTCTACGAGCGTGCGGATGGGCCGCTCCAGGTCTGGCGGTGGCCCGAGGAGACGGACGTCTATGCCATCGGGGCCGACACCGCCGAATGCCTGGACCTTCGCGCGGATCGCGATACGGCGGTGGCCCGTAGTCGGCGCACCAAGGACGTGGTGGCGACGTTGGCGGGCCACTGGGAGCCGGGTGAGTTTGCCGAGAGGCTGGCCGCCCTCGGCTGGCTCTACCGGACGGCGCTGCTGGCCGTGGAGCGCAACAATACGGGCGTGGCGGTCATCGGGGCGCTGGCGGGCAAGCTCGGGGGCCGGCCGCTATTCGGGAATCTCTACTGCTACGAGCGGGTGGACAAGGCGACCGGCAAGCGGCAGACGGTCATCGGCTTTCCGACGACCCGCGATACGAAGCGGGCGGCGGTCGAGGCGGAAATGGCCCTGCTTCGCGAGGGTGCGGAGGATTGCCCGAGCGCGGACCTGCTGGCGGAGGCTCGCACGTTCGTTAACGGCCCGAACGGCAAGATGGAGGCGGTGGCCGGCGCGCGTGACGACCTGGTTGTGGCGTGGATCATCACGGCGGCGGTAATCAACGACATTGCCCTACCGACCACGACGCCCGCCGAGGACAAGGCCGAGCGGCTCGAGCGCTTCTTCGACGCCCTCGCCACGGACAGCGAGAAGGCGCACGACGTGCTGCTGGAATAGTGGAAGGGGATGGCCCGAATGGCATCGTCAGATAAAGCTCCATGGTTGCTACGACTCATCTATCACCCGTGGATGCCCTTGGAACTGGTGAAGATAGGTAACTACTTCGTTCAGAAGTGGCAACGGCGGAAGTGGGAGAGGCTGGGGAAAAAGTAGTGAGCGATCGACCCGATCAGGAAGAGTTCGCCGATACGTTCGACGACGAGTTGAAGAAGCGACCCAGCTGGACGTACGGCACCAAGACGCAGCATTACTGGTATCAGACGATCCAGGATGCCAAGGACCGCCTCAAGATCGAGGACCGGGCCCAGAAGGCTAAGAAGAACCAAGCCTACGCTACATACGACCTCGATCCCGCGGCCACCGTCAACGCGATCAGTCGCAAGCTGATCGCCAAGGCGGTCAACATCGTCACCGACCTGCCGATCGTCACGCCGCAGTTTCAAGAGCAGGACGACGAGGAGCGCTGGCGAGACATCGTGACGGCCTTGTGCCAGCGGGAAATGCGGTCATCGGAACTCAAATGGGAACTGCGGCGGCAATTATGGGACAACTTCACCGGCGACATTTCGTGGGGGATGCTGTCGTTCGAGAGCCGGTTCGCCAAGCCTCAGGCGGTGGACCCGACCGCCGATCGACGCCGGGTCGTGGAGGAACAGGCCCGGATCGAGCTTGAGCACCAGGCGGCGGCCATGGGGCAGATGCTCACCGTCGGCCCGGGGGACATGCACGTACTGCATGAGCAACTTCATCGCGACTTCCGCGACAAGATGGCCCAGATGGTCGAGCAGGCGCTTCTGCCGGACGTCCTGGCGATGTTCGACCTGCATCTGGCCGATCACCGCCAGGCCCAGCAGCGGGTCGTGGCCGAGAAGGTCCGCTACCAGCGGGTACCGCCGTATCTGGTCTACTACGACCCGGACGCCCTCAAGTGGGCGGACGTCGAGTGGTACGCGATCGAGTTCGTCGAGCGGGTCGAGATCCTGAAGGTCAACCCGCAACTCCGCAATACCAACGCCCTGATCGGCTCGGCCGCCGTGTACGACGACCCGTACCACGACCGCAAGCCCGGTCACATTGACGCGGATCAGCACAGTTACGCCACGCCGCGGGAGGTGCATATTCGGTACTGGCTGGTCCACAGCCGGTTCGACAACCAGATGATCGTCGTGGCCGAGCACGAACAAAGCGATCAGTTGCCGCTGCTGGTGGCACCGTGGCCGTATCCGTGTGACATCGTGAAGCCGTTCGTGCTCAACCAAGTCAACGACCAGGTCCACGGCGTATCCGAGATCGCTCGACTTACGCGGCTGCACAATGAACTGATCGACATCCGGGCCAAGATTTCCGACCACGCCAGGCATGTACCGACGGCGAAAGTAGCCGTTGACCCGTCGCTGGCCACCGACAAAGGTCTGATGCGGCAACTGAAGGACCCCAAGCAGATTTGGGTTACGGTCGATCCGAACAAGGCGAAGGAAATCAAGTTCCCGAACCTTGATGACGCGCTCGTCAACCTCGCCGAAAAGCTGGACATGGAACTGAACGAGGAGGCGGGGACGCCCGAGTTCGCGCAAGCGGCCTCGGTTGACGAGACGGCGACCGCCACCGCCGCTCGGGATCGGCAGTTCGGGACGGTCCTCAAGGACGCCAAGGCCAGCCTGGCCGAGCAGGTCCGGTGGTTCTGCGTGTCCGTGGTCGTCATCTGGCGGGAGAACGGGACGACCGAGCAACTGGTACGGATTGTCGGCGATCGCGGGCGCGATTGGCGGTCGTTCAGCCCTACTGACCTGCCCTACGGCGTGACGTTCGAGGTGGACGCCGACAGTCTGTCGCCCACGCAGCGGGACCTGGCCAAAAAGGAGGCGAGGGAACTCGTCGAGACACTGGCTCCCTTTATGAACCCGGCGCCGTGCCTGGATACGAAGGCCGTCTTAACACCGCTGATCCGCCGCTCCGATCTGACGGAGGACGTAAATGACCTGTTCATGGATCCCGATCCGCTGTTGCTCCAGCAGCAGATGATGCAGGCCCAACAGATGTCGGGCATGAGCGCTCAGATGGCTAACCCCGAGGTGCAGGAGCAGATGTTACAGCGGCAACAGCAACAGCAGATGGGCACCCCGCCGATGAACGAGCCGATGGCCGGCCCGATGGCGGGTGCGCAGGCGGGAGGTGCGATGTGAAAAACACCGACCTGCCGGTTGTTTGCCAGTGCTGTGGCGAAGAACTGTCAACAATGGAAATTATCCGGCCGTCCACTGGAGATCATCTATTCTTCTGTGACGACTGCGGAATGCGTTGGTTAGAGGAAGCGGCCGAGCGCGCGAGGCAGAAGCGGCGAGGTGCGATGTGACGAGCCTGAGTAGAACGCCCTGTCAGCACTGCGAAACGGAACCGGCCACGGTTGAGATTGGCCAGCGATTCGCGCTGAGCTGCCTCTATCTTTGCTGCGATTGCTGGGCCCGTTGGGAAAAAGAATACGGTTCAAGCTATGGGCCGGGAGATGTTCAAGTCACCACACTTGTTTGAGGGAGGAACCGATGGACGAGAAAGGTAACGGACACACGAACAGTACACCGCAGGCCTACGGCGAATGTCGCACCTGCGCGTGGGGCGGACCCGCGTGCAAGGGCAACGAGAAGGCATGGCCGCTGTTCTCGGAACGGCAGGTCAAACTGGCCGCGAAGGGCAAACTCAAGTGTCCCAAGTGCGGCACGTCCGACTCGGGCATCTTCAGTCCGGACGCGGAC
>DATKXO010000411.1:0-2842 GCA_035528995.1 Phycisphaerae bacterium | reverse complement strand
GCCGGCGAGGTGATCCGCTTCGGCGGCAGGGCGATGCGGGCGCAACTGGACGCAGAGACGCTGCAGGCCATTGCCGACGACACCGACGCGCAGTATTTCGAGGCGCAGTCCTCGGAAGACCTGAAACGGGTCTACGACTCGCTGTCGACGACGCTGATCAGCGAGAAGAAGCTGACCGAAATCTCGTTCATCTTTGCCGGGATCGGCGGGCTGTTCACGCTTCTGGCCGGTGCGTTGTCGCTGGCCTGGTTCGGGCGCATCGCCTGAGCGGAACGCGCTAGAGCGCCGGGTCGGTTTCCGAAGGCGGCGCGGCGATGTCGCGGGCGGGGACTTTTCGGGCGACGTAACGCCGGCCGGCCGGGGTTTGAACCTCGCCGATATGCCCCGCGTCGCCCTTTTCAAGCCTGCCCAGGTCGACATCGCGATCGGGCAGGACGGCGATCACCCGGTCCTCGATCTGCACCACGACATTAGGTCCGTTGCGGATGCCGCGCAGCGCCCAGGCCCTGAGCTGGTCGTGCCAGGGCCGGCGTCGCCAGGCGTCGGGGGTGCCGGGATCGACATGGGCGACCAGGCGCGCGCCCTCATCGATGAAGTAAAGCACCATTTTCGACCGGGTCGGCTTCCATTCGTCGCCCAAAGCGGCGTTTTCCAGCCAGGCGCAATTGAACGCGCGACACTCACCGGGCCGCCGCGAATAAATCATGCAGCCGTGGGGCGGGTCGCAATGCGGGCACCACTGGCCCTGCGGTTTGTCGAGTTCCTCGATGCCCAAAAGCTTGCAGCACAGCGAACAGGTGCCGCATTGCCGCCCCGTACCGTGTTCGACCGCCCCGCTCATCCGCGTCTGCCCGATGCCGGCAAGACTGGCGTGCTCCCCCGGCTCAGGGGATTTGCGAGGAGTGCTGCTGAATGACCAGCCAGCCGGTATCGGTGCGCACGTAATCGAAGGTGAAGCGGTAGAGCACCTCGACGGGGACGCCGTTGGACGGCGTTACGTTGAATCGGTAAAGCCCGATCGCCGTCGCGACGTCGCCGTCGCCGTAAAAGCGGATGACGGGATCGACGAAGGCGTGGCTGCGATCTGCCAGATTTTCGAACTGGTTCTGGAAATAGGGCGCGAACTCGGCGGCGCCGACCATCGGCGAGCGGGCGCCGGTGCCCCAGAACGTCGCGTCAGGATGATAGAGCGCCAGCATTTCGGAGGCGTCCACGGCGGTGGAATAGACTTCCGACCAGCGCGCCATCGCAGCCCGGATTTCGTCCTCCTGGGCCACGGCCGGGAGCGACGCCCATGCGGCGGCGATGATGAACATTGTTGCGATGAATTTCTTCACGATGGGCCTGCCTGTATCGGTTGCGGGTCGCTTGAAACGGATCAACCGGGTTGACCCGCAGTCGAGATCGTCCCAGAATGCAATCTCCACTAAAAGCGTATCACTTGGGGAGGAGAATCCAATGAGATTATCCAGCATATTGCTTTCTACCACCGCGATGTTGGCTGTCGCCAGCCTGGCGATGCCAGCCAACGCCGACCCGACCACCACCCAGCGTTTACTGAATGCTGATAGCGAGCCGGAAAACTGGTTGATGTATGGCCAAAACTACAGCAACTGGCGCTATTCGCAACTCGACCAGATCAACAAGGGCAACGTCGCCAATCTCAAGCTCTTGTTCATGGCCTCGATCGGAGGCAGTTCCACCCGGTCCGGCACGCGCGACGGGAACGAGCAGTCCTCGCCGCTGGCGGAAGATGGTATCATTTACCTGACCGATTTCGAAAACAAGCTCATGGCCTTCGACGTTACGAGCGGCGATCGCGCCTTTCCTTTGTGGCGGTTCGACCCGGAGAACTCGGAAGACGGCCGGAATTCCCGGGGCATAGCCCTGTACGGGAACAACGTGATCCAGTCGACAATTGACGCGCGTATCATCGCAGTCGACAAGGCGTCGGGCGAAGCGGTCTGGGAAGTGAGTGGCAGGGAGCCGGAAGGCGGCCCTAACGCCACGGACGCTATCGCGACTCGCACTTTCCGCGCCGTCCCACAGGTCTTTGGGACCGCCGGCGGCAGAGACATTATCATCCAGGGCTCCACAGGGTCTGGCGTTGGATGGATTGCAGGGTTCGATGCCAGCAACGGCGAGAACATCTGGCGGACCTACACGATCCCACAGCCGGGCGAGCCCAATTTCGGCACCTGGCCGGACGACAAGTGGAAGTGGGGCGGGGCAAACCCCTGGGGGACCCAGGCGTTCGACTACGAATCGAACTTGATCTATGTCGGTACCGGCGAGCCTTCGCCGGTGTACGATCCCGAGTTCCGGCCCGGCGACAATCTTTACTCCGTGAGCACGTTGGCCGTAAACGCCGATACCGGCGAGCTCGCCTGGTTCTTCCAGGAGACGCCCAACGACCAGTGGGACTATGATTCGACCTCGACGAGGATTCTCTACGAGGCAAATGGCACAAAAGTTGTCTCCAACTGGGCGCGTAACGGGTTCTTCTACACGCTCAACCGGGCCACCGGCGAGTTCATGTCAGCCGTCGCTCAGGTCGACAACATCAACTGGACAGCAGGCGTCGACGAGAAGACCGGCAAGCCGATCGAGTACGTGCCGAATGGGGGTCTTCAGACCTATGCCGTCGCCGGGCCGCGGCGCGGCCGTTCGGAAGCCGACGCTCCGCTGGTGTGCGCCACCTGGGGTGGCGGCACCACGGGCATCTGGTCGGGTTCGTATGACCCCACGACCGGGCTCACCTATAATACGCGCACGACCGGCTGTACCTACCAGACGATGCAGACCACAACCGACGAAGCTTTCAACCCGTTGCAAAGAGAGT
>DATKXO010000410.1:0-2545 GCA_035528995.1 Phycisphaerae bacterium | reverse complement strand
GACGCACCGCGCAACGCGCCCGGCGGACCGTCTGAGCCATGAAAACCCTCTTGCTGACAGCGCTTCTGGGTTGGCTCGCCCTGACCGGCGCCGCCCGGCCCGCTCCGCCTGAAGTGGAAACCGCGGACCGTGCCACCGCGTTCAACTACGATGCGGCCCGGCGCGACGAACAACTCCGCATCGAGACCATCGCTCGCGTTGCGCCTGCCGTCGTGTGCATCTACGACCGCCGGTTCCGCGGCGGCGGGTCGGGTGTCATCATGCACCCCGACGGGTACGGGCTGACCAACTTCCACGTTGTGGCCGACATGCTCGACACCGGCGCCGGACTGGCCGGCCTCCCCGACGGCAAGCTCTACGAGTTGCGAGTCCTGGGCCTCGACCCCACCGGCGACGTAGCCATGTTCCGCCTGACCGGCAGGGACCGCTTCGACTTCGCCGAACTGGGCGATTCCGACACTGTCGACGTCGGGGACGTCGCCCTGGCCATGGGCAACCCGTTCGTGCTGGCCGAGGACCACACCCCGACCGTCACCATGGGCATCGTCACGGGCACACACCGTTACCAGTGGGGACGTGGCAACGCCCTGGTCTATTCCGACTGCATCCAGACCGACGCCCCCATCAACCCGGGCAACAGCGGCGGCCCGCTGTTCGACGTTCACGGCCGCGTGATCGGCATCAACGGGCGAATATCCGTCGCCTCCGGGGTTCGCGGCCGATACAACGTCGGCCTGGCCTACGCCATCTCCATCAACCAGATCAAACGGTTCATCCCTGCGCTGCGCAGGGGTCACGTGGTCCGTCACGGCACCCTTCAGGCCACGGTCAACGGAGACCTGATCTTCAACGAGCTGATCGAGGACGGACCGGCCTGGAAGGTCGGCATCCGGCCGGGCGATCGTCTGCTGCGTTTCGGCGGCCGCCGGGTCACCTCTGACAACCATTTCGCCAGCCTGCTGGGCACTTACCCCGAGCACTGGCCGGTTCCGATCAGCTTCGAGCATCACGGGGAGCCGCGCCACGCGGTCGCTCAGCTTGAACCCCTGTCGATCGAGCAGGACGTCCCGCTGAAGATCGATCCCGAGGGCGAACGCCACCCCGAGCGCTGGGTCGTGGAGCACTGGCTCTCGACCGCCGGTGGCGATCTGTTTCCCGGCGACGGGTGGGCCCGGTCGCTCTGGTCGAGCCTGCGGACATCGCCGACACCGGCCGAAGGCGACTTCGACCACGCCATCGACACGGTAACCGCGCGGACGGTCAAGCTCTACGGCCTGGGTGCCGGGTTGCAGGAAGGCTACGGCAGCGGCATCCTCGTGTCTCCTGGCGGGCAGGTCCTGACCGTGCTATCCATCCTGGTCGACGCGCGGAACCTTCGAGCGGTCACGGCCGACGGGACGGTTTACCCGGCCTCGGTCGTTCACCGTGATCCGGACCGACAGCTCGTCCTGCTGCAACTCGAGCAACCGGACACGCTGGGGCAGGAAGCGTTGGCGCTTCCCTGTTTCCGCGACGGATCGTCGCATCACCTGCGGCCCGGCGACTGGGTCGTGGCCGCGGGCAACGCCTTCAAGGTGGCCGACGGTGCCGAGCCCGTCTCCGTCGCCCACGGGGTTTTCAGCGGACGCATCAACCTCGACGCCCGCCGCCGCACGCAGGACTACCCGTTCCACGAGCAAGTGCTGGCCATCGACGCGGTCACCTCCAACCCCGGCGCCCCCGGCGGACCGCTGGTCGATCTGGACGGTCGGTGGGTCGGCATGGTCGGCCGGGTCGTCGTGTCCAACCTGACCAACACCCAATTCAACCACGCTGTTCCGGTCGAGCTCTGCGCCGAGTTCCTCCGCGAGGCGCGCGACCCGAGCCGCAGCCCAACCGCTGAACAGCCGCGCCGCCACGATCGAGACGTGTCCGTCGACCCGGGAATCAAGCTGTTCGAGATGAGCTATCGCAAGAAGCTCGTCTACGTCGAGAGCGTCAGACCGTCGTCACCGGCCGCGCGGGCGGGTCTGCGGCCCGACGACCTGATCGTCCGGGCCAACGGGCGCAACGTGCCCGACGTGGCCGCCTTTCAGCGAGTGCTCGAACAGTTGAAGCCCGGCGACGGGATCGAGCTGGTGGTCGTTCGCGATGACCAGCTTCACAACCTCAACGTCACGCTGGACCCGACCGCGGCGTCGGGCACACCCGACGCACGGGGCGAACCTTCCCGGGCGTTCGAAGGTGACGACGCGGCCCGACGATTTACGATGCCCGCTGCGGGTTGCGACAGCGCCGGAAGCGCACAGCATGCCAACCAGCGCCTATTCCACGCGGCCGCGGACGCCGTTGCACCTTGCGTCGTCCGCATCGAAACCGTTGGTGGAGCACAGCCCCTGTCAGGTGACGTACAGCCGTCGGAGCGCAGCCCTTTCCGCGACGATCCCGGTTCGGACTTCCGTCTGGCCGACGGGCCCACCACCGGGCTGATCTACTCGTCCGACGGCCACATCCTGACCAGCAGCTTCAACTTCGTGCGCGATCCCCAGATCATCACCGTGACGCT
>DATKXO010000409.1:0-26765 GCA_035528995.1 Phycisphaerae bacterium | reverse complement strand
GTCCGCGTGGGCGACAATTGCGAGATCGGCGCCGACACCACAATCCATCCCAACGTGACTGTCTACGCCAATACGCAGATCGGAGCCCGAGTGTTGATTCACGCGGGCGCCGTGATCGGTGCTGACGGCTTCGGTTTCTTTCCCGACCGGGGGCGCCTCCGCAAGTGGCCGCACGTGGGTAACGTCGTCATCGAGGACGACGTGGAGATCGGAGCCAACGCCTGCATCGACCGGGCCAAGTTCGGCACCACATTGATCGAGCGCGGCGTCAAGATCGACAACCTGGTTCAGGTGGCCCACAACTGCCGTGTGGGCCGCGGCTCGATCCTGGCCGGTCAAACCGGCCTGTCGGGCAGCGTGGTTCTGGAGGACGGCGTCACCTGCGCGGGCCAGGTGGGCATCGGTGACCACGTGACCATCGGCGCGGGTGCCACGTTGGCCGCCCAGACCGGGGCGATCGGCGACGTCCCGGCCGGCGAAGTGCACTTCGGCACCCCATCCAAGCCTCACCGCCGAGCCTTGCAGGAGGCGGCGCTGCTCGGCTTTCTGGCCAGCAATGCCCGGGCCGTCCGAAGGCTGGTGCGTGGCGCGGGCGAGTCCTGACCGTCGGCTGGGCGACGATCACCCGGCCGGTTGCGGACTCAACCCTCAGGTTGGACCCGACCGTGGAGTCAGCGATGCGTGCAACCCAACAGCAGACCAGACCCGGCAGACGATGCTGGTTCCGGCGATTCCTGCGTTAAACCAAGTATTGACAATATCTTACGTCCCGGGCGGGCTTGGTTTGTTCCCTTGCCGGGCGCTTGGCAAGGGAACGACAAGGGCGTCGCCCCTTCGCAATAGGTAAGCCCCGCGCCAAGGCGAGCCGATACAACGGGTTGGGGACTTTGTGCGCAGCCCACAGCCAGGAGGTGCCATGTTACAGGACGCCACCAACAATCGACCCCGAGGGGCGCGTTCGGCAACCGCCGTGGCCGAGCCCGAGAAACCCAATGACGCCCTGAAACTCCTCAGACGGTACTACGAGGCCCAGCAGCAACTCCGCCGCGGCATCTGTCTGCTGAACGCGGGCCAATATGACCGTGCCGCCGAAGCGTTCACCACCGCAGGAAGGCTCAATCCACACAGCCGACCGCTGCCATGGCTGCTGGCGGCCTGCCACGCAGGCCAAGGACGCTATGACCTGGCTGCGGTCGAGATGGAACGCCAGACCCGCACCGAGCCGACCGACGTAACCGCCCAGATCCGGCGAGCCCTGCTGCTGTGGCAGGACTCGCGCCCGCATGATGCCATCGAGTACCTGCGGCAGAGCGTCGTGGCACACCCCGATTCGGCCGAGTTGCAATTCCAACTCGGCACGCTCCTGGCCGCAATGGAGGAGTACGCCGAAGCCGAGCTGCGTTTCACGCAAGCCATCGCCATGGACAAGGAACATGCCGACGCGCTGATCGCACTGGCCCAGTGCTGCGCCGTCCGCCAGCAGGTCCGTGAGGCCAAACGCTATCTGGAGCGTGCCCAGCACCGCCGGGCAGGCGACGCCCGGGTCGGGCTCCTGCTGGCCCAGGCGGCCAAGTCGCTGAGCGACCAGGGTACGCCGGTGACCATCCAGGCGCGAATCCCAGAGGAACAGTCCGATCAGAACACCGAGGGCCTTGAGCAGCTTAGTCGGATCGTCGAAGCCGATCCGGAGTTCATCGACGCCTTCGTGGGTTTGCCGACCGGCGAGCTGGACGGTGAGGTCCACGGGATGTTCTCCGATGCCCTGGACCGGGCCCTGAAACGCAACCCCAAGCACGTCGGCCTGCACTGTGCCGCCGGCCGATTGTTCGCCGAGATGGGCCGACCGGATGAGGCCATCCGCTCCACCCGCAGCGCGGTACAGATCGATCCGCAGAACATCCAGGCATTGGTGCAACTGGGCCGTCTGTATCAACAGTCCCACCGCGACACCGAAGCCATCGCCTGCCTCAACCAAGCCATCGCCATGGGGGCGAAGTACGCCGACGTCTACTACCTTCTGGGAAACCTCTATCGCCGTAGCGGACAGGCCGAGCAGGCCCGACGGGCCTACGTCCGGGCTCTGAAGATCAACAAGAACTATCAGGCGGCGCGCACCGCGCTCGAGACCCTGGCGGCCTAGATATCCGTTACGGAGTGGCGATGTCTTACCTTCTCGAGATTCTGGGGCGGGGGTTACTGGCGGAGTTGTCGGCCGCCTTCCGCGATCTCCTGCACGACGACGGTCATTACTCCACAGCCGAGCTGCGCAGCGCGTTCGAGCAGACCCGGGACGACCCCTCCACGGCCATCCTGCTGGGCACCCGCTACCTGGCCAACCGGGATTACGCCGCGGCCCGCCGCACGTTCGAGGCCGCTTTGTCGATCCAGCCCGGGGACCTGGCGGCCCGCGTCGGACTGGCCTGCGTGTCCGACGAATTGGGCAGGACGGAGGAGGCGGTCGGGCATCTCCAGCTGGCCCAGGAGGAACACCCCGGCGACGCCACCGTCCTGTTCGCCTTGGGCTTCTGCTACGAGAAGTGGGGGCGAACGAACGAGGCGGCCGACAACTACACCGCCTGTCTGGAGGCCGCCCCCAACCTGCGCAACGCCCACGAGCGTCTGGGTGCCATCTATCTCAAACAGAACGATCTGGCCCAGGCGGTTCGACACTACGAACAGATCTGCTGGTACGAACCCGGCGAGGTGGTGCCCACGCTGACCCTGGCGAACCTGTACCTGCAGGCGGGGCGAACCGCCGAGGCCATCCGACGCTACCAGTTCGCCCTCACCATCGAGCCGGACAACTGGGAGGTCCGCGACGACCTGGTGGGTGCCTACGAACAGGCCGGTCTCTGCCACGACGCCATCCAGCAACTCAACGAGATCATCGCCACGCAGCCCGCCTCGGCCGACAACCACCTCCGACTCGGCGATCTCTATGCCAAGGTCGGGCGTGACCGCGAGGCCCTCGACGAGTACATGACCGCCCTGGAGCTTCACCCGGACTATCTCGAGGCCGCCATCAAGGTCGGAACGGCCCACCTGCGCTCGGGGAGCTATCTGGAGGCGGCCCTGTGGTTCAGCCGGGCCGTGGAGATCAACGACCGAATCCTGAGCGCTTACGTGGGGCTGGGGGTCGCCCAGCAGCAACTCGGGCAGACCGACGAGGCCCTGGCCAGTTTCGAGATGGCCGCCAGCGTCGAGCCCAACAGCACGCTGTTGTTCAGTGAAACGGCTCGGCTACAGCTCAAGATGGCGGCCAACCATCAGGTCGAGCGCTACCTGTCGCCGGCGGCGATCCACCCCGGTGCGGAACCGGCCACCGCAGAGGCCCCGAAAGGCGAACTCGCCCGACCCGCAGCCGACCTTATCGACCGCCAGATTCAACGTCATCGGGCGGCATTGGCCGAGCGCCCCAACTATGCAGACCTGCATTACCGCCTGGGAGTACTGCTCAAGCAGCGCGGTGAGCTGACCGAGGCCACCCAGTGCTTCCGCGACGCCACGACCATCAACCCATCCTACGCCAAGGCGCTGATCCAACTGGGCCTGACCTTGTACACCCTGGGTTCGTCCGAGGAAGCAGTGGCAGTTCTCCGCCGGGCGGTCGAAATCGATCCCGAATCCGTTCGACTCCACTACCAGTTGGGGCTCATCTTCGCGGACCGCGCTCAGTTCGACCTGGCGGTCGAGCAGTTCGAGGAGGGCATCCGACACGACTCTCGCAACATCGACTTCCACGCCAATCTGGCGTTGGCTTTGCAGAACATGGGGCTGATCGACCGGGCCGCCGCCAGTTGGCAGACCCTCACCGAGCTGGCCGAAGAGACGCCGGAAGGCGGCGATCTGCTCGAGCAAGTCAGACGAGAGGCGCGGGGGTAGCCGCCAGCGCCGCCCGGGCGGGTCGCGTCGGTCTGCGCGACCGGGTCAGCCGCTTCCAGGTGTCCAACCAAAAACATCAGGGAATCCGTCCCCGCAGGGTCGATCCGGCGAGCACTGCTCGTTATAGTCTCTGCCGTCCGCGGCCGGACGACGACACCTGGGAAAGGGGCGCCTCCAACCGTGTGGGCGTGAACCACGCCGGGGAGGATTGCCGAGGAGCGGCCACGGCCTCCGAGCTGTTGGGAAGGCCGGCGGCGGCGTACGAAGCATTCACAGCTTAAGACGAGGAAAGGACACCAGTATGAAGAGTATGGCAACATCGGCGCGTATCTCGACTTCTGCACTGCTGCTGCTGGCGACGGGCTTGATGTACGGCTGCGCCACAGGCGGCGGGGGCGGGGGCGGCGGGCCATCCGGGGCGGTCGAGTTCCCCGTGGAAACCGGGACAGCCGGCAACGTGGAGCTGACCGAAACCGGACCGGGCCAGTCCGCCGGCCAGGGCATCGATCAGGCTGATCTGGGCGGCCAGGCTCCGCCGAACACGATCTCCGGCACCGCATCGGTCACCGCAGAGAACGACAACGTCACCTTCACCGGCGATGGGATGGGCACCGGGCGTCAAGCGGAAATCACCATCCACGTCGCCCCCGCCGGCGCTGAGGACCCCTGCGCCAACGAGTTTGCGGTCCTCGACTTCACCGCGACCGAGGGCGCCGACGGCGTCATCGCCCTCGCCGGCACCACCGAAGCCGGCTTGACCGGCGACATCCTGCAGGCCGTAGCGGACAACGACTTCGTGTTCTGCATTCAGGTCGCGGCCAACTTCCCCGGCTCCGTGAACATCAACACCGTGGACATCACGCTGCTAGGTGGGGCGCCACCCACCGACGGCGACACCGGCGGTTTCTTCACCTGCAGTTCGCCCGGCGGCCAGGACACCGGCGTGGAGTTCGCCGAACCCGGCACCACGCAGGTCATCGCCAGCACGATCGGCGAAGGGCGTCACATGGTATTGGCCGACGGCTGGGACCTGATTTACGAGTTCGACCAACCGGTTCGCTTCTGCGCCGTCGTCGCGGAACGCTTTACGCTGACGGACCTGACGACCGGTACGGAGCTTGATCTGCCCGAGGCCAACCTGGCCCACCAGCACATCGTGGAGAACGGCGTGGTGGACCGCAGTCGCGTGTTCATCACGCTGCCGAGCGGCCTGACGCCCGGGAACGACTACGAACTCGTGATCAGCGCCAAAGGGCTGAGCCTGGATGGAGAGTTCCAGAAGAACGCCGGCACCGCAAACGCCAAGAACGGCACCCTGCCCAGCGGAAACGAGACGCCCGGCGGCGACTTCGTCCAGCTCTTCCGCGCGGTGGGATACGACACCTTCCTGACCGGCACACCCAGCGCCGGCGGCATGGTGCTCGACGGCGACGATCGGCTGTACATCGTCGGGGGCGACGGCCTCTACGGCCCGTTCGATGCTCCCGGCGAGGTCACCGAGGGGCAGCGGCTGGGCGACAATCTCCCGGCGCTGGCCTCCCGGACCGTCGCGTTCAACGCCGACGGCAACCTGATCGTGAAGGACGCGACCTCCGAAGGGAAACTCTTCGAGGTCAATCCCGACACCGGATTGGGGCAGGAGGTCGCCCGCCTCCCGATCAACAGCGTGCCGCGTGACCTGGTGGCCGCCCCCGACGGCTACGCCAGCGTCGAACGTGCCGGCGCCGCGCCCGGCGACCTGATCTGGGCCGACGATTCGGGCCTGTCCGTTCCCGACTTCGCCGCGGGCACGGGTAAGAAGGGGGCCATCAACCTGGTCGACCGGTCCGCGGGCGACATCACCAGCGCCTACGTCTCCCTATGGGTCCCGCCGGCCAGGACGGGCAAGCCACGTGAGATCTACGGGGCCTTCCGCCCCGAAGACAGCCGCGGCTTTGAGATCCACCGCATTTTGCCCAACGGCGTGGTGGACACGTCGGTTCTCGAGAACCCGGCCTTCCTGCCGTCGATCGACGGAACGGCCGCCACACAACTGCAGGACATCCAGGGGCGCGAAGAGTTCATGTTCCTGGGGCGCATCGATCTGAACCTCCGCAGCACCAAACAGATCATCCCGGCCGAGTTCGTGGACGGGTCGTGGGTCACCTCGGCCGTCATCTACAACAAGACCGAAGACCGCATGCAGATGCTCCTCCCCCTGCCGCTGGACACGTTCGCCTTCGTGTTCGAGCCGTTCTCGCAGGTGGAGATCACCTCGGACCTGGACACGACGTACATCTCGCTCCCCTCGCTACAGGAGGTGCAGCGTTTCACCGGACTGGCCAACGGGGCGGCCGCGGCCGGCGACCCGCCGTGCGACTCCGACTTCGACGAGGGCATCGACTTCGGCGCCGAGGGTACCGGCAAGGTTTTCCGCAGCTCGCTGGGCAACGGGCGACACCTGCTCGAGGGCTCGCCCGCCGTGCTGATGTTCGACATCGACCTGCCCGTCCGCTTCTGCTCGGTGACGCCGGACAACGTCACGCTGGCCGAGATGGAAACCGGCACGGCCATCCCGCTTGATGACCACGACATCCGCCGCGTCCACCTGTACGACGCCGCTGGCCTGATCGCCGGCAGCCGCATCCTGGTGAATCTGCCGGACGACCTTACGGCCGGGACCTACTACGAGCTGACCCTGTCCGGCGACGGCCTGAACATCGACGGCGAGTTCCAGCAGGACAACGGCACCAACCGGCGCAACGGCACACTGCCCAGTGGCGATGGGACGCCCGGCGGAGATTTCGTCCAGATCTTCCAGTTGATCGAAGGCTCCAACTATCTGACCGAGACCTTCGGCGCCACCGGCATCGCCCTGGACGCCAACGACACCATGTACATCGCCAACGGCGCCGACGTGTTCGGGCCGTTCGAGGGACCGGGCGCGGTGACCGCCGGCGACATGTTCAGCGACGTGAACGATCTCTCCGGCGGCGGCCGGCCGATCGTCGTGGACGACGACGGCAACGTCGTGGTGGCCGAGCTACGCGACGGCCGCATCGGGATCATCGACCCGGCCACACAGATCAACGACAACAGCTACCGTGGTCCGGGCGAGAGCTTCGAGACCGACATCGTCGTGCTGCCCGAGGGGTTCGACGACGACCTGGGTCGCTTCGGCGGAGGCGACCTGCTGGTGGTCAACTTCGGGCGCGGGTTCATCCCCGACTTCGTCAACGGTGGAATCAAGACCGGTGCGAACCTGTTCACCGATCCGGAGCAGTTGGCGGATTACGTGAACCTCTACGTGCCGCCGGCGGACGTCTTCGGCACCATGGTCCTGGGCGTGTACAGCGGCCTCTCCGACGGAGTGGCCGTCCGCGAGATCACTCCGCAGGGCGACCAGATCGATCAGTTCGACACGTTGACCGGCGCGACCGCCCTGGCGGGCATGTCCCTGTCGATCTACCAGGGCGACGTCGAGTATCTGCTGCTGGGCAACTTCGACAGCACGACTTCCCCGCTGCTGACCGGCCAGATCCGCGTGCAGGAAGCCGGCCTGGAGCTGATGGTCTACGATCCGGCTCGGTCGATGCTGCAGGTCATCGGCGTGTTCTCCGCTGCGGAGGGCACGGACATGACCTTCACGCAGAACCTCAACCAGGCGTTCTTCTCGCTGCCGGCCGCCCGAAAGGTCGTCCAGCTCGAGGGCCTGGCGGCCGAGTAGCCGGCGCGGAGCGCTCCGCCAAGAGGCGATACTTATACAAGCAGCCGTAGCGGGCGGGCCAATCGGCCCGCCCGCTGTCGTGCGCTGGTCAGCGCCCCGAGGTCGCGTGCGGCGTCGTCGTCGGGTTCCGCTTCTGTCGGTGGCCCGGCCGTCCGATAGCCATTTACTAATTTGAAACTAAAATGCTCAGATTTAGTAGTTGACGAGAGCCGAACCTGCCTACATACTAATTCTGAGTGTTTTAGTATAAGATTGGTAGATCGCGGTTTCGTGTTCCAGGCCGACACCAATGCAGATACCTCAGAAACCACCCCAGCTTTCGGATCTTAGACGGGAGATCGATGAAGCCGGTCGGTTCTCGGCCGTCTTCGGGGCGTACACTGAAGGCATTGCTGGCGATAAGTACAGCCATTGGGATAAGTTACGGCATCTGAAGCCGCCGGGCGACCTGTCCCATCGGGAGTGGTGGTTTGCGATCAGGAGTTACCGCCTGAATCAACAAAAGCCAATTACACTTGGCGACATCGGGGGGAAACGATTCAGCTACGCGCTGGCCGACCCGATTCCCGAAGGTCTGCAACAGATCGACCTCGGCGCGGGTGGGCGCCTCCAGATGCCCGACCCGATCACCAACCCGGAAACGAAGGACCAGTACCTGGTCGGCTCGCTGATCGAAGAGGCGATTACCTCCAGTCAACTTGAGGGTGCCGCTACGACACGGCTGGTGGCGAAGGAGATGATCCGGGCGGGCCGGAAGCCGGCCGACCGCAGCGAACGCATGATCCTCAACAATTTCCTGACCATGCAGCGAATCGGGAAGCTCAAGGCGGAGCCGCTGTCTGCGGATCTGGTGTTCGACATCCACCGCCAGGTGACGCAAGGCACGCTCGATGATCCCTCGGCGGCGGGGCGGTTCCGGCGGGCCGACGAGCGGATCGATGTGGGAGACGATTACGGGACCGTGTTCCACGAGCCGCCCCCGGCGGAGCAGCTCGAGCGTCGCGTGAGGGCCATGTGCGATTTTGCGAACGGCAAGACCCCGGGCACGTTCGTTCACCCGATGATTCGCTCCATCATCCTGCACTTCTGGCTGGCCTACGACCATCCCTTCGTCGACGGCAACGGCAGGACTGCCAGGGCGCTGTTCTATTGGTCAATGCTCCGCCACGGGTACTGGCTGTGCGAGTTCATCTCCATATCGGAGATCATCCGCAAAGCGCCGGCCAGGTACGGGCGGGCCTTCCTCTACACCGAGACGGACGACAACGACCTGACCTACTTCCTGCTCTATCACCTGCACGTCATCCGCCGGGCAATCGATCAGCTCTACGAATACGTCAAGCGCAAGACGGAGCAACTGCAAGCGCTGGAGCGAGAACTGCGCGGGATCGCAGTCTTGAATCACAGGCAGCGGGCCCTGATCAGCCATGCCCTTCGGCACCCGCATCATCGGTATACAATCGAATCGCACCGCTGCAGCTCCAACGTGGTGTACCAGACGGCCCGAGCGGACTTGCTGGACCTGGCGAAGCGGGGCCTGCTGGTCAAGGAGAAGGCGGGCAGGCGGTGGCTGTTCACCCCGGCCCATGACCTCAACGAAAGACTTCGCACCTCGTCCTGACAGAGCGGGCAAGACGTGCCACCTGGACGGCACTACATTGCCGAATAGCGGATGTCGGTCGCATCGGGTGCCGTCGTGGCCACGACACCCCGGCCCGGATTGGCGGCCAAGTGTTCAAGGACGTGATGGACCGTCTCGAGTTGGTCGGGCGCGCCGATGGCCTCGGCGATCTGCTGGGCCGTACGGGGACCGGCGGCAGCGGAACCGGCCAGTTCGGCCAGGATGCGCCGCTGCAGTTCGATCACCGCGGTCGCGGCCTTCTTGCCGGCCTCGACGCCGGGCTGATGGTAGGCGTTGACGTTGATCAGCGAGGCGTAGAGGCCGACGGCACGTTCGTACAGGGCAATCAGGACACCCACGGACCGGGCATTCGACTCATCCAGCGTGATGGTGATCGATTGGCGACCCATTTCATGGAGCGCCTCCCTGGTACCCAGCAGGAAGCCGTGCAGGTAGTCACCGCTGGTCGCCTCCGCTTCCTCGGTCGACGGTTCAGCGGACCGGTCGCGCCGCACGCCGATGAAGGTGACGAAGAAGTTGTCCACGCCCTCACGAAGCTGCTGCACGTAGGCGTGCTGATCGGTCGAGCCCTTGTTGCCGTAAACCGTCAAACCCTGCTGCACGGTGCGGCCGTCGAGGTCGCGCTCCTTGCCCAGCGACTCCATGACAAGCTGTTGCAGGTATTTCGGAAACAGGGCCAGGCGGTCCTTGTACGGAATAACAACCATGTCCTTGGCACCACGGCCCTCGGTAGCGTGATACCACATCAGGGCCAGGAGGGCGGCCGGGTTGCGCATCACCTCACGGCTGCGCGTGACCACGTCGGCGTCCCGCGCACCGGCCAGGATGGCGCCCACGTCGAAGCCCTGCAGAGCCGCCGGCAGCAGGCCGACGGCAGAAGTCACAGACGTGCGACCGCCGACCCAGTCCCACATCGGGAACCGCGTCAGCCAACGCTCCTCAGTGCTCCGACGATCCAGCGCGCTACCCGACTGCGTCACGGCCACAGCGTAGTCCGCGAAGTTCAGGCCGGCTTGCTCGTAGCGTTGGATTGCCTCCAGCATGGCGTTACGGGTCTCCACCGTGCTGCCCGATTTGGAGACCACGATCACCAGCGTCCGGTCCAAGTCGCCGCCGAGCTGATCGAACACGCGATCGAAACCGTCCGGATCGGTGTTGTCCAGGAAGTACGGGCGGAGAGGATCGTCGGCATTGCCCAGGGCATCGGCCACGAACTGCGGCCCCAGGGCCGACCCCCCGATACCGATCAGCAGCAGATTGGCGAACCCGCCCCGGCCTGTTTTACTCTGTCCGGGGATCCGCCCGGCATGGACGTCGGCGGCGAAGCTCTTGACACGCTGGAGCGTCTGCTCGATTTCTTCGCGGACGGCCGGTTCGGGCGCCAGATCCGGCGCCCGCAGCCAATAGTGCCCCACCCGGCGGTTCTCGTCGGGGTTGGCGATGGCGCCGGCTTCCAGGGCCTCCATCGCATCGAAAGCTCGACTCATCGCCGGCGCCATCCGCCCAAGGAAATCGTCGGCGAAGGGCATGCGGGAGATGTCCACCGAAAGGCCGATCGACTCGCACACGCACAGGTATCGTCGGTAGCGCTCCCAAAGCTCGGTCGGCGTCATCAGGCTGATTCTCCGGGGCTGGTGGCGCGGTGCCCCCCTGTGGTTCAGTCCGCGCCGTAGCGTTGGGCCAGGGCCGCTCGGGCGGCCAGCAAGACCTCGCAATCGCAGAACGCTCCCTGGCGGATGAACACCAGGCACGCGTCACGCTGCTCGTCGCCGATGATTTCCCTGGCGGTCAAAACCTTCCTGCTAACGGCGAAGTCGCCGCGGCACGTCTCGATCGGGCTCTCGCCCATCGCGTCTTTCAGGTCCTCGAAGAACCCGTTGTCCAGGAGCCCGCGGGCAATCGTGGGCTCCTGCTTCGCAAGGTCCTCGGAGCGCGGGGCGGCCAGGATATCGTCCACCGTCTCGCCCGGAGCCAGCTCGATCCAGACGGCACCGCGGAGGCTTTTCTCGTAGAACTCCTCCCCGATGGCGGCCAGCAACTGGCGGAACCGCTGCTCCGGCAGCAGGCCGGCGAACGACGGATGCCGGAAAGTCAGACACATCCGCTTCCAGCGTGGTGAGTCGCTCACGTCGATCTCGATCCCCGGCAGGCCGGGGCCCAGGATCTCGAGCAGCTTCTTGCGGATGGACTGGTGCTGCTTCGTGCTGGCCATGCGACTGTGCTCTCCGCCTTCACCGTCCGACGCAGCCCAGGTGGTGCTGTAGTCCGCCGCTTCCAGCGTGTCAAGCAAAACCGCCGGAAGCCGACGTCCACGCCCTCAGCTCCCCCGCCACCGTCGCAGAAGCGGCAGGACCGATAGCCCCACGCCACGCCCGCCCCCCGACAAGTTCCGACCGAACACGACGTCGCCACCCAGCGTAGCGTCTTAGAGAGCAGTGGGACGGTCCATACGCGAGACGCCGGCCACTCGGCGTCTCGAGACGGGTCCGAACCTACCCAGACCTGGGAGGGCATGACATGCGTGCCGATCGGAAGAGCCGGTTGATCGCGTTCTGGAGAGAGGGCGTCCGGCCGTTGCTCGTGGTGGTGCTGGTGCTCTGCACGTTCCGGTCGGCCGTGGCGGACTGGAACGACGTGCCCACCGGCTCCATGAAGCCGACCATCGTGGAAGGCGACCGGATTCTGGTCAACAAGCTGGCCTACGGGTTACGGCTGCCGTTCACCGAACAGTGGCTGCTGCAATGGTCGCAGCCGCAGCGCGGCGACGTGGTGGTCTGTTTCTCGCCGGCCAACGGCGACCGGCTGGTCAAGCGCGTGATCGGTCTGCCGGGTGACCGGATCGAGCTGCGCCGCAACGGTCTGCTGATCAACGGCCGACCGGCCGGCTATGGACCGCTGGACACGGATGCCATCGACCAGATCGAGCCCGGCCAACGCCCGACGCACCGCTTCGCGGCCGAGACGCTGGACGGTCGGACGCACCCGATGATGACCACGCCGGCATTGCCGGCGACGCGTTCGTTCGGCCCGGTGACGGTTCCGCCGGATTCCTACTTCGTGATGGGGGACAACCGGGACAACAGTCGCGACTCGCGCTCCTTCGGCTGCGTCCCGCGCGGCGATATCGTCGGCCGCTCCGGTGCCGTGGTCCTGTCGCTGGACCCCGACCGGTACTATCGCCCCCGCTGGGAACGGTTCTTCCGCAAGCTCCCGTAACCAATCAGATGATCGTGTAACCCGACGCGCGCTTGCGACACCGGTGCAAGCG
Organism: Phycisphaerae bacterium; assembly: GCA_035528995.1. GTDB lineage: Bacteria > Planctomycetota > Phycisphaerae > UBA1845 > UBA1845 > DATKXO01. The sequence goes on along the minus strand of DATKXO010000409.1, from coordinate 14,267 downwards.
GCGAAATCCGACGCCGGGCATTCAGCGTGGCCCTACGATCCGCCGCCGTCTTCGAGGATTTCGATCCGTGTACGTTCGTCCAGCGTGAGCGTGGTCAGCTCCCCGTCATCCTTGCGCAGACGAAGGCGCGTGAGCATCAGCTTGCCTTTGGGGCTGTGGGTGAACCAGCTTCCGGTCTTCTCCTGCCCGCAGGAGAGCACTTCGCCGGTGACCGCAGTGTGCCAATCGCCCTCGCGGCGGTGGATCACCTGCACGACGCGAACGTGCATGCCGGGCTGCAAGGTGTGGGGCTTCATCACGCTTCTCTCGAACCCATGACGACGGACCATAGGAGAAGCGCATTCTAGAGCACCATGGGCCGGCGCCGCAATGTGCCAAGCGCCGGGAGCAAGGGTACGCAACGATCCGTCAGAAACCCGACCCGACCGATGCGGCAGGCCCGGGCACTCCAGGCTTCTCGGTGGACCAGCCAACCGGCTCGGGACCGTCAATCGGCGATTTCGGCTACATATCCCCCGCCTGAGCCCCGGCTCTTCTGCGAGTCATTTTCTTGAGCATCCGCCTGGCCACCTCCGACTCGGGGTTGACACTGACGGCCTGGCGGACCAGGGCTCGGGCTTCGGCGAATTCCTCAGCCAGGCTACAGGCCTGTGCCCGGCGCAGGAGTGACTCCGACCGGCGGTAAGCGGGCTTGCGCAGACGGAGCATCTCTGCGTCCCCACGGGGCACCGCTTCGGCTTCCAGCAGCAGGTTCAGGTTCCTCAACTCGGTGCGGGTCCACTGACCCGACGTGGCTTTGAAGGCGGAGAAATCCAAGCGCAGATGGTCCCACGTGCTGATGGGGCCTTCACCCAGAACCGTCTCGATCTGCGGCTTCCCCACCCAATGGGAGGCCAGTAGCGCCGATGGATGTACAAGGAAGAACGGAGCCAGGTCTGAGTGGATGGGGCGACTCGAGTACTCCTCACGGGACAATCGGGGGCGGTCGAACAGCGCCCGACGGGCCCCCAGCACGTACACCGAGAAGGGCCGGTAGTAGAACACCTCCACGTGCGGGAACACGTCACAGAAGGTCCGCAGGTTGATTCGAAAGTCGCTGTGCAACATGCCCAGGGGCACCCATTGAATGAAGATCCCGTCTTCCGTCAGTCGGTTCAGGGCATGGAGGTAGAACTCACGACACAACAGCGTCGCGTTCCCGGAGAAGAAGGGGTCCTGTTTCCCATCCGAGACAATCAGATCGTAGTCCCGCCCCGCCCGCAACAGGAAGTGAACGGCATCTTCCACCACCAGGTCGACCCTGGGGTCGTCGAAGACGGCCGACTCCGGAAAGAACCTCGCGGCCTCCACCACACCCTGGTTGATCTCGACGCAATCGAGCGTCTCCACTTCGGGGTATTCGGCCAGCGCGTACAGCGAGGCGCCCGACCCCAACCCGATGTTCAGCGTGTGCCGGATTCGCGTGTCTAACACCATCGGCAGGTGAGCCAGCAGAATCTGCTTCTGATAAAGCTTGTCGGTCCGGTAGCCCCGGCTCCAGCCGATTTCCGCACCATCTACGGCCATCGACTTCTTGGCCGGATCGTTCGGGTCCTCCAATACTTTGACCGTCGCCAAGTCCCCGTCCTTGGCGTAGATGACCACCCCTCCACCCTCGCCCTGTCGGGCCGTCTCACCCAGGCGGATTAACGACGCCGGCAGAACCAGGGCCAGGACGGCCACCAGCACCAGTGAGACAGCGACGGGCGGTACCCAGCCCGCCGCCCGCCTTCGAATGTGCAGCAACAACGCACCGCCCAGGACCAGGTTGATGCAGGCGACGACCTTGGTGCCGCCGATCGTGCTGAACAGAGGCAACAACAGCACGGCCGCAAGCAGCGAACCCAGAATGCTGCCCAGGTTGGCCAGCAGGTAGGCCCCCCCCACCCGCGTGCCCAGCTTCCGCACGTCACCCAGGAACAGCCGGCTCGCCAGGGGAAACGACAACCCCATGAACAGCGTGGCCGGCAGCATGGTAATCGTGGCCAGGCCGCAATCGAGCAGCAGACGGAACCACCACGCGTGGGCTCGGATTTCAGGAGAGAAGAAACTGACCCGCTCGTAGAGGGCCGGCACCGCTATCACGCCGGACAGGCAGGCCATGGCCACCAGCGCCAGAACGGCGACCAGACACTGACACAGCGCCAGATCGCGCTCCGGTGACCCCCGCCGAACCACCCGTTTGAGCAGCAGCGAACCCAGCCCCAGGCCCACGAGAAAGATGATCAGCACCACGCTCAGAGCGTATGTGCTGTTCCCCACAACGAAGCGCAGAGCGCGGAACCAGAGGATCTCGTAGCTCAGCGTCGCAAAGCCCGACACGAACAGCACGATGCCGGTAATCCAGCGCGGCAGGTACGTGGGAATCGCGGCCTCCGAAGCCGGAGTGGCACGGGCGTGTCCCCGCCCCAGGGCCGTGCCGAACAATACCAGGGCACAAAGTGCCACGGCCACGTTGATCGCGTTGGCCGCCGTCACCGTACGGGTCAGGCCCACACGCTCGATCAGCACCAGCCCCGCCAGCAGCGCCCCTCCGGCCGCCCCGATCGTGTTGATCCCGTAGATCATCCCCAGGTGTCGATCGACGCCCTGCACGGTGCGGATCATCACCGTACACAACGCCGGAAACGTCGCCCCCATCAGGGCCGCCGGAATCACCAGCAGCACGAACACCCAGACAAAACGAACGACGGCCAGCCCCGGCCCGGACGGGATGATATCCGCGGCCCGGGCAAAGAAGTCGGGCAGGAGGTAAAAGGTCCGAGTCAGCAGGACCGTGGTCACCGCGATGCCGAGTTCCAGTCCGGCGTAGATCAACAACGGATAGGAAGACCGGTTATAGACAAGATGGTACAGCCAGGCCCCGAGCCCCATGCCGCCCATGAAGCCGGCGATGACAGCGGCCGCCGAAAGCGTCGTGCTGCCGAACGTCAACTCCAGCATCCGCGCCCAGGTGACCTCGTAGACCAGGGCGGCCACGCCGGAGAAGAACGCCATCAGATAGAACGGAACCAGCAGACGCCGACTGATCACCGCCGTGCCGGCGGTGTCGTCAGGGCCGTCGTGCGGAAACCCTTCGGTAGTCGTCGCGGAACCCATGTGCCAACCCTAGGCCGGTGTGTCGGGAGCGTCAAGGCGATGCAATTGGCTTGTCAGGTGTGGGCACCGGTGACTGCGCGCTATCGGACGCTCGCGCTCTTGATTGCCGTTCGGAACCCGTGGATCGGGTCACTGGGCACATAGCATGTCGGCCAGTTCGGTCAGGTTGGAAAGTTCCGCGAGCGGCTTGGCGATGGTCTCGTTGACCTCGCCGCGACGATTGATCCAGACGAATGGAATGCCCAACTCGGCCGCGGGCGCGCCGTCATGGAACAGGCTCTGGGCCACGTGCAGGTTCGTGCCCTGATCGTCCACCACCGTCTGCAGCAGGCGTTTGAAATGGCCGTGCCCGGGCTTGTACGAGCCGACGTCCTCGGCCGTAATGACGAAGTCGAATTGTCCGATGGCCGGCTCGAACTGACGGGCGGTCGCTGCAAACAGGTCGTTGTCGATGTTGGACAGAATGCCGAGCCGGAATCGCTCCTTCAGGCGGGCCAGCGCCGGGTTCGTGTCGTCGAACGGCTTCCAACCCGGAACCGAGTCGGCCAACACGCGGGCCCGTTCCGGTGGCACAGTCAGACCGAACCGACGGGCCAACTCCGCCTGGGCGGAGGTCAGCACCTCCTTGTACGACATGTACGGGCCGGCTTCGGTCTCGGCCTCGACCTCCAGATAGGTATCGAAGAACTCGCCCTGGTCGATGGGAAGCGACCCACCCGATGCGGCCAGCGTCTCCAGCGCCCCGCGAATCCCCGTGATCCAGTCGATCAACGTGCCGTAGCAGTCAAACGAGAGGCTGCGAATCCGGGCGACTTGCTCATCCGGACCACCTGGTACTTGGCCCGCCGTGTCAGAACCGGTATTTGCTGTCATCATTCCAGAGAAGGATCAGTAACCACACGATCCCGATCGTCAGAAGCACCGCTCCTGCACGAAGGCCGAACAATCCCCAAGTGCGCCAACAAAGAAGGCCGGCGCCAATGCAGGCGATAGCTCCGAGGTACATCGCAACGCACCGAAGAACCGACCCCCAGTCAGACATACGAGGCGCCTCGAGCGGTGCGGACGAATCCGCCCCTCTCCCGCCCGTTGCTGCGCATAGGACCGGGCACCGAAGCCCAGACCCGTTGGACGACCACGGGGACGCCAAGCTTAACCGTGCGATCCTCCCCGCAGTGGTCACCACCATTCGCCGTTGGGTTTGACCTCGGCCGGTTCGAGTCGCACAGTCGGTCGCTCGGGCACGTCGGCCAGGCGTCGCACCAGGACCGCCAACGCGGCCGCGGCCTGCGTAGTCCCGCGGCTGTTCACCTGGTCGTACGTATCGCCCGTCGAATGATAGTACTTCACGCCCGGTCCGAGGTCGCCATACAGACTGACCGCGCAGACGCCTTCCTTCATGAACGGGGCGTGGTCGCTGGCCGTCCAGTGGGCGTCGGCGATCTCGTCGGCGATTTCCAGACCCGCCAGGTCCTGTCGAACCGACTGGAGGAATTCGACGATCTCCGGATGGCCGAACGAGGCCAGCTTCTGCGGCGTCCCCGGCATGTCCACGTTGACCACCGCCACGATGTCGTCCATTTCGTCGAGGTGCGCCGCGGCGTAGGCCTTGCTGCCGTGCAGCCCGTGCTCCTCGCCCTGAAACCAGACGAAACGCACTGTTCGCCGCGGTCGCCAATCGACGCCGCTCAGCGCCCGGGCCACCTCCAGGATCGCGCTCGACCCCGTGGCGTTGTCCAGCGCGCCTTCGGCCAGATGCCAACTGTCCACGTGTGCGCAGACGATCACAAGTTCATCGGCCAACGGCCCGGAGCCGGGCAATTCAGCCACCACGTTGTTAGGCCGACCGGTCCAGGCGTCAGCCTCGATCAGGATGTTGACCCGCACCGTCTCGCCGCGTTCCAGCCGCCCGGCCAGCTCCTTGCCGTCGTCACCGGTGACGGCCACGCCCGGTTGCGGCGCGGGTTTTGGATGGCACGTGCCCACGCGGACCAGATCAGCCAGTGGCGATACCTGAATCAGGCCGACCGCGCCGTGCTCGACGGCCATGGCCATCTTGCGACTACGGTGCAGGTCGCCCTCCCGGACCAGGGCGAACTTGCCGGCCAGCGCCGGTCCGTGCTTCGCGAAATCCTCCTCGACGCCCTGGCCGACGTCGAACACCTCGGCCGTGATCCCCTCGGGCGGTGTGCTGAGCGAATTGCCCAGGGCCAGGGCTCCCTCCAGGACACGCGGCGGGTCGTCGAGCAGCGTCACGGTGGTCCGCCGGTCCTGCCAGGAGATCATCTCGAACGGCTCGAAGTGCACATTGGCCAGGCCGTACTCCCGCAGCTTGTCGGCCACGAACTCCGTGGCCTTCTCGGCATTCGGCGACCCGCTCAACCGACCGCCCGGCATACACAGCGCCCGCAGATTCGCGGCCAGTTCACTGTGCATCACGACCTCACCGATGAGTTGGCGATCGATCGAGCTGACCGGCTGGTGACATCCGACGGCGACAACCAGGAGCGCCAGCGCAGACAGTGCCACACTGCCGAAACGGATGCGTCGCGTATTCATCGTTGGCTTATACCCCCGTTGTCCGCTGTTACTCCAGCTTGAGGCCGAGCGCCATGGTCGCCACACCGATCAACGCCGCACCGGCGATGACGCCCGCGCAGATTGACTCCTGGTTTTGCACGATCACTTCGTTCATCCGCTGCTCCGGTTTGGGCCACAGCTTCGAGCAGACCCAGAAGACGAACGAGCCGATGAACATGGCCAGGCAGATCTGGAACGGGATGACGAAAGCCAGTCCGAGCCCGACGGCCGACAGCGGGAACTTCCCCTTGGCGAGGATGCGAACGATCTCCAGCACGACGCCCATGACGGCCCCGATCACGGCCGCATACAGAGCCGTCTGGGGCAACTGGCTGAGGCCTTCAGTCAGAATCTCGGCAACTGCTTTCCAGACCGTTGCCGCCGGATAGGGATACTGCTCGGTGATGAGTCCTGAGGGGTTGTTCTGCAGGAACACCGGATAGAACACCGCGACAGAGAAGATGGCACCGGAGAACGCCCCGATCACGTGCCCGATGGCCTGCAGGCGAGGTTTGCCGCCCAGCATGTAGCCAGGCTTGATGTTCTGGATCAGGTTCGACGCGCTGCCGGCCACCTCGGCACTGATGCCGGCCGTCGCGACGTTCGTGGTGATGTTCCCGGGGGCGATCCCACCGTAGACAAGCTGCGTGATCTTGCCCAAAGGACCGGTGGGAGTGATCGACGTCAGTGCCGTCGAGTTCACGCCGATCAGGGCGAACACGAACACCATGGGAACGGCGATGATGCCCATCCAGATCTGCACGCCGAAGAACCAGTGGGCGATCCACACCAGGTAGGCGCCGACGATCGGCACCCCTATCAGCGAAACCCACAACGGCAGCTCGATGTGCCGGACACAGTCTGCCGCCCGCTTCTTGCGGCCCAGCAGTCCCTTGAACGCACGCACGAACATCTGCGGCTTGGCGAAAAACGCCAACAGAGACGCAGTGGTCATCATCGCCACACCGCACCACAACGACCAGGTGGTGATGGCCCGGAATCCGATCTGCACCAGGCCGCCCGCGCCCGTCGTAGTGGCGATGTCGCCCCGTTGGATCATGATCGGGGCCAGAATACAGTAGTTGATCAGCGCCCCGACGATGAGCGAGACGCCGGTACGGATGCCCATCAATCCCCCGGCGCCGATCATGGCGATGTCGAGTTCCGGACGAACGGTGAGTTCCTTCAGGGGCACACCGGCGATGTTGGGCATCCACCAGCCAAGTCTCTCGGCCAGGCGATAGTACCAATCGTCCAGCAGTTCCGGTACGCCGAGGAACCCCAGCCTGATCCTGGCCAAGGCGTCATGAAGTATGTGCCACTGCCCCAGCTTCAGGATGCCCGCGATGATGGTCGAGATGACCAGCAGCTTGGCCGGCAGGACCGACTTGGCGGAGTCCTCGGCGTGCAGTGTGTCCATCACCACACCGCAGGCCCGGCCTTCGGGGAACGGCATCTGCTCGTCGTTGATGAATCTGCGTTTCATCGGAAAGGCGAACAGCACGCCCAGCAGCATCAGCCCGATCAGCCACATGATCATCTGCCACCACGGGATGACCGTGTCGGTGATCATCATGTAGGCGGCCATGCTGGCGATCAGCGGACCGTTCATGTAGCCCGCCGAGCAGGCGATCGACTGAAGAATGTTGCTCTCCAGAACGTTGTAGTTCGCGCCCAGCCCGATTCGCGACAGGGCCTTGAACATCACGAAGGCCAGGATCACGGCCGTGATGGCCACGCCCAGCGACCAGCCGGCCTTCGCCCCTACGTAGAGGTTGGTGATCGACAGCACACCGCCCAGAAGGAAACCGCAGACGACCACCCGAACGGTCATCTGCGGCACATCGCCCTGGTAGACGTTCTCCAGCCACCAGCGGTCCTTCTCCTCGACCGTCATGGTGCGGGCCTGCTCTTCGGTAAGCTGCTTGATGGCCATAGGCATGAACCCCCTGCACCCCGAAGCTACCGGATCAACCGCGCCAATCTCCCGCGCGTGGAGCGGGTGAGCCGGCTACCTTAGCGGGTGTCTGCGAGATTGAAAAGCCGGGAATCGTCGGGCGCCTGCAGGCAAAAGCCCCGGCCGTTTCGGGCCGGGGCTTGGTGTTGCCCAATAGAGGTTTGCCGGGCGCGCTGCCGGCTCGCGCCGGCCGCTATTCGGTGGTCTTCTCGATGACCAGTGACCGAGCCCGCTCGCTGCGCACGGCCCGGACGGCGTCCCGGACCGCGGCGTAATCGCCGGGTTGAATCGTCGGTCCCTGAAAGCCTATCTGTCGGACGATCTGAACCGCGTTGGCCTCCGCGTCCACATCGACCGTCTGGGTGATCCGGCCCCATTGGCCGTTTACCGTCTCCAGCGGTTCCGGCAGGACTACCGGCTTCCAACCCTCCGGGAGCTGGATGCGAACCCGCACGTCTTCCGCGAAGCGCCCCGACAACTGGATCGGCGTTCGCCGCATCGAGTGCTCCACCGGCAAGTGGGCTTCCGCCAGGACCGGCGTGTCGGTCGCCAGGACCAGCCGGCGGCGCTCGTAAACCTTCTCCGGCTCCTCGGTCGATTCCACGCTCGCGTGGGCGCTCAACTGGCTCTGCGAAAGCTGCGACACCGAGAAGTCCGTCACCTTCAGGTCCGGCATGATGCCCTTCACGATCGACTCGATCCGCGAGCGCTTCTGGTCGTCGTCGCGCAGCTCCTCGGGATTCACAAACGACCCCGTCAGGTCGATGGTCAGCTCGCCGGTCAGCTTCTCCGCTTTCTCGCCCAGCACCAGCCGGCCGCGAACCCGAACGGCGTCGGGCTCGGAGGTCACCGAGGCCAGCGCAAACTGTTGCAGCTTCCCGCCATCGACATACAGAAGATCTCGGTCCCGCCAGGCGCCGTTCCGGTTCAGGATGCCCGAGGACGGCTCCAGCCAGATCGGGCCGTGGGGACCGGCCACCTCGATGACGACCGCGGCCAAGTCGGCATCGGTCGACACGCTCGGATCGTATTGTTCGCGTTCCACCGCGATCGTCGCCCGGGCCTCCAGCCCGGCGGCTCGCAGGGCGGCCAGCGTCAGACCTGCCGACTCGAGAAGCGAACCGTAGCAACTGTCGAACACTTCCCCTACGGGCCGGGCGTTGCGCCCCACCCAGCCGCGATGATCGTCCACGAAGTTGAACGTGTCGCGCATCTTCTTGCCGATCGCCCGCACCTTGGCCACCTCGTCCACCTCGTCCTTGGTGGCCTCGGTGGCGAACTTCGCGACGCGCTCGTCGGCCGCCGCCGACCGCCCGACCGAGTCGAGTATGTCCTCGACCCACCGCTCGGCCGATGGGCAGTTGCTGAAGCGCAGCCGCCCGCAACGCTGCTGCCACGGCGGGCAGCGCGGCTCGTCCGCGTCCGACCCGATGTTATTGAACTTCCAGCGGTACGTCGTCTGACCGCCCTCGGTCGCCTTCTCCATCACGGCATGCTGTTGGTCAACGTGATCCAGCCGATGCCGCAGCTCCGTGCCGGACGGCAACGTGACTTCCACCACCTGCTCGACGACCGGATCGATATCGCCTATGCGCAGGTCGGCCTCCAGCCACCGGCGGACACCCGGTTTGCTCGAGCGCTTGTAGTGCAGCTCCAGGATCGCGTCGTTCTGTACTCCGCTGAACGTGTAGCACACCTGCCGCCAGCCGGTCATGGTCGGCCACTTCGACACGCCGGCCGGCGTGACCACGTTGATGGCGTAGTCCGGGCTGTCCAGCTTCTGGCCGTCGGGCGTGTGCGCTCGGGCGGCGATCAGCTCCACCTCTTCGCTGCCCGGCAGGTAATCGACACGCGGATCGGCGTACCGGCCCCACGCCCGGTCGTTCAGAAGCTTCACCCAGTGATGCTCCTCACGGACCACCCCGCCATCCGGCTGGAGCGTCCAGTGCTGCAGGTGTCGCAGAATGACCGCGTCATCATTGGGAAACTCGGCTCGGCCGACGTCGGGAAGACCCTGACCGCCGACCGCAACCGGCACGGACGCCGCCCAGACCCACGCACTGACCAGGACAAACAGAACACGTCGATCGAACTTGCTGCGCGCTGCGCGGTTCATCGGGTCACCTCCTTGCTCTCGCCACCGGCTTCGGCCACCGGTTCCGACGCTCCCGCGCCGTCCATGCGACAGACCACCCAGGCATCGGCCAACTCGTGCAGGGCCTCATTGACCTCACGATAACCCTCGTACAGTTCGGCCGGGATCATCTGTTTCTTGACGGTCACCTCGTAGGTGTAATGCAAGTTCTGGCCCTCTTGCTTGATCGTGAACTTGAGGCCGGCCGCGTCATTGTCGATCGACCGCTCCTCGGGCATGTCCTCGACGGTCCACCCCGCCGGCAGGGTCAGCGTGTCGGAGTAGGACAGCAGGCGCGTGGCCCGCATCCGCATACCGAACTTCCGCTCCTCGTTCTTATCCACTTTCTGCAACACGTCCGGGGCGAAGATGTCCGCGAACGGGTGCTGCAACAGCGGCAGACGGACCATCCGAATCGTACCGTTGCCGACAGTGCCCGCTTCGTCCGAGGCCGTCGCGTCAATGGCCACATCGCGGCTGTAATCGATCGGCCCGGAGTGCGACAGCTCGTCCAGCGAAACCAGGCCCCCCAGGCGGGCCAGCCAACCTTCGATCAGACCCCGCTGATCCGGCTTGCGGACCCGGGTCAGACCGCGGCGGAAATACGTGTCCGGGTACCCGGTCAGGTCCAGGTGCAGGCGGCAGGTCAGCCGCCCGTCGGGCTCGATCCGGCTGGTCCCTTTGCACTTCACCGCGTTGTGTTCCGGCGGGAAGTACGGCGACTGGCCCAGCTCATGCCCCTCGGGCAGACCGTAGACCACGTACTGCTCCGGCTCGCGGCTCGACCAGATCTCCCGGCTCTTGGGCGACCAGGTCGGATCGACCAGCCGCAACGAACCCTCCGCGTTACGAACCACGACAACAGCGTGGTTGAACTGGTCGGCCGGCGTGTACTCCACGGCCGACCCCGCCTGCGTCATGACCGGGTAGGTATCGAAGCCGGCCGCACGCAGCATGGTCACACCCATGCCGGCTTTGTCCTTGCAGACGCCGCCGCGATCGCGGAAGGTCTCGGACCCCTTGTGCATGGTGTAGCCCTCGCACACGCCGCGGCTGTTGCCCACGTAGCGCACGTTGTCCGCCACCCAGCAGTTGATCCTCCTGATCTTCTCGGTGTCGTCGTCGATCCCCGCGATCAACTCGTTCACCTTAGCCTGAATCTCGGGCGTGACCTCGAACTGGTTCACGTTCGCGTCGTGGAACCACTTGGACTTGGCAATCCAGTCCGGCACCGTGGCCAGTACCAGCTTGCACGCCGCGTCGCTGAAGGCCTCCATCCGCGGCTCGCGCTTCAAGAGCTCGATGTCCCGGCCGATGAACGTGTAGACGCTGTGATCACCGTCGAACCGCACCGACGACTCCAACTGCCCGTGGCATACCTCGAATTGAAGCGGCTTGTCCGTCGGAACCCGAACCCGATAGCGCTGCTCGATGATCGGGTAGTCGCCCTGGAAGTAGACCGTGTCGTGCCAGTGCCCCGGCATAGGGGGTTCCAGGTGCTCGGCCCCCACGATCGGTCCCGGTGCGGTGGGATTCAGGTAGGCCAGGTTGAAGCCCGTCTTGCTGGTGACGATCTCCAGGCAGTCGTTGATCTCCAGCCGCGGCAGCGACGTCGTCTGGAACATCGAGCCCCAGAAGATCCCCCAGGTTACCGGGGCCGGGGCCGTGATCAGCCCACCCAGTTCCACGTCCTCCACCCCACCCTCGGCCCGATGAATCCGGACCCGCTTCACCTGGAAACGGTTGGTCACCGGGTCGAAGTCGAACGTCTGGACTGCTTGCTCGCGGATGCCCTTGTCGGTCAGGATCTTGATGACGTACCGCCGCTCGGTGGTGGACAGCCCGTTGGGCTGCACCTCGACCAGCGAGTCATCATAGACGACCACGCACGCCGCCGACTCGTACTTCGATGCGTTGCCGGCCGCCGCGATCCGGGCCGTCAGGTCGTCCTCGGACGTCGGCCCCCCGACCGACGCCAGGCCGACCAGCATTGCACTGATCAAGTGATTCATGAGTTCCTCCCGAAATCTGAAGAATGAGGACCGTGGGATTTCCCCGGCTCGCGCCGTCGCTTCCCCCGGCGCGACCCCGCCGGAAGCGGCTCTGTCGCCCCAGACTTAAGTAGTCTAGCCGTTATCGCCTCGCCCGTCGAACCGGCCCATCCTGCCCCACGACTGCCCCAAACAGCCGCCGGCCTCGCCCCGTGGACCGCTCAGTAGCCTCTCGTCACCGTCGACCGCCCAGGCATCCGGCAGCCCTGGCCCGTCACGTGTCGTGCCTGGACCCTCGGCCGTTGTCTGCATTCTCGGCCGTTGTCCGGGTTCTGGGCCGTCGCCTGGCTTCTCGGCCACCCGCCTTGACACCCGAACGACAACACGGTAGCCTCCCACCTGAAAGCTGCGGGGTAGAGCAGTTGGCAGCTCGTCGGGCTCATAACCCGGAGGTCGCAGGTTCGAGTCCTGCCCCCGCTATACGACTAACGGACATCCCCAGGCTGTCCAACACCGACATCGGGAGCCGCCAAACCCAGGCAGTTCCCGTTTTCTCGCGCGGATCCAACTCGATCCGCTCCACGAACTGACGAACGAACCGCCGCTTCAGCGCCGGCGACGCGGTCTCGATCATCCCATGAGAGTCCTTCAGCGACGCGACAACCCGTACGACCGCTGTCTGGGTCGAGGGCTGATCTGCCGGTCGCGCGGGCTCTTGGGCGGCGATCTGTCGCTCCAAGTCCTCCTTCTCTTCACGTAACTCCGTCAGCTTCCCATCCAGCATCGCGAGGTTCTCGGGGCTCAAGTTGGACGCCCAAGCCTCGACCTGCTTGTCGATCTCGACCGTTCGCCGGCGCAGATTCTCAGCACAGGGGCCCCGAACCGCCGGCCGATTCAGGATCTTGATGGCCCTTTCCCGGACAGCCTTGGTAAACTCACGTGACTGAAGAAGCCAGCCGAACTTGTCGACGATGACGTGCAAGACGCCTCGCCACAGGGCCTCCTCATGAACTGACCACCGGCTCGGGCAGATCGCGGTTCCCTTCGAATCGTACCCGCCGCACAGGTAGGATCGAGTAGTCACGGTAGACCCATCGTTGCGAGGTTTGCCCTTCTTCGTTGTGTGTCCCTGGTAATGATGATCACAGGCTTTGCAGTCGATCAGACCTCCGAACACGTAAACTGACTGCGAACCTCGGGCGTGCGGCTTGCGGCGGTCTGCACGCTGGGACTGGGCGCGGTCCCAGAGGTCGGAGGAGATAATGGCCGGATGCCCCACCTCCGCCACAATCCAGTCCTTTCTCGGCAGCTTTGTGATCCTACTAGCCCGGATTGGCGGCACAGGGACCGGACGGGGCCCGTCCTCCAACTGCTGAATATGGTGGTATTTCGAGAAGCTGGTCCGGTTGTATACGGATCGCCCGATGTAGGCCGGGTTCTCGATGATGTTCTTGACCGTCCCGTGACTCCAACCTCGCTTGTGTCTCTTGGACCACATTCCGTCCCGAGGCGCAGGCGCGCCACGTCCATTCAGGATCTCGGCAATAGCCTTGAACCCCAGGCTGGAGGCGTACATCTCGAAGAGCGAGAGGGCCAAGTCAACACGAGTCTGCTCACTGGGGTAGAGACGAGCTCGGTCCGCAGAGCTGCGCACCAGGCGTTCCCCACGGGGCATGTGACGCTGGGCGGTTCCATCTAGGCCCAGCATGACCTTCGAGCCGTCCGGCAGGAAGCGGAGGATATACAGGGGGTGACCCCCGGCATCCTCGTACCGAAGGTCGTAGCCGAATGGAGGTACGCCGCCCAGCCAGAATCCCTGGAGAGCAAGGTTCGCTTGGCCCTCCTGGGTGACCCTGGAGAGGTCCTTAAGATACTTGTGGCCCTGCCATTGTTTTACGCCGCGAACGAGATCGTCGGCGTCGTCACCGCGGAACCGCGCAGGTCCACGGGCACAGGCCCCAAATGTCGGCGTTCCCCCACCTCGCTCAACGGCAGGCTATTTCGAGCACATGCCTGCGCCGGATGTAGAGTGCGTCGACAATCGGGAATCGTCTCAGTCTGCACCGGCGCGAACTGGGATCATACGCGATCAGGCTGCGTGACCGCGAGACGGGATCCCCGGCACGAAGGCTCAGGCCGCGGCACGGTAGTAATGGCGCAGCAGCCCCCCGAGGAATCGTCGGAAGCGGACGCGGCTAATCTTAGGCGCAGGCTCTGCCGGCGGCCCCGCCCGCGCAGCGGGCAGCGTTTGATTCCCGAGCCCTTGGTGTGGGCGATGTTCGTTGAAGAAGCAAACGTATTCGTGGGCGATGTGGTTGAGATGGCCTAGCAGTCCGTTGTAGAAGTCGGCTTTTCTGGGCTCCTCATGCTGCGCGCGGTGCGGGCGACGGGATCGCTGCGGATAGGAGGATCGGCCACAATGCCCGGACGGACAATGCCAAAGGGCGCCGCACAGGACGTAGCCGGG
>DATKXO010000408.1:0-2903 GCA_035528995.1 Phycisphaerae bacterium | reverse complement strand
TATTCCCTCGCTCCCTTGCCTTGACATGGCCGCCGCGCCGCGATATCCTCGTTTCTGCTCGAACGGTCGATAACCCTTGTGTGGAGAAGTGCCAGAGCGGCCGATCGGGCACGGTTAAAGCCAGGTCTCGGCGCTCGTGGTAGACCTGGAGGCCCAGATTGCCGCCTGGCGGTCGCGGCCCGAACGCAACGTCTCCGAACCGAGAGCGCGGGCGGGAGGCGGTGAAATTACCCTAAGCCTTTTATGAGCCGCACTTACGGCGAAAGCCCCGACTCATGATGGGCCGGGGCTTCGCGTTAACATCCGAGCCGCGAATAGTTCGCGGTTTTTCATCTGGCTCCCTGCCTTATCGTACCTCAAACTCCAGGTGCGCGTCGCCACCCGGCTTACCATCACCGGAGGGCAACGACTCGGGATCGGCTGGATCAGCAACCTCTCCGTCCAGCGGCAGGCGGCTCTCCTTATCCGAAATGAACTCAGCGACCAATCGCACCTCGTAGTCATCCGCCGGGAGCGGAGACGCCCACTTTAGACGAACCGTCCGCCTGGAGTTCGCAAAAGCGAGGGTGTAATCGTTGTGCGCGCCGGTTGCGGCGCCGTAGATTTCGATCGGGACCCCGCCCACCGCCACAGGCCGATCAAACGACAGCGTGAGCGCTGTCCGCCCCGCAAGGCTGTCGCCCAACAGGGGGGAAGTGCTTTCCAAGCGAGGAGATACGCCGACAAGCACCAGCGTTGGCACCGTCGTACCCGCATCGCCGCCGGTGCCTTGGTCTTCGCTGCCGTCGCCGCCTTCCGTTGTCTCCGGCTCCTTAACAGGTTCTTCGCCTGCCACGATTTTGCTGCTCGCATCGTCGCCTTGCGTACCGCCTACGGCCAGGCCGCCAACAGCCGCGGGCTTCGAGGCGTAGGCCGTGTTCCCCCAGGCGCCCATGTTGATGCGGTCACCGTTTGGCAGAAGTTCAGCTGCGTAGGCGGATGCAGGGTCGCCCGCATCAATGCACGGGCTCGTCACGCCGTCCAGCACCCACGCGCCAGCGCTCTCGGGAGGCAGGCCGCTACTTCGGTCGTATCGGCCGCCGGTGGACTTCAAGTGGCAGTAGCCCGAGGCATCCATGCGCGGGTCCAGATTGAGGTTGCCCGTGCCCCAGGTCAGCGAGCAGCCTGTCCCCACGTAGGCCAGCGGCTGGCCACCCTGGACGTCCGAATAGGAAACGGTGGCGGTCGAGTTCACGTCCAACGCAAGTTCCGGTCCGTCCGGCGCTACATTCGCCCAGGAGATGCTGTTGTGGACGATCGGCGAACAGTTCCAGCCGGCGTAGAGGCCGCCGCCCGCCCGCTCCGCCGTGTTGGCGGCGAGCGTGTTGTTTTCAAGCAGGGGCGCGCACTGGTAGAGACACGCTATGCCGGCGCCTTCCGAACCCATGTTGCCTGTGAGCACGTTGTTCTTGACAGTGGGCGCAGCCGGACCGTGGGCGAACAGGCCACCACCGTACCAGTGCGCCGCGTTGTCCCGGATGAGGTTGCCCGTGACAGTAGCAGTGCTGTTCCAGCACGCAACGCCGCCGCCGAACCACCGGGCCTCGTTCGCCTCGACGCGGTTGCCCCGGACGGTCGGCGAGCCGCCGAAAGAGTACACGCCGCCGCCGTGGACGAGCGCCGTGTTGTCCGTGATGACGTTCTTCTCGATGGTCGGCGAGGACTCGTGGCAATAGACCCCCCCGCCGCAATAGCCCGTAACCACGCCGCCCGAACCCCCGCGAATCGTGAGGCCCCGGAGGACCGAGGCTGCGCCTTCACCGCCGTTGAAGGTGACCGTGCTCCCCACCTGGTTCCCATCCAGAACCGTCGCGGCCACTACCGCCGGATCGTCGGGATTCACGCTTCGAACGGTGATAGCCTTGCCGTTGAAATTGATGTTTTCGTAGTAGGTGCCCTCCGCCACCTGGACGGAATCGCCATTCGTCGCGGCCCGGATGGCCCTTTGCACGGTGCTGAACGGCCAAGTTAGCGTCCCGTTCTCGATGCCCGACGTGTTGTCGTCGTCCACGTAGAGGATCGTCGGGTCGGTCACGGCAAAGGCCAGGACGTTGCTTTCGACGCCGTTTAAGCGCTTGACCACGAGCGGCCCGGAGGTCGTCTCCGGCGGCACCTCGCACCAGATCTCCGTGTCCGACCACGCCAGAATGGTCAAGGCCGTGCCCGCCACCTCGACGGCTCCCTCGGCGAAGCCGAACCACGACCCCGTGACCTTCATGAGCGTATAAGGCGGCCCTGAGTCAGGGAGAACGGAAGCAAGGATCGGATCCGGCACCGATTTGGAGGCAAAGGCCGTGTTGCCATACGCCCCCATGTTGATCCGGCCGCCGTTGGGCGACGGCTCGTTCCCGTAATCCGAGGCCGGGTCGCCCGCATCAATGCAGGGGCTGGTGACGCTGTCGGTGACCCAGTCGCCCGCGCCGCCATTGGCTGCCGGGTCCCACCGCCCCGCCTGGGACTTCAGGTGATAGTCGTCCGCCGCCGGATCGGCAAACGTCGGGTCGTAACCGAAGTTGCCCGTCCCGGGGTCGCCGTCCTCGATGCACGAATAAGCCGCCGCGCAGCCGTCGAGGTCGTCGCCGTTGCCCCAGAGGATACTGTTGGACACCTCGTGCGGAGAAGTGCAGGAGATGCCGCCGCCCACGCCCCGCCCTGTGGAGTTGCCGACCACGGTGTTGTTCCGCATCGGCTGAGGCTCTAACTCTGAGTCCAGACAGATGCCGCCCCCCCGCCCGAAGCCCTCGTCGGCGTCTCCGCCTGCCCGGTTGCCCCAGATAACGTTGTTCGAGATGGCCGAGGCCCCATTGTTGGAGTAAATCCCTCCGCCCGAGCCCTGCGTCCTTCCCGCCGTATTCTCCCCGATG
>DATKXO010000407.1:0-2608 GCA_035528995.1 Phycisphaerae bacterium | reverse complement strand
TATTCCCTCGCTCCCTTGCCTTGACATGGCCGCCGCGCCGCGATATCCTCGTTTCTGCTCGAACGGTCGATAACCCTTGTGTGGAGAAGTGCCAGAGCGGCCGATCGGGCACGGTTAAAGCCAGGTCTCGGCGCTCGTGGTGGACCTGGAGGCCCAGATTGCCACTTGGCGGTCGCGGCCCGAACGCAACGTCTCCGAACCGAGAGCGCGGGCGGGAGGCGGTGAGATTGCCCTAAGCCTTTTATGAGCCGCACTTACGGCGAAAGCCCCGACTCATGATGGGCCGGAGCTTCGCGTTAACATCCGAGCCGCGAATAGTTCGCGGTTTTTCGTCTGGCTCCCTGCCTTATCGTACCTCGAACTCCAGGTGCGCGTCGCCACCTGGTTTGCCATCACCGGAGGGCAACGACTCGGGATCGGCCGAGTCGGCCACTTCGCCGTCCAGCGGCAGGCGGCTCTCCTTATCCGAAATGAACTCAGCGACCAATCGCACCTCGTAGTCATCCGCCGGGAGCGGAGACGCCCACTTTAGACGAACTGTCCGCTTGGAGTTCTCGTAAGCGAGGGTGTAATTGTTGTGCGCGCCGGTCGCCGCACCATAGACCTCGATCCCCGACGCGCCCACCGTCACCGGGCGGTCAAAGGTCAGCGTGAACGTCGTCCGCCCCGCGAGCCTGCCGCCCAATACAGGGACCGTGCTTTCCAGGCGCGGAGCAGGGCCGACCAACACCCGCGGTGGCGCCGTCGTATCCCCATCGCCGCCGCCCTGGTCCTCGCCGTCGTCGCCGCCTTCCATTTTCTCCGGCTCTTTAACAGGTTCTTCACCTGCCGCGACTTTGCTGTTCGCGTCGTCTCGCGTACCGCCCACAGCCAGGCCGCCAACGCTCGCGGGCTTTGAGGCGTAGGCCGTGTTCCCCCAGGCCCCCATGTTGATGCGGTCGCCGTTCGGCAGGAGTTCGGCTGCGTAGGCCGACAGCGGGTCGCCTGAGTCAATGCACGGGCTCGTCACGCCGTCCAACACCCACGCGCCGGCGCTCTCGGGAGGCAGGCCAGCGCCGCGATCATATCGACCTCCCGTGGACTTCAAGTGGCAGTAGCCCGAGGCATCCATGAGCGGATCCAGATCGAGGTTCCCGCTCCCCCACGTCACCGAACAGGCCGTCCCGAGATAGACCGGCGCCTGGCCTCCTTGGACGTCCGAGTAAGCCACTGTCGGTTGACAGGAGACCCAGAACGCAAGTTCCGGCCCCTCCGGCGCCGAGTTGGCCCACGCGATCGTGTTGCGGACGACCGGCGAACACTCCCAGCCGCCGAATACCGCCCCGCCGTAGCGCTCTGCCGTGTTCCCCGTAAGCGCGTTGTTCTCAAGCAGAGGCGAACACTTATAGAGGCACGCGATGCCCGCCCCCTCGGAACCGGTGTTGCCGGAGAAGACGTTGTTCTTGACCGTCGGAGCGGCCGGCCCGTAAACCAAAAGGCCCCCGCCGTACCAGTGGGCTGCATTATCGCGGACAAGGTTCCCTGTCACTGTCGCCGTACCGTTCCAACAGACGATCCCGCCGCCGAACCACCGGGCCTCGTTGCCTTCGATCCGGTTGTCCCGAATGGTCGGCGATCCACCGAATGCGTACACCCCGCCGCCGTGGACGAGCGCGGTGTTGTCCGTGATGACGTTCTTTTCAATGGTCGGCGACGCTCCCGCGGCAAGATTGACTTTCCAGTTCTCGGAGTTGCGCGCTTCAGAAGTTCCTATCCACTCCCATGCCAAACCGGGCCGCAATTCTGTGCGGCATGTGACAACCGTATGTCACAGACAATCAGTCCTGCTCTCACTTTCTCTCGACCCGCCGGCCGCGATCATTTCAGGAACCACCCAGACGCCCCCTTGTCCTGATCAGAAGTTCCAAGGCCATGGATGCCGCACGGTCTCCACCAACCATACGAACCAGAGGAGCAAGGCAATGATGCTGATGACGAAGCCTGCAATAGCCAGCCCCCTGCCACTGAGGCCCGCTTGTTTCCCAATCTCCTTCACGGCAATAGCCCCGAAAACTAAGCCCAGTACCTGAGGGAGGAGGAGAGGGATCAACAACAGGCCTACTAAACTGAGAACGAACGATGCGACCGCTAGGCCGCTGATCTTGCGTGTGTCCAGAGGGACCCCAGGGCCCCCGCCGATGTTGATCTGATGCACCACGGGCGTTCCCGGGCCTGATCTGGCCACAGGTTGGCCTTGAGTGACCGAGACAAAGGGGGCCGACACACTTGCCTGGGTTACTTCCGGCCCAACGGCCGTAGCGGCATGCGAGGGCTGGCCGGACTGAGCCATCTCCTCAAGCGTTACTGCAATGCCATCGCTTCCACCCCACGGTTCTCCGCCGCAAGCTGGGCACGTCTGCATTTCCGGAGCACACATGTGGCCGCAGTTCGAACATGGCCGCAGTTCGGCTGGTGATGTGGTGGGGCCGGTCTCTGTGGCGGGCGCGGCCGGTTGTCCTGCGGCAGCACCCTCGGCGGGTTTGGGGGCCTCAGGAGGCGCTGCAAAGCGCTGGCCCCAGCACTCGGCGCACCAAGTTTCCCCCCCGTCGAGGGCAATCCATTCGTCATC
>DATKXO010000406.1:0-2554 GCA_035528995.1 Phycisphaerae bacterium | reverse complement strand
CCTCGGGTTGCTGGACAACATCCGCCTTTACGGCTCGCAGACGGATGCCACGGGCGCGCTGGCGCAGACCGAGCTCGAGGATATCCGCTACGGGGATATTATCCCCGACTCCGGGCCAAATCAGTGGGACAATGCCAGCGGAGGCGACTGGAACAGCGTCAGCAACTGGAGCGACGGGACGATCCCCAACGCCATTGACGCCGTGGCCAACCTTCTCGGCGGAATCACGGCCAACTCGACCGCCTTCACCGACAGCCCCGTGACGGTCGGGACGATCAACTTCGACAACGCCAACAGCTACATGATCGCCGGCCACGGGCCGCTCACGATCGAGGTCTCCAGCGGCGCGGCTGCCATCAACGTCGTCAGCGGCAACCACATCCTGAACGTCCCCACCACGGTCGCCAGCAACTGCGACGCCGACGTCCCCGCCGCCAGCAAGCTGACGATCTCTAATCCGCTGACGCTTAACGCGGGCGTGATCTTCACGAAGACCGGCGACGGCGAGCTGGAGATCCTCTCGCCCATCACGGCCGGAGGCGGGTCCGCGCTCATCCTTAGCGCAGGCGCGACCAGCACGCAGATGGATCAGACCCTCACGGGCCTCAACATGGGCGCCGCGGCCACGCTGGACGTCACCGACACGACGA
This sequence comes from Phycisphaerae bacterium, assembly GCA_035528995.1. Taxonomy (GTDB): domain Bacteria; phylum Planctomycetota; class Phycisphaerae; order UBA1845; family UBA1845; genus DATKXO01. The sequence continues at coordinate 1,904 of DATKXO010000406.1, read as the reverse complement.
TGACCCTCGACTACAGCGGCGGCGCCTCTCCTTATGACCAGGTCGCCCAGTGGGTCAGGGACGCCAACATCCTCTCCTCGCTTGCCGACGCCACGACCGACATCGGCTACTACGACAGCACGGCCGCCGAGTCGGTGATCATCAGGTACACCTACAAGGGCGACGCCGACTGCAACGGCGACGTCAGCGACCCGGACCTGAGCCTGCTGCTGAGCAACTGGGACGACTCCAACAACCCGACCAGTTGGGGTTCCGGCGATTTCAACAATGACCTTGACACCAACGACGCCGACCTGAGCCTCCTGCTGACCAACTGGCCGGCCGACCCGCTAACGGCGGGCGACGCAGTCCCCGAGCCGGCAACGCTCGCCCTGCTCGTCCTGGGCTGTGCAGGCCTGCTGCGCAAGCGCAGGTAGGTGCGTCGGCTCGAAACATCACGGTGACGGCACATACGAGATCGAGCCTTTCTCCTTACCTTGATTGACTCCCAGGCCGGGGGGGGCCCCCCCGGCGGTCTGGGGTGTCTTGGCTCCTCGCGGCGGGTCAGCCGAGGAGAACGCCGACGCGGGCTCCGCGAGGACGTGAGAACCTCCTCACAACTGCCGAATATCTGGGGACAGGATACAATGGCCTTAAGATAAGCGTAACTTATTGTTCTGCAAAGACTTGTGTATGTGTTGCAGAATAGTGACTTCGTTCTGCGTTCGGGCTAACGTCCATAAGCCTGGGAAAAACCTCGGCGGCTGGCAGCAAGCTGGGCCATGCGCACCATGCGGGCAAACGTAACCGCAGCGCTGGCCATGACCTATGCCTTATCTTAAGGCCATTGGGGACAGGATACTATTTCTTTTGTTTCTTCCTGGGTCGACCTGGCTTGCCGGGGCACAGGGGCCGGCCCAGCGCGGCCTCCAGCCGCCCCAGCAGCCTCTGGCCGCCGAGAGGACGGCCGGTCCGCTCGGGGGTCAAAGGGGTCAGGCTACTTTACTAGTCGTAAGGCACTGTACCGAAAGGTCTTACGTTCCACCTCATGGGCCGGCATAACGTGACATTCGCGCGCGACCAAAGTGACGGATGGTAAGCAGCGGCTGGCATCAGGGCAGGTCCATGATCTTGGCCGAGTGGGGCAGCGGGAGCGTTACGGTGCGGGGGGGTCAGCCCGGCCGGACGAGCGCAGCTTGCCGGGCAGGGCAGCGCAGCGGGCCGGCGTGGGGCAACATGCGTTGCCGGGACGCGGAGGCAAGGTAGAATCATGGACCGGCGGCTGGCGGCCGTCGCGGACGAACGTTCATTTGGCAATCCCGGATTCACGCGGTCAGGGCGACAACGCATGAGCGAGCAATTACGGAACGACGGAACGGCCTGGTGGGGCCGGCACGTGACGATCCTTGCCCACCTCTACCTGGGCGACACGCCCACGGAAGCGGATGCCAGGACGATCGGCGAGCTGGTGAAGTGGAAACGCTCGATGGGCTTCGACGCCGAGCACCTGATCGTCAACCTCAGCATGGAGCAGGGGGCGGAGGGGGGCGACGACTCCAGGGCGTATCGCTTCAAGAACCGCTGGGGCTGCATCGACGATTACCTTGGCGTGTATTTGCCGATTGCACACGAACACGGACTGCGCGTGATCGTCTATTTCAACTGCCACTGGTTCCGGAGCACCGCCTTCGGCGAGGACCACTTTGTCCTGGATCCGGCCGGCAAGGCGGTGATCTTTTACGGCAGCGGGCTGGGCGTCTGCCCGCGGGGGCCGTTCCGGGAGTGGTCGCGGCGGATGGCCGAGGACCTGGGGAGCTACCCGATCGACGGGGTGTTCCTGGACGGCCCGTCGCAGCACCGGTGTTTCTGTGCGGCCTGCCGGGCCGAATTCCGCGCCTGTCACGGCCGGCAGATGCCCGCGAGCG
>DATKXO010000405.1:0-6085 GCA_035528995.1 Phycisphaerae bacterium | reverse complement strand
GCCTGCATCTGTGTCCGTCCACTCCCTTAATACCGCTCGAACGTCGTGTGGTTTCAACGGCCGGTCGGGCTCCTTCCAGGCCTGCATCAGGGCGAGGGCACGCGGGTCGGCTTCGGCGGAGGGGTGCTTCTGAAGGAACGTCCGCCGCTGGGCCCTGTGGGCCTTGTTCACCACCCTGAAGTGGATTGCGACGATGACGGCTACGACCAGGTAAATCGGGGCCATCACCAGGAACCAGAGCCGGATGTTCCCGCCCTGGAAGAGGACGAGCACGAGGCAGGCGATGCCTCCAAAGACGCAGCCGCTGATCGGGCCCCAGACGCGTTTTGGTGGCATGCCCGGGCCGGGCGGCGGCGGGACGAGGATGACCTCCGGGGGCGGACGTGTCGTTGCGGTGTCGCTCATGCGTGAACTGTACGGCCGGTGGCGTATTGGACGCCACCGCTGTGATGCGCGAAGGCCGGCCCACCCGACCGTTTCGGGGGCGAGTTGCCCGCCGAGCACTGCCTTAGCCGGGAGGGCGCGTGGCCAGTTTCTGCCAGGGCACGATCAGCTCGACTTCGACGTGGCCGCGGGTGCCGGTTCGGCGCAGTTGGACGGTGCGGCCTATCGGCAGCGGCGACATCGGCCAGACGTGTCCGAAATCCCGCGTGACCAAAATCGGCAACGGCGAACGTCGTGGCAGAATATGTTTCAGGCTGGCCATCACCTGCTCGGCGCGGTCGTGGCGGCCCATGTGGAAGTCGCCGACGAGCAGGCCGGCGCAACGGTCGAGAATCCCGGCCAGGCTCAGGTGGGCAAGCATGCGGTCGATCCGGTGGGGGGCCTCGCGGATGTCCTCGATGGCCAGCCATCGGCCCGGGCGGAAGATCGACCGGGCGTACGGTGTGCCGATGAGCGAGGTCAGCACCGACAGCGTGCCGCCGACGATCCTGGCCGATGATTCCCGCGGCAGAGAACCGTTGACCAGGCGCCCGTGAATGACTCCGGACGACGGGCGGCCTTCGATGCGGGCGACGGCATCCTTGACGAATCCGGCCAGGTGCTCCGGGAACTGCTGACGGGCCCAGTCTTTTGGGTTCGGCGGGCATGGGACCGGTTCCTCGGCCCCGGCCGCCGCCCGATCGGCATCGGGCACCCGTCGTTCACTTGCCCAGCGGGCCAGCCCGGCGGGGATGAAAGCGGGCCCCATGTCGTACCAGCAGACGGCTCGGGGGTAGCACGCGGCGATGTTGATCACCGTGGTCAGCTCGCTGAAGCCGAAGATGGCCACGCGTGTGGATCGACGGCGGAGGACGTCAAAGTCGATCCTCGGCAGGATGCGGGTGAGCCAGGCACCGCCGCGAAGGGCGATCACGCCGGCGACCCGGTCATCGCCGAGGGCGCGCTGCAGATCCTTCGCGCGGGCAGCGTCGTCATCGCGCCCGCCGCGCTCGTCGTCCTCGGCGGCCTCGATCTGGGTCGCGGTGGCGGCGACGCGGTATCGGTCGCCCACGGTTCGCTGAACCAGTTCGATCAGATCAGGGGCGGACGCACATTGCAGGGCGGCGAGCATCTCGCGGCAGGAACCGGCCGGGGCGACCAGACGCAGGATCGGACGCGACCTAGGCATTCCCGCGTTCCGTGGCCGCCTGGATGAAGGCGCGGGCGAGCTGTGGGTCGATGGGTTCGTCGGGGCGACCTCCGGGTTTGAGGCTGCTTCCGACGATGACGCCGTCGGCGACGGCGAGGATCCGGGCCACGTTGTCGGCGGTTGCACCGCTGCCCACGAGGACGGGTCGATCGGGGACCGCCTGCTTCACCCGGCTGACGGCATCGAGGTCGGCGGCGCGGCCGGTGGTCGTGCCCGTCACGATGAGCCCGTCGGCCAATCCGCGGTAGGCGGTTTCCTCTGCGGCCAGGGCGATGTCCGGCTGGCTGATGGGGGTGGCGTGCTTGACGTGGACGTCGGCGAAGATGGCGATGTCGCGGTTGAGGCGGCGGCGGTAGCGCAGGGTCTCGTCGGCGCGGCCCTGGAGGATGCCCTGGTCGGTGGCGGCGACGCCGGTGTGGACGTTGACGCGGATGAATGCGGCCTCGGCCGCGGCTGCAATGCCGAGGGCGCTGATCGCGTCGTTGCGCAGGGCGTTGATGCCGACCGGTAGCTTTGTGGCGGATCGAATCTCGGCGGCGAGGATGCCCATGGCGGCGATGGTCGCAGACTCGATGCGGTCGCCGTGGAAGGGGACGTCGCCGAAGTTCTCGATCAGCAGGGCGCCGAAACCGGCCTCGTGCAGTCGGCGGGCGTCACGCAGCGCGTGGTCGGTGAGTCCGGCCAGGCTGAGCTGATGTCTGGGACTGCCTGGCAGGGGCGGCAGGTGGATCATGCCGACGAGAAACGGACGGGGCGGACTGAACATGGCGGGCGAGTGTCCCCTGTTGCGTGACGCCGGTGCCGGCGGCCGAGGCCGCCGGGGGGCCGGATCAACCCTTGTCCTTGCGGAAGACGGCCACCAGGTCCTCGACGGGCACGACATAGAGCTGGTTGTCGGCCTCGAAATCCACCGGGATGGCGTGTTTGGGATTGAAGAGCACCTTGTCGTACTGCTGGATGGGGAAATCGTCGTCGGATTCGACCTGGGCGGAGACGGTGACGACGCGCCCGGTGATCGTGGGGATCTCGATCGAGTCGGGCAGCTCGATCCCACCCTTGGTGCGCTTCTTGTCCTCGTCCTTGCGAATCAGGACTCGCTTGCCCAGTGGCTCGACCCTTTCGAGCAGCGTTTTTTTCTTGTCGGTTCGCTCAGCCATGAAGACTTCCTCTCGACACCGCAAGCCTTGCTGCGGTGTCTAGCCAATTCTAGTCGACCACCGGGGCGGGTAAACCCCGCAAGTTCTTTGTCGTCACTTTTGCGGCCCGCAGTCTAGCGATTCGGGCGGGATGGGGGGTCGGCGCGTTGCTCAATCGGCGGGGGCGCCGCGGCGGATGAGGTCGAGCAACTCGGCGTGTACGTGTGGGCCGGCGGCCAGAAACGGGGTTTTGGCCGTGGGATCCGGCTGGGGCGGGAGCGGCAACAGATCCCGGCCGTGCAGGTCGGTGCAGACCCCGCCCGCCTCGCGAATGATGACGTAACCGGCCGCTATGTCCCAGGTGTAGCAGCGGTGCGACAGGGCCGCGTCCATGGCCCCGGTGGCCACCAGGGCCAGATGCACCGCGGTCGAGCCGAGGCTCCTCAGGCTGGCCCGCTGAAGGACACGCTGAAGGGCCGCTCGCGAATCGGGGTGCTTGCTCGAAGAGATGCCCACGAAGAAATCGTAGTTCAGCGGATTCTGGGCGACTCGGATCGGTGCGCCGTCCATGTGGGCTCCGTGCCCGGCGGCGGCGGTATACGTTCGGCCGGAGACGTGCTCCCGCACGACGCCGACTACCGGGGTCCCGGAGTCGAGCAGTGCGATCGAGGTCGCGAAACAGGGGAAGCGGCGGGTGTAGCTCTGCGTGCCGTCGAGGGGGTCGACGGCCCAGCAGAACCGGCCGCCGTGCGCCGGGGCGGAGCCGAGCCCGGCTTCTTCGGCCAGGACATCGTGATCGGGGTAGGCGCGGTTGAGGGCGTCGCGGATGTGTTCCTCAGCGGCCCAGTCGGCGTCGGTGACCTCGCTGCCGTCGGCTTTGCGCTGCGTCGTGGCGGTGTCCCAACGCTCAAGGATGATCCTGCCGGCCTCATCCGCGAGTTTCCCGGCGATGTTGAGCCATTCGGTCAGGTCGTCATCTGTCATTGCACCGGATTCTAGCAGAAACGGGTGACCGTGTACCGGCTGATGGGGCAGGCCCTGAGCCACATCTGCGGGGTCACTTGCGGCGATTCAAGTGTTGCGCGCCTGGCCACTTGCACTGCGAAGCGTTTCGCGGGATGCGGAGTAGACGTAGACCTGCTGCCAGTCGTCGCGCACGCCAATCCATCGGTGGAACGTCAAGTAGGCCAGCGTCGGCAGGAGGTGTTCGAGCTTCTGCCCGGTCTTGAGGAAGCGGTGCGTGTCGATGCCTGTGTCACGCGCAAGCAGTACGGCCAAGATCGCAGCGGCGAGTTCGACGTTGGCTTGCTTCAGATGCCGGGCGGCTCTGATCTGCTGGCACGCTCCGACGACCAGCCGTGGACCGAACAGAAAGACCTCGACGATTCCTGCGGACACGGCCCGCGGATTGGCGACTACGGCAGCGACCGCCCCTACATAAGCTGCCGAACCCGGGAGGAAAGGCGCGCCTGTCGGTCCGTGGGGATTGAAGTCCTTCGCAGCCTCGCTGAGATACCCCCCGGCCGTCCGCAGTTCCAGTCGGTAGAGCAGTGGGATAACGATGCTGACCAGCGCCAGGAAGAGCCACATCCACTGCCCCCAGAACCGATCCCAGGAGAGAAGCCCCAGAGCACGGCCTGCGAGCCAGAAGATGGTGGCCAGCACAAACGGCCCGACCAGCGAAAGGGGCAGGCCGAAGAGGACCATGGCCGTCACCTTGACCCTGAACAGCCGCTCGCGGTGCCGAAGCCGCAGCAGGATCGCGTTGTTACCTCTCGGTGCTGTGGCCATTCATTGTCACGCGTGCAGGCAGAAGCAAGTGGCGCGGAAACCGAGATACAGCACGCCGTCGGATTGCGCAGTGTATCACGGCTGGTGGAGGTCGGGCAAAGAGGACGTCCGAGTTGGGTGTCGATTTGGGATCGAGGTGGGGCCGGTCAGGCCACAACCGGCAGCGACGTTCCTGTGGTGCGTTCGTCAGCGGCCTGGACGCGGTCGCCGAAGAGGGTCAGCGCGGTGGCACCGGTGATGCGGATGGGGATCAGTTGGCCGATGGGCTCCGGGTCGGAGTTGAAGACGACGATCCGGTCGCCGCGCGTGCGACCGACGAGCTGATCGCTGCGTCGCCAGTTGACCTCGGTTCCGCGGGACTGCTCGGCCTCCTGGGCCTTGATGGCCGCCTTGCTGTAGCCCTCGACCAGGACCTCGACGGTGCGGCCGATGAGGAACTGATTCTGTTCGAGCGAAATGCGTTCCTGGACGGCCAGCAGATCGTTGTTGCGCCGCTTCTTGACCGTTTCGGGCACGTTATCGGGGATGCGTTTGTCGGCCACCGTGCCGGGGCGCTGCGAGTACTTGAAGCAGAAGATGTTCTTGAAGCGGCAGCGCTCGACCAGGGCGACGGTCTCGGCGTATTCCTCGTCGGTCTCGCCGCAGAAGCCGACGATGAAGTCGGTGGCGAAGGTGATGCCGGGCACGGTTTCGCGCCCGCGGTCGATCAGCTCGCAGAAACGGGCGATGGTGTATTGCCGCTTCATGCGAGCGAGCACGGCGTCGGAGCCGCTTTGAACCGGCAGGTGCAGGTATTCGCAGACCGTGGGCAGATCGCGCATGGCCTCGAAGATGTCCTCGGTGAAGTCGCCGGGGTAGCTGGTGACGAAGCGGAGGCGCTCCAGTCCGGGCACCGCGTCCAATCGCTGGAGCAGGTCGGGCAGGCGGACCATGTGTCCCTCGTCCTGGTTGAGGTAACTGTTGACCGTCTGGCCGAGCAGGGTGATTTCCTTTGCTCCACGGTCAACGAGCATCTTCGCCTCATCGACGATCTGGTTCGGCGGCCGACTGCGCTCGGGACCGCGGGTGAAGGGAACGACGCAGAAGGTGCAGAACTTGTCGCAGCCGCGCTGGATGCGGATGTAGGGCTGCAACGGGCGCTGGCCGGGTTCCGGCTCGCGGGACAGGTCCAGGGCCTCGAGCGAATCGTATTGCAGGGCCCGCTCGGCCAGCGAACTCCTTCGCGACCGGCTGGAGGCCAGGGCGACGGCCCGCTGGCGCGAGGATCGGACCTCCTCGATCATGGCGGGGATCTTGTGCAGTTCGCCCGGCCCGCAGATGAGGTCGACGTACGGCACCTTGGCGACGATTCCGTCGGGGTCGCGCTCGGCCATGCAACCAATGACGCCCACGACCATGTCGGGATTGTCCTGCTTGGGCCTTTTGAGCTGGCCGAGTCTGGAGAGGGCTTTCTTCTCGGCGTGGTCGCGGACGCTGCAGGTGTTGATCAGGACGACGTCGGCCGAGGCCATGTCGCGGGCGGGGG
>DATKXO010000404.1:0-18345 GCA_035528995.1 Phycisphaerae bacterium | reverse complement strand
AGCGTCGTCCGAAGCCGCACGACCTGCTCACCAAGCCACGCGCTCAAGCTCGCGCCGAACTACTCACGGAGAAAAGGGACAAACCGGCGCAAGTCCTTGTCAAATAAGCGGCAGTGCCATTCCATCCTGACACCTTTTCCTCGGATGATCTGCAACCGCGCCGTCACCGCAGCCGAAGGGCCAGGGCCGCAAGCAACGCCGCCGCGTAGGAGGCCGGGACCACGCCCACCCAGGCGTACGTCGAGACGTCCAGCGTGTGCGTGTGAACACTGCCAAGCGAACCGGCAATCTTGAGCAGGATCATCGTGCCGACGGCAGCCAGCAGCACCATCACCACGGCCACCCGTTGCAGACCCACCAGACGGCGCGCCGCGACGGCCCCGATCAGCGCCGCGATCACCATGCCCAGTGCGGCCGCCACCCGCGGAGCGCCCGCCGGATACCCCCGCCCGTATTGCATCGCGGTCAACGCGATGCCGCCGATCAGGATCAAGCCCAGCACCGCGGCCGTCCGCCCGGCCGCACGACGCGGAAGGGCCACCGCCATCGACCACGCAACGAGCATCACCACCGCCACGAACGCGATCTCGACCACGGTCAGCGGAGAAGCCGCCCCAGAGCCCCCCTTCCAGAGCTTGATGGCGATACCGGCCGCCACCAGCCCCAGAACGATCGCCACCCGAAGGAGTTGCCGCCGCCTACCCGCATCAAGGACAGGAATTCCCGCGGCCGCCGCCCCCCCGCACAGCGCCAGCCAGCCGCCAACGATGGTGACCAGCACGAACCACGTCTCCATGGTCACGCCGATCCGCGTCAACGTCCGCTCGCTTTCGGCCAGCGCCTCCGCCCTGGCCGCCTTGTCGGGTGCGCCCCGTGCGGTCTTGGCGTTTAAGTACACCGCCTCCGTGCCTTCCGGCGGAGCCGGGTTGGCCACGTTCGACGGAGCACTTCCAAACAACCCGTCCAGCCCGCCGGTGGCCGACAGGTGGATCAAGCCGGTCGTGCTCAGGTTGGTGATGATCAGCCGGTCCGCCGGCCACCAGGCCACGTACAACCAGACTCCCGCAACCAGCAGATGCAGTACCCCCAGCACGCTGAACCGGGCCCGCGCCGCCCCGGCCACCGAGATGGTCGCCGCCTTGGCCGGGCTCGACGAGTAGATCCGCCGGATTTGAAGTTGGTCTGCCCCCGTGCTCATCGCTCCGTCAGTTCACAGGCGGCCAGTCCAGCGGCCCCACACTCAGGAAGAACCCGTCCCGGTCGATCGAGTAACGCTCGAAGTATTCCGCGATGCCGTCCACCGTCACCGCGTCCACCGCCGCCAGCCGCTGTTCGATCGTCCGCGGCTCGCCGCGCAGGTCCACGTCGTCCATGATCTGCAGCAGCCGGTGGTACGGCGCTTCCGCCTCGACGGCCAGCGACGTCCGACGCTTGTTCTTCACCCGCTGCACCTCGTGCTCGTCCACCTTACTTGTACACATCCGCCCGGCCTCGGTTTGCATGGCCTTGGCCAACTCCTCGCACTTGTCCGGATCGGTCTGGCCCCACAGCAGCAGCCGGCCGCAGTCGCTGTACGGCAGCCGATAGCACGATGCGTCCGGGCTCAGACCCGTCTGAACGATGTTCCAGAAAAACCGAGAGTTGGCCCCGCCCAGGATCTGCGTCGCGGCGTTGGCCGTCTCATGCATCGGGTCGGCCGCCGACGGCGCCGCGAAGCTCAGAACGATGAGCTGCTGGTTGAACCGCTCGATCTGCTGCACGGCCGTGCCCGCCCGCGTCGCCGGCGCGGTACGAGTCGGACCGATCGGCCCGGTGGGCCACTTTCCGCAATACTCCGCGGCATGCTCCACGATCTGCGCCGGGTCCACGTTGCCCGCCACGATCAGCACCAGGTTGTTCGGCGCGTACCGGGCCTCGAAGTAACTGTGCATCTGGTCGCGGGTCAGGGCCCCCACCGTCCGGTCGTGGCCCAGGATCGGCCAGCTCAGGGCGTGGTCGGCGAACACCTTCTCGTGGTGCAGGTCGTAGGCCACGTGCATGAGCTGGTCCTTCGACCGGGCGATCTCGTCGAGCACGACCTTCTTCTCCATGTCGAACTCGGCACTCGGCAGCCGCGAGCGCATCATGTCGCTCAGCAGTTCGATCTGCTTGCCGACGTCCTCGTGGCGCACCCAGCCGTAGTAGAAGGTCCGCTCCTCGCTGGTGAAGGCGTTGTAGTCGGCCGCGATGCGGTCGAAATCGACGTTGATCTGCTCCCAGGTCCGCTTGGCCGTCCCTTTGAAGCACATGTGCTCCAGGAAGTGCGACACGCCGGCCAGTTCCGGGACCTCGTCCCGAGAGCCGGTCCGGGCCAGAAAGCCGGCCGCCGCCGAACGAATACCGGGCATGCGCTCCGTCACGATCCGCAGCCCGTTGTCCAGCGTATGGAAGTGGAACCGATCTGCCGTGCTCATCAGACGCTCACTCCGCCGGTCGATTCCCTACACATCGGTCAGTTCGTGGGGGCCGAGAGTCAGAATGCTGAGACGATCGCGCGGGTGCCCCGCCAGGTACCGCGACAGATCGTCTGCGGTCACCCCGCGAATCTGCTCGATCCTCTCCTCAAGGGACAACGGATGACCGCGGTGAAACAGGTCATAGGACAACGCGCTGCGGCGCGATCGGGTCAGGTCGGCCAGCGTCTCCTCCCGGGCGATGATCCGCGACCGGGCCCGGTCCAGCTCGTCTTCGGTCAGGTCTTCGCTCAGTCGGTCGATCTCGCGGAGCAGCGTGCGAAACGTGGTCTCGGCCCGATCCGGCTTGCAGGACGCCGAGACGAAGATCATCCCCCAGCCCCGCGGGTTGTCGTTCATCGCGTGGACGTCATAGGCCAACCCCTGCTTCTCACGGACCTCGGTGAAAAGCCGGGCGCTCATCCCCCCGGAGAGCACGCCCAGCAACACCCGCTCGACCGGGAAATCGGCATCCGTCACCGCGGCCGATGGGAAACAAATCGCGATCTGCTCCTGCTCGAGTTCCTTGGAGTGATGCGAGCGAGCCGGCGCGAAGGAGAACTCGAACCGCTCGCGACCCGTCCGCTCGCCGTCGCCGAAACCGGCCAGGTGCCGCTCGATCATCGCGGCCACGGCATCCGGTTCGACCGGCCCGGCCGCCGTCACCTGCATCCGCCCGGTCGCGAAAGTCCGCCGCCAGTGCTCCACCAGGTCATCGCGCCCGATCCGAGCCAGCGTCTCCCGCTCGCCCAGCGGATGCCGGCCCAGCACGGGCCCAAATCCCTGGCGAGAGATCAGCTTGTCCGCCAGTGACGGCGGGTCATCCTCCAGCGCGGCCATCTCCTGCTCGGCCAGCGCCAGGGCAGTCTGAACAGCGTCCTCAGGGAAGGTCGGCCTGCGCAGGAACTCCGCGTGCAACTCCACCGCCCGTTCGACGAACTCCGGCAGGCACACGAAGCTGAACCCAGTGGCCTCCCGCCCGGCCCAGGACCCCACTGAGGCCCCAAGCTCGTCAAACGCGTCCAGAAGAGCCCGCCCCTCGCGCTGCTCCGTGCCCTTGTTGATCGTCTCCTGGATCAGCCGAGCCAGTCCCAGCTTCTCGGCCGGCTCGTCGGCCGCCCCCGCCAGGACGCGCAACTCCACCGCCACCACCTGGGCCTCGGGCAGCGGCACCACCCCCAGTTCCAGGCCACAATCCAGGTTCAGATGTGCGGTCCGATCCATCACCACCTCGAAGTCGGGGTCGGATCCCGAAGAGTCCAACTCAGCTCACGGGAATCAGGGGGTCACCAGCGAAGCGAGGTGACCGCTCACCTCGTCCACTTTTTCCTGCATCAACTCCGGCGTAGTGGCCTCGAGATTGAGGCACAGCGCCGCCTGGTCGTCGGCGGGGCGAACGTTGAACCACCAGTCCTCGTACTGCACGGTCAGCCCGTCCAGAAAGTCCACCCGGGCGCCGGCATAGGCCTCCGCCAGCCGCCGCAGCACCGCGTTAGCGTCCGAACTCTCGAACGTGCGCCGCCCGCTACGCGTGTACCGCTTCAGCGGGCGCACCAGTTCGACCAGTCCGCGACGCTCACTGGTCAGCATGTTGATCAGGTGCACGAAAACCAGGACGCCAGACTCGCAGTAGAAGTTCTCCTTGAAGTAGTAGCGCCCGCAGAGCTCTCCCCCGAAGACTCCCTTGGACTCGGCCAGGGCCTTGCGCATGTAGGCGTAGCCCACCCGTTCGCGCCGAGGAACCCCACCGGCGGCCTTGATCTCCTCCGCCACCACCCGGCTGCTGCGCAGGTCGTACACGATCGTCGACCCGGCAGCGCGGGCCAGAAGAGGCCTGGCCAGCAGCGCCGTCAGCAGGTCGGGCTCGACGGCCTCGCCGGCCTCATCCACGGCCACGACGCGGTCGGCATCTCCGTCGAAGCACACGCCGAAGTCCGCTCCGCGCCGGACGACTTCCTTTTTCAGCGGATCGAGGCATCCCTCACCCAGCGGGTCCGGGACGTGGGCGAACTCGGTGTCATGCTCACTGTTCAGGCAGATCAGTTCCACGTCGGTCAGGTCGTCGAAGATCCGCGGCACCCATTTCCCCCCAGTACCGTTCGAAGCATCCACCACCACCTTCATCGGGCGGGGCGAAAGAAGATGCCCGCGCACGAAAGCGCGATACTCGTTGGTCAGGTCTTGAGTCCGCAGGGCGCCCTCCTGCCCGGTGTCGTGTTTGATCATGTTGGCGGCGATGCGCTCGACGTCCATCAGTCCGGTCTCGGCCGCCACCGGCCTCCCGCCCTGCCCGGCGATCTTGAAACCGTTGTACGGTGCAGCCCGCCCGCTGCCGGTCGTCTGGACCCCGCCGCAACTGCGGAAGTGATTGATCGCGAAGTAGAGCTGCGGAGTGTCCACCACCCCGATATCCACCACAGCCGCTCCGGTCGAGCGGGCACCTTCCACCAGCGCCGCGCACAGCGCCGGGCTGCTGCCTCGAGTGTCCCGCCCCACCACGACGGTCGTGGCCACGGGGTCGCTCCGATCCAGACCACGCAGAGCGCCCCGCAGATACGAAGCCGAGGCGTGCCCGATCCGCCAGGCCAGCTCTTCGTCCAAATGATCGGGATAAGTCGCCCGGACGCCGTCGTTCACGAAGACCTGCTCGACGTCCGATGCGGCGTGGGCGGTGAGGGGCCGCGGGCCTCCTGCGGCGGCGGAGCGCTCCTCGTCGTTGAACCGGCATCCCGGACACTGGGGATAACGGTTGCGACGCCGCCCCAGGCAGACCGCGTCGGAAATCAGCACCTTCGGCTGATCCGGACAGTGTCGGTAGTATTCGGAGACTTCCTGCATCCCGGTCCTGTCCGCCGACCACGCCTGCGCGGCGATCAGGGGCATGCTACCACACGCCCGCCCGGCAGACCACCCGACGCGGACGATACTGTGTGCCTTGCTGTGGGTAACAGATCCGTGGCCGCTGGACGACCGGATTCCCGCATTCGCCGGGCTCACACGCCCACAGCGGGGCCGGCCGGCGATTTGCCCACCTCCGGCAGCGCCGAATCCGACCCGACCGAGTCGGCCACGGCATCACCATCGGGCCCGGCGTCCGGCGCGTTGCCGCCGAATTCCGGCACCGTCTTGGCCAACTGGCCCCGGATTCGCATGGGGTCTTCACAATCGGCCAAAGCCAGCAACTCCTCGATCCGCCCGCACAACTGGTCCCAGTCCTCAGGGCGGTTCCGCCAGATGCCGATCTTGGGATGCCGGGTCGGCGACACGCCTTCGCCGCGAATGGACAGTTCCTCGAACAGCTTCTCACCGGGCCGAATTCCGCTGAAGACGATTTCGATGTCCGAGCCGGGACGCAGCCCGCTCAGGGTGATCATGTCCTCGGCCAGTTGAACGATGCGAATCGGATCGCCCATATCCAGAACGTAGATCTCCCCGCCCCGTCCCATGGTGCCGGCCTGGAGCACCAACTGCGCCGCCTCCGGAATGGTCATGAAGTAACGGGTCATGTCCGGATGGGTCACCGTTACCGGTCCGCCCAAGGCGATCTGCTTCTTGAAGATCGGGATCACGCTCCCGCTGCTGCCCAGCACGTTGCCGAAACGCACCGTCACAAACTGCGTTTCGCTGCGGGCGCTGAGTTGCTGCACGTACATCTCGGCCACACGCTTGGTGCAGCCCATGATGCTGGTGGGGTTGACGGCCTTGTCCGTCGAGATCATCACCATCTTCTCGACCCCGGCCTCGACGGCGGCGTCGGCCACCGTCCGCGTCCCATCGACGTTGTTCTTCACCGCCTCGCCCGGGTTGATCTCCATCATGGGCACGTGCTTGTGAGCGGCCGCGTGGAACACCGCCGACGGCCTGCCGGAACGCATCAACGCCCGCACCCGGGTCTTGTCGCAGATGTCCGCCACCACCGGATCGACGTTCAGCTCCGGGAACGTCTGTCTCAGTTCCCGATCGATCTCGAACAGGTTGTTCTCCGCCTGTTCCAGCAGGATCAGGCTTTCGGGCTCGAAAGCGGCGATCTGTCGGCACATCTCCGACCCGATGCTGCCGCCCGCGCCGGTCACCATGACCCGCTTGCCCTTGAGCGCCGCACCGATCGCGGCGATGTCCAGGGCCACCGGATCGCGACCCAGCAGGTCCTCGATATCGACCGGCCGGATCTGCGAGACCTGGACCCGCCCCTCGATCAGGTCGATCGCCGGCGGCACGGTTCGGAAGCGCACGTTGGTGCCCTGACACAGCTCCACCACGCGCCGCAGGTCCTTGGGTGTTGCCCCCGGCAGGGCAATGAAGACCTCTTCCACGTCCTCCCGCTCGCAAAGCTCTTTGAGTCGCTGGGTCTTGCCCAGAACCTCCACGTCGTGAATCCGGGCGTGCTGCGACCGCGGTTGGTCATCCACGAAACCCACCACGTCGTAGCGGACGGACGGCATCCGCAGGATCTCCCGCAGCAGGGCCTCGCCCGAGTCGCCCGCCCCCACAATCAGCACCCGGGTCAGATCGCCCACCTGCCCCGCCCGAACCTCCTCGTAGTAGAAGCGGACCGCGATCCGAGCGGCCGAAACGAGCACGATCGTCGCCACCACGTCCAGCAGAAAGACCGATTGCGCGAATATCCCCGACGGATCAAAGAAACTCCGCCCCTTGCCCAGCCGCAGCCAGATGTTCTCCATCGCGAAAAAGACCAGCACGAACAGAAACGCACTGATGTACGAGGCCTTGACCACGCCGAACAGGTCGCGGAGACCGACGTAGCGCCAGGAGCCCCGATACTGCTTGGTCACCCAGAACACCACCAGCTTCAACGGCAGCACCAGGCACAGAAGCATGCCGAACAGCGGAAGCAGCTTCGGACTGGGAAGGCGGAAGTTATAGGCCAGGGCAAATGCCGAGACCAGGCTCAGGATGAAGGCGCCGGCGTGAAGGGCCACGGAGATCGGCGTGCGGTACCGCACCACGAATCCGAGTCCCGGTGTCTCCGGCGGGTTGCTCAGTTCACTCGTCACGCTGCACACCCGGTTGCTCGGTCAGTGGAGGACCCATGAGCAGCACCCCTCCCACATCGCGCAGCCGCCCCTCCCTAGGTTGCGCCCACCAGTCCCCGAGCAGAGGAGCACAACGCCGGCGGTCCCCGGCGCTACTCGGTCGGCACGACGCCCTCCTCCTTGGCCGCAGCTAGGATCATGCGACCAAACCAACCGGCCTGACCACCGGAATCGTTCTGAATGAGGTGCTGCGCGCCCCGCAAAGCTTCCTCCCGGAGATCGGCATGCCATAGCAGATAACACAGGGCCCCATACAGTCCTACCGGGTTCTCCTGGGCGTCGTTGAAGTCCATGAATTCCCGAACGTCAAGCCGCATCCGCCGCGGCGTCGAGTAGCGCTGCGCCAGCCCGAAGTCCAGTTTGAACGGATTCCGGTCCTTGCCCATGTCATAGCGGATGATCCGGTTGAAATTCTGCTGGGCCTGAGCGTAGCGCCTGTCCGCGACCAAGCAGAAGAACGCACCGGCCCGCGGTTCGGGGTCCGAACGGTCCAACATCTCCGCGCTCTCGAACGCCGAACGGGCCCGTTCGAAATCGTCCGCCTTGAACCACTTCCAGGCGTCCTTCAGGGCCCGCTGCCGCAGCACTTCCAGCCGCGAGGCCATCAACTCCGATTGCGTGTGACGCGTCTCCGGGGAAGGCGATTGCATCGCGTAAGGTGCCGACGTCGTCTGGTCGATGGCGGACATCGCATCCCGAACGCCACCGATCGGCAAGGTCAGCCCGGACATCGGGCCCAGGAAGGCCGTCGTCTGCAGCAGCGCCTGCGGTTGCAGTATCAGATTGCTCAACGCCCGGTCTACGCCCGGCGCGCCGCCTGCACCGGCCGCGCCCAGCCTCGGCGGTTGACGCACATACCGGGCCGCCCCTCCCGTCGCCAGACGCTTGTGCCAGCTGGTACTTACGCTCTGTTGATTGTAGATCCCGGCGCTCAGCAGCGACAGGCCGGTACTCCCGCCTCTGCGCTGCCTGAACATCGAGTATTGGCGGCTCATGCCCATCAGTTGCTGTGCGTTTTGCCGCAGCGGCGTCGCCCCCCGGGGCACGGTAAACGGCGCGTTCTGGCCAAAATTCCGTGCCACCCCCGTGTTGCCGATCTGACCGACGTTGGCCACGCCTCCCAGCCCGGAGGCACTCGGCTGGTTCACGCGGAGACTCTGCCCATAACCCTCGCTCGCAAAGAGAGCTACGAGCACTCCGGCCAGCGACACAGCCGCTGTTGCCCCCCGATAACCTCTACGCTTCCTCAAATACATCAAACCGTCCTGACCAGGCGCATCCGCCTGAGTCCCGCCGCGCCAACCCGCAGATACCTCTTCGGCATATCCTATATGCCCTGTCGATCCAAATCAAGGCGAACTGCAAGGCGAAATCGCCACCATGAAGCCTCTAACCTATTCTGGTGCAATAGCTTCTCGTTCGACCCGGGCCCGCTGGGCCGCGGTCGGTATCCGCTCAAGTCTCGACTCCAGCTCGTTGAACAGGCTCCGAACAGGGGCGAAGCCGTCGTGACCGGCCCGGTCGCTCACGCCGATCTCCACCAGTTCCGCGGCCCGGGCCCGCATGTAGCTCATGGCCCGTTCCAGCACCTCGACCAGGATGGATTCCGCCGTGGCCTTCTGGCTCGCGTCCAGTTCGTACAGCGCGATGAAGGCACGAACGTAGGTCTCCCAGGTCGAGGGAGCGTAGTCCCAGTGGGCCGCCACCTTGACACCCAGCCGCTGCAGCGCCGCCTCTTGCCCAGCCGAGAACTCGGTGGCCGGTCGAACCGTCTGTTCGGCCCGCAGTTGGATCGGGTCCTTGTCCAGGCCCCACTGCTCCGGTTTCCACCCCCCCTGGGCCCACGTTTCGCGCATCCGGTCCATGTAGGCCATGCGGCGGTCGAAACTGGCCAAGTCCCGCTCGAGCAGCGCCCGGTGGTTTTCGTCGATCGTCTCCCGGAACTCCTCGATGATGCGCATGGATCGCTGCCGCATGTCTTGGGCCATACCCTGGCCCTCGCGCATCCACCGGGCCACGTTCTCCGGCGTAAACGGCTCGCCCCGCAGCCGCATACCGATGTACTCTCGCGTCTGCTTCACGATCGTCGGACCGTTGGCCCACAGCATCCCGAAGACCTCGCGGTACATGCCGGACTGGAACCTGGCCCGGTCGCCCGGCGACAGGGCGTACCGCTCGCCCACCCGCCCGACCATGGTCTCCATGCGACGCTCGAACTCCCACGGGGGAATGTGGGCCACCTCCCGTATCATGTCGCGGGCGAACACATCCGATTCGTCGTCCCATTGGTTCTGCGACCAGGCATGGTCGATCGCCCGGTCAATGATCTCGTACTGCGCTTCCCAGTCGCCCAGACGCTTGAACTCGGCCGTGAGGGAATCGATCTGGGCCGTGAACTGTTCCTGGTCGACTTCGTCCGGAAGGGCGTCCTCGTCGCCCGCGTAGGCCGCGACGCTGACCAGCCCCAAACTCAGCAGCAGGACGACGTGCCCCATGGACCCGATCCCCTTCAGCCCGCGTGATTGTTCCGTCCCCCTCCAGTATTCTAGAGACGGCGCGGACACCGTCCAACGCGAAGACCCAAAGGAAAGGGCACTCTCCACCGCCGCGCCCCCCGGGAGCGTCTGCTCAATGGAACGCCATTCCACGGCCGATCCACCTCTCAGGACCCGCCACGTCGCCGCAGCAGCGCTGCTGGAGCTGTGCCTCGTCCTGGGCATCGCCCTGCGAATTTGGGCCATTCACCGCCGTCCCATTTGGGTAGACGAAGCCTTCAGCATCCTCTACGCCACCGTGGACTGGGCCGAGGTCGTCCAGATGCGTCGGCTCGGCACCAACCCGCCGCTGTACCACTTTTTACTGTCCGGCTGGGTGGGTCTGTTCGGCACCTCAGCCGCAGCCATCCGCCTGATGTCGGCGCTCGTTTCCGTGGTCTCCATCGGCGTCCTGTACGCTCTTGCCCGCCGCGTCTCCTGCCGAACGACGGCCGCCATTGCCGTCGCCCTGCTCGCCGTCTGCAACTTCTCGGTCGCCTACGCCCAGGAAGCCAGGTTCTACGCCCTGATCCAACTGCTCTCCCTGATCAGCTCCCTGTTCCTGTGCCGACTGATCGAACGGCAGAACCTGCGTGATGCGGCCGGATACGCCGTGGCCACCTCCGCCCTGCTCTGGACCCACACCTTCGGCTGGTTCGTGCTCGCCGCTCAGGTGGTTTGGCTCCTTACGGCATGGCGCGACCCCCCGCCCCCCGGCACACCGCGACGAAGGCTTATCCGATTGGGCCTGCTCTCCATCACGCTGGCCGTCCTTTCTTTCCTTCCCTGGGTCCCCGTTCTCTTACAGCAGATCGCTGAGGTGCAACGCGGATACTGGATCGCCGAGCCTTCCTGGACGGCCCTCGCCCAGGCCGCCCACCACATGCTGGTACTGGTGCGCCCCCTACGCTGGCCCATCGTCGTTGTGGGCGTGGTGATGGCCCTGCATTGGCTGATCGCCCGCATTCGGAGCCGTTCGGTCGGCCAACCCACGCAGACCGTGCCATCGGACGAGCCCGGCCGAAAGCGCATCCGCCGCTGCCACCTGTGGGGCCTGCTGGCCTGGACCGCCCTGCCCATCCTGATCCCCTTTGTGTGGTCCAGGTTCTCCACCCCGATCTTCCAGGTGAAATACGCCATCGTGGCACAGGCCCCCGCCCTGATTCTGTTCGCCGCGCTGCTGACGCGTCGGCCGGTCCTTGGCGTCGCGGTTCTGGCACTGCTCACCGGGTTCTGGCCCCCCAACCGCGACCGCGACCTGGTCGTCGAGGAATGGCCGCAGGCCGCCGACATTCTGATCCAGCAGAACACGACCGGCGCGACCGTGTTCGTCTACCAGGACTACGCCTATTTCCCCCTCGAATACTACCTGAAAGGGCGCTGTCGGGTTCGCCCGGTCTACACCGAAGGCCAGGCGCCCAACGCCTTCGCCCCCTATTATCCGGACGATGCGACCACATTCGATGAGATGCTGAGCTACCTGGCCGAGTCCGACGAGCCCGAGATCTGGTTCGTCCTCCGCTGGGGCTGCCCCCGCGAGCGAGCTCAGCTTCATGACCGGATTGCCGCTCTCCGCGAAATTGACAGCATCTGGGAGCTGCGCTGCGTGGATGTGATACGTCTCCGTTGACCCGGCCCAGGAAGCTGCCGATTAGGGCGGCAACCCTTTCTCCATATGACCCCGCACGTGAAGTGCTGGCCGGCACGCTACCGCGGTCGTCCGTGCCGTAGTAAGCTGCGTGCGTGCCGCTCGAGCACTACAGCAGGAGACACACACCAAGACGGCCGGCACGCCGACCTGACCTCGCTCCTCCACCGTCGGAGACCAAGAAGCTTCCAGCCGATCCCGGTTTGCGCCGTCCCCTTTCCCCCCCCCTTTTTTTTGGCTCTCCGGCAGAATCTGTGGGTGTCCCCAATACGCTCAAGCCTCGGGGAGCCCGTCCGCAGGCCGCCTGCGTCCCACCCTATCGGCCGTCGCCCGCTCGCTTCGCTGGTTTGGGCGAGCGACGGCCGACAGGGTCCCGAGCTACAGGCTGAGAGGCCGCTCAGATGGTGGTGAAGACAGGGTCATCAAACTCGATGTCGGTCTCGACCCACCTGGCGCAGACACAAACCGGCCCGCAAGGCCTCAAGAATCGCGTTTCCCCCTGCTGGGGCGCTCTTACGTACCCACAGATTTTGCTGAGCACGCTTTTTTTTTTTTGCGCTTGACGCCGCCGGGAAAGTGCGAAATAATAGGCCAGTTCCAAGTGCAAGTTCACACCATCGTGCGGCAGGGGAGCTGGGACGATGAAGGAGGATATCCCATGTCTCCCGTGCGCGCTCTCTGCCCTCCAAGGAACCGTTCTCTTGCAGTCCTTGGCTGTATCGTGAGTGGGTCTCTTTTCATGTTCCTGCTCGGAGACTCCACGCCGGTACACGCACGCGACCCGGATCCTCCCGCCTGGGGTATACCCGACTGCATGGGTGTATGCCGGCAGCTGAGCATGTGTATCGGCGTCAACGTCCAGTGTCCGGGCTGCGACGAATGGGGATTTAACACCTGCTCGGACACGACTCGGAAGATCTACAACCCCGGCGCCGTCGCCATTATGATCCCGGTCCACGAGGGAACCACATGCTGGCCGTATCGAGCCCAGGATGATCGCTGGGTGGTTTGCTACCAGACACAGTCCTGCGTGGAGGGGCCCGCCGTCTCCTTTTCGATGTGCTCGAACGGCGTTATGTGCGTAGGGACCTTTCCCGTGCCCCTGTTCTGTCAGACTTGCATTGCCAGCGGCGCGCCCCGTGCCCGCCTGGTCATGAACATGCTGTGCATATATGACAAGTGTTGCTGTGATCCGGAAGACCCCGATTGCCTCCAGCAGCCTCTCTAAAGGAAAACCCATGTTGACTGCAAAGAACTCACTCCGACATCCCAATCGCTCCATCATCGTCTGCGCCATGATCGTGCCCGTCCTCTGTTTCTGCAACGCCCCTCTCTCGCGCGGCGACCTCATCCTAGAGGACGAAATGCCGACACTGCTCACCATGCTCACCCAACAGAACAAGCAGACTTGGAATGCCCTCCAGACCTGGAACGGCACCCTTCAAGTCCAGGATCTGGAGCGCTTCCACGGCCCCAGGGCCCGCACGTTCATGCAAACCCACGCGCCGGATCTGACGACCCACCCATCCGACATCGAGATTCGCACCGACGCCATCGTTACTTTCGCCCGGGATTTCAGGCACGATCAACTCTACACCCACTTCCAGGCCCATAACGTCGAGGCCGTTGCACTCGACAGCGGGCAGCCCCTCGGCCTCGAGTTCCACCCGTTCGATCAGTGTTCCATCGTGACGCCCGATCGCTTCCTCCACTTCCAGCCGAACCTGAATCACGCCGGCGCCATGGCTTCGGACCGGCCCGCACGCCCGACCGCCTTCGAGAGTGCCCGACAAGAAGCGGAAGGCCAGGAATGGGGCGCGATCGTCGATCCGCAAACACTCTTCGGTTACCCACGTCCGGCCTGGCAGGAACTGGAAATGATTGCCACGGCACTCCGCCAGGCGGGCCATCTGAAGGACAGCGACTACGCACTGACCGTGTCTCGAAACAGTGAAGACGACGGGCTGGAGTACAAGGTCACTCTGCCCGGCACGATCAGGCCGGGCGTCTACAGATTCCAGGAAATGACATTCGCAGCCAACGCCGGTTTCAACATCACGCGCTTCCTCATACGCGATTCTGAGAACAACGTGCGGCAACAGATCGAATGGCAATACACCGAGCAGGACGGCATCTTGCTGCCCTCCCAAGTCCGGTACCAGTCCTTCAACGCGGAGGATCAACTCCTCGTCTTCCAGCGCACGCTCACGCTGCTTGAATCCCAGGTCAATATCGTTATTCCACCGCAGACCTTCTCGGTCCAGAACCTGGGCTTGCGCGACGGAGACCGGTTTCTGGATAGCCGCGCCGGTACGGTCAGCACCTACGAAGGCGGGGAGTTGAAAGCCATTGGCAAACCGGCGACGGTTCCGGGTTCGACAGTCGCTTCGGACGCATCTCAGATTCCGGAGAGATGAACGTCGCGGATCGATCCTCCCTCGCAGAATCCGACCGATCCGCGCGCCCCGGGCTACGCCTGAACATCCGCCCTCTCACCGCCGCGACGGCGAACCTACGCGCCGCGCCTCCAGTGATCCGCAGTGTGTTCCGACGCCCCTGGCATGCTCGACGATGTGCAGTCAATGCTGGCGCCGGAGGACGAACTCAGTGACGGCCCACAACGCGTCCCGGGCCGGTGAAGGGCGGACGCCTTCCAGGTGCGTCTGGGCGGTAGTGATGAACTCGGCAGCCCGGCCGTAGGCGTACTCGACGCTGCCCGTCTCTTCCAGCCAGCCGCAGATGCGCTCTCGCGAAACCGTGTGCCCGTTACCCAGCGCCAGGGCCAACTCCGCCCGGACGGCCGGCGCAGCGTGACGCATCGCGTGGATCGTCGGCAGCGTCGGTTCGCCCAGTTCCAGGTCGCGCCCCAGCGTCTTGCCCACCTTCTGCTGAGTGCCCGTGTAGTCCAGCACGTCGTCCACGATCTGGAAGGCCACACCCACGTTCAGACCGAACTGCCGCCACGCTTCCGCTTCGCCTGGTGAGGCCCCGGCATACCGAGCACCCAATTCGCAACAGGCTCCCGTCAGCGCCGCGGTTTTGCGCCGGATGATGTCCAGGTAGAGCGACTCGCTCAGGCCGGCGTCGGCCCGATGATGGATCTGCATCAGCTCGCCTTCGCAGACGGTGTTGGTCGTGCTCCCGATCAGGCGGGAGGCGAACTGATCGTTCAAGCCGCTGCACAGGTGAAACGCGTGGCTGATCAGGTAGTCGCCCAGCAGCACCGCCGTCTCGTTTCCGTCGCCGGCGTTGATGGTGGCCCGTTTCCGCCGCACGTCCGCCTCGTCCAGCACGTCGTCGTGCACCAGGGTGGCCACGTGCACGATCTCCAGCACGGCCGCCAGCGTGATGTGCTCGTCGCGGATCGAACCGCAGGCCTTGGCCGTCAGCAGCAGCAGCGTCGGACGCAGCATCTTGCCGCGATACAGACGCACGCGCCCGCACAGATCGTCGACCATGGGCAGCTCGCTGACCAGCTCCTCGTCGAAGCGGCGCTCCACCCGGGCCAACTCGTCGGCCACCGGCGAGTAGAAATCGTTCAGCAGCGTGGACAGAGACGTTTCCATGACCCCGGCCGCACACACCCCATCGGGCACGCAGGCGTCGTGCGCTGCATCCCCCGGTGCGGCCACACATTCTAGGGACCGCCGGTCTGCGCTCCACCTGTTTCAAAAGTTTTGAAAACTTGTTGAAGCCGCCCTGGCCCGGCGCTCTTGCATTCGGCGTCCCGTCGGCCGTCACCGCCGCCGTCCGATCCGGTCCGGCCCCGCATAACCGCGCCGCCAGTCGTCCGGCAAGGTCCACTCCTGCCGTTGCGAACCGAACGGGGCACGCAACGTCCGAATTCGACAGCCTCCGCTTACCCCGGCTCGCAAACGTGCTTCCGATAGCACCGCGACCACTGACGCCGCGTTCGCCCCGTCCGTCGCGCTGGTTTATGGGTCGCCGCTCGCGGCGGCGCCTGATGAAGTTCATCCCCGACGCAACCGATACGCGGTACATGGAATGCCCTCAAGCTCCAGCTCGACCCCTGCTGCCTCCGATGCTGCCGGGGGAACGCGGCCTGTTGCACGGCGCTATCCGCTGGGTAACCGCCTCCAGGGCGCATCGGGTTATTTGTATTCTGGCCGGGCTCTGGCTGATCAACATCTTCGACCTGATGCTCACCCTGTTGGCCCACGCACAGGGTGTGCTGGACGAGTCCAACCCCATCGCCCGTTTCATCCTCCCCCTGGGACCCATCGCCGTCGGCGTCTTCAAGTTGGGCCTGGTCGGCGGAAGCAGCGTCGTCCTGATCCGATATCGCCGGCGACTGATCTCCGAGGCCACCGCCGCCGCCATGTTCCTCATCTACGCCGGAGTGGCCGTTCGATGGAAACTCTGCTACGAGATGTACGCCCTCTCCACCACCGTCACCATCAGTCCCGACGACCTGGAACGGCTCGAAGCTTGGTCCTCCGGAATCCCCATCCTCTGAACCACCGCCGGCGCGGCGCCCGACCGACCGCTCGCAACACACCCATGACCTCGAAGGCACGCCCCCATCCGATGGTCCCCGGGCGCAAAAAGAGACCCCGGTGATCTCGCCGGGGCCTCCTGCATACCAACTATCCTGAACCGGTCCTGCCTCGCGTCGGCCTACCCGCCGTCCGGCACCACCGGCACGTACTCCGGCCACCACATCGATGCCGCCACCACGTCATCAACCTGATCGTCCGGGATTATGCGCCCCAGGTGGTTCTTGCTGGCGTAGCGGATCACGTTGGCCGCGATCTTGGCGCTGGCCTGCCGCAGATCGTTCTGGCTCGGGTAGAGGGCGCCCATGTCCAGTCGCTCCTGCGTCACGCACTCCGCCAGCGTCCGGGCCGCGATCTCGAACATCTCGTTGGTGACCTCCCGAATCTCACCAATGATCACGCCCAGCCCCACCCCGGGGAAGATGAACACGTTGTTGCTCTGCCCGATCACGTACCGCTTGCCGTTGTATTCCACGTCCGGGAACGGGCTCCCCGTCGCCACCAGCCCCCGACCGTCGGTCCAGGCAATGGCCTCGGACGGCGTGCACTCCGCCTTGCTGTTCGGGTTGCTCAGCGGCATGATCATCGGCCGTTCCACGTGCTTGGCCACTTCCCGGATCATCGCCTCGCGGAACGTGCCCGGATGGGCCGTCGCACCGATCAGCACCGTGGGCTTCACCGCGGCGATAACCTCCTCCGGGGTCGGCTTCTCGCCCTTGATGCCGTAGTATTCCAGGACGTCCTTGGGAACGGCCAGTTCCAGCTTGTGTTCGTCATGGATGGCCCGCCCCTCATACAGCAGCCCCTGGCTGTCAAACAGGATCTGCGACCTCCGGATCACTTCCTCGGGCACGCCGTCCGACCGCATGGCCGTGGCCAGCAGGCGGGATATCCCCGTGCAGGCCTCGCCCGCCCCGATGTACACGAAACGCTGCTCGCCGATCTTCTGCCCCGTGACCCGCAGGGCCGCGAACACGCCGGACGTCGTGACGGCCGCTGTGCCCTGGATGTCGTCGTTGAAGCACGGCACGCGCCTGCGGTAACGCTCGATCAGCTTGAAGGCCCGGTCCTTGTGGAAGTCCTCCCACTGGAGCAGAGCGTGCGGGAACACCTCCTGCACGCCGGCCACAAAGGTCTCCACGTAATCGTCGTACTCCTTGCCCCGCAGACGACGCTTGGGATAGCCCACGTAACACGGGTCCTCCAGCAGCCCGGAGTTGTCCGTCCCGATGTCCAGGCTGATGGGCAGAACCTTCGACGGGTGGATGCCCGCACCGGCCACGTAAAGCGCCAGCTTACCCACCGGAATCCCCATCCCCCCCGCGCCCTGGTCCCCAAGACCCAGGATCCGCTCATTGTCGGTCACCACGATCAGCCGGATGTCCTTGAACGGCGAGTTGCGCAGCACCTCCGGAATCCGGTCCTTGTCATCCGGCGTCAGCCATATCCCGCGGGCCGAGCGGAAAACGTGGCTGTAGCGCTGGCAGGCCTGACCGACCGTCGGCGTGTAGACGATCGGCATCATCTCCTCCATGTTCTCCACCAGCACACGGTAGAACAGGACCTCGTTGCGGTCCTGCAGTGCCGCCAGACAGATGTACTTCTCCAGGTCGCTGGGCTTCGCCCGAATGTGCTCCAGCTCCAGCTCCACCTGTTTCTCGATCGTGCAAAACGTGTGCGGCAGCAGGCCGTGCACGCCGAAACGCACCCGCTCCTCCGGGCTGAAGGCCAGACCCTTGTTCGTCGAAGGGTTGTTCAGCAACCAGACGCCCCGCTTCCTGGTGCGGATCTCCGTCGGCGGGGTGATAACGCTGGCGGGTTTCTCGCTCTTCATGTTGCAGTCTCCTTCTGCGGCGTAATTGTCCGGCACCGTCTGGAACCATCGATTCCCGTGCGCCTTGCCTTACCGGCTAGCAATTCGCGTGCCGCCAGGGGCCCCTCGCCCCACCCCCGCCGGCCCATCCATCTGCCGCCCGGCTCTCCAGCCCGGCGCCAACAGCCCCCGGCAAACCGATCCGACCAAGCATCCCCCCTGGCCATCTCGTTGTCCAACACGCCGGCCGGGGACATCCCCAGCGTGCCCCCCCGACCCGCACGCCG
>DATKXO010000403.1:0-5417 GCA_035528995.1 Phycisphaerae bacterium | reverse complement strand
GAGGGCGTCGAGCACCCGGAGGGGGGCGACGCCGCCGCCGGGGAGGATGCCCTCTTCGACCGCGGCCCGGCAGGCGTGCATGGCGTCCTCGACCAGCGCTTTCTTCTCCTTCATCTCGACCTCGGTGGCCGCCCCGACGTTGATCTGGGCCACACCGCCCACCAGCTTGGCCAGGCGCTCTTCGAGCTTCTCGCGATCGTAGTCGCTGGTGGTAATGTCGATTTCGCTCTTGATCTGCTCGATCCGGCCCTTGATTGCGTCGGTCTTTCCGGCGCCCTCGATGATCGTGGTGGTGTCCTTGTCGACCTTGAGTTTCTTGGCCCGACCGAGCTGTTTGAGTTCCACGTTCTCGAGCTTGATGCCCAGGTCCTCGAAGACGGCCTGTCCACCGGTCAGAACGGCCATGTCTTCGAGCATCGCCTTGCGGCGATCGCCGAAGCCCGGGGCCTTGACGGCACAGACGTTGAGCGTGCCACGGAGCTTGTTGACCACCAGCGTGGCCAGGGCCTCACCCTCGATATCCTCGGCGACGATCAAGAGCGGCTTGCCGGCCTGAGAGACCTTCTCCAGGATGGGAACGATGTCCTTGACGGAGCTGATCTTCTTCTCGTGGATCAGCAGGAAGCAGTCCTCCAGCTCGCAGGTCAGCTCCTCGTACTTGTTGATGAAGTGCGGGGAGAGGTAGCCCTTGTCGAACTGCATGCCCTCGACCAGGTCGACGGTGGTGTCGAGGCTCTTGCCTTCCTCGACGGTGATGACGCCGTCCTTGCCGACCTTGTCCATGGCGTCGGCGATGATGTCGCCGATGGTGGCGTCCTGGTTGGCGGCACTGGTGCCAACCTGGGCGATCTGGGCATGGCCCTTGGGCGGAGCCTGGACCGGCGTGGAACGCTTGGCCAGATCCTCGACCACGGCTTCGACGGCGGCCTCGATGCCGCGCTTCAGCTCCATGGCGTTGGCCCCGGCGGCGACGTTCTTGAGGCCTTCATCGTAGATGGCCTCGGCGTACACCGTCGCGGTCGTGGTTCCGTCGCCCGCAACGGTGGAGGTCTTGGAAGCGACCTCCTTGACCATCTGGGCGCCGATGTTCTCCCAGGCGTCCTCCAGTTCGATCTCCCTGGCCACGGTGACTCCGTCCTTGGTCACCGTGGGCGAACCGAAGGACTGCTGCAAGACCACGTTGCGCCCACAGGGCCCCAGTGTGATCTTGACCGCCCGAGCGAGTTGCTTGACGCCGCGACGTACCGCCTCGCGGGCTTCCATATCGAATGCGATTTTCTTGGCTGGCATCTAATGCGATCTCCTTCTCCAAGGGGTGGTATCCGGCTCCTGAACGCGAGCCGACGGACAACCACACAATGTGAGGGCTATTCGATGATCCCCATGATGTCCGACTCGTCCATGATCAGGTACTCCTCACCACGGATTTTGACCTCCGTCCCGGCGTAGCTGGTAAAGAGGACCTCGTCGTTGTTCTTGACCTGCATCACGCTCCGCTCGCCGCTGTCGAGCAGCCGGCCGTTCCCGACCGCCCGGACCACGCCGCGCTTGGGCTTTTCCTGGGCGGTGTCCGGGAGAACGATCCCGCCGGCGGTCACTTCCTCCGCGTCCACACGCTTGACGATCACCTTGTCGCCCAGAGGCCTGATGTTCAGCTTCGCCATGTTCGTACCACTCCTTGTTCAACTCGCTGGCCGGTGCGGCCGGCACCGGTCAATCCAACTCCCATCTCAAACGCTTACGGAACAGCCCGACCATCACCCGCCTCAGGGCCGCCAGGTCTACCGGCTTGGTCAGGACCGTGTACGCCTGTAGCTCCAGTGCTCGCTGCAGGATCCGTTTCGACGCATCGGCGGTCACGACCACGCAGGGTATGGCGTTGTCGATCGAGCGGATGATCCGCAGAACACTGAGCCCGTCCATCCGCGGCAGGTCGGTGGAGAGGATGGCGGCGTCGATGCCGCCCTCCTCGACAAAACCAATGGCCTCGCGACCGGTGTAGGCCCGGCACACACCCACATGCCGAGGCTCGAAATAGCCGGTGATGCCCCGGACCCAGTCGCCTTCCACGGAGGGTTCGCCATGGGAAATCAGCACCCGCCTGGAAGAGGGTCGAGTTATCTCGCACGCCATCATGGGCCGAACCGGTCCTCGCGCACAGACCATGCCTGCGAAGGAGAATGCAGCTAGGGTGCCAGCCAACCCGCAGGCGACCGACCGGGCGCCGACATTACTAACTCGTTTCCACAGGGGAAGTTATGTCATCCGGCGATACGACATCGACAGCAACCCGCGGGTGTGCCTCGCAGATGGCCTGCCAAAACACCACCCTTGAGCGGTCCCGACTGCCACATTGGCAGCGACGCAGCCAGTCAGTGTCGGGGAGCTTGGCGGCCGAGCGCGACTGGTCCGGGGCGCTCAGCCCGGTCCACCCGATGTGCGATGCAGCGCCCGGAGCAAGTCGCGCTGCTCGACCAGGCCGACAACGCGGGTGGCTCCCGCCCGCTCTCCCACCGGCAGCACGCCCACGTTGTGGCGGGTGAACTCTTCCAGAAGCTGCTCCAACGGCATATCCATCGAGACGACGGGCGAATCCGGATCGGCCAAGTCGACGGCCGTCACCAGATCACGAAATGCCGGGTCGTAGATCACGTCCCGCACGTCACTGAAATGGATGACCCCGGCGAACTCGCCGTCCTCATGCACCACGGGGAAATGGTTGTAGGTGGAATGCTCGATGAAGTGCAGCACCTCGTCGAGATTGGCCGACGCCGGCAGAAGCTGGACGTTCCTGCGCATGATATGCTGCACCTGCAAGGGGCCGGCGTTGGTCCTTCCCGCCCGGCGACGCACCCCCAGCAAGGGCAGCAGCGCTTGCAGCGTGAGCCCCAGGACCGACGCGCCCTCGGGGACCGCCCCGCCCCGTCGCAGCAGCGCGATGGCCTTGACCTCCCCCCCCTGAACGACACAGCGCTTGACCAGCAGCGGTCCGGCCAACTCGAATACCACCACGCTTCCCAGAATGATCGTGGAGAACTGACTAGCCGCGTCGCTGGTCCAATTCTGGAGCGCGAACGAGGCAAGCCCGATGACCACCGCCGCCTGGCACAACAGGGCCAAGCCGATCTTCGGGTCGAGACGCTCCGCCTGCCCGGTCCACCGAACGCCCAGACGTGCTCCCAGGAATTTGCCCACACAGCGGGCAACGACGTACGCCCCGCCCACCCAACCCAGGTGGGTCAGCTCGGCGAGATGCAGGTTGTAGCCGGCGATCACAAAGAACCCGGCAAAGATCGGCGTAGCCACTGTGGCCAGAACACCCTCCAACTTCTCCGAATCGATGGCCACGTTCCGAAAGACGGCCCCGATGGTCAGGGCGGTGAGCAGGAAATCGAACGAGGGGCCCATGTGCATCAGAAGCCATTTCTCGCCCGCGCCCAGGAGAATGAACATGGCGAAGAAGATCAAGCTCGTCTCGGCCAGTGGGAGCTTGGCATGAACCACGCTGAGCAAGACGCCGGCGATGACCCCGAGTGCCACGCTGCCCACGGTGGTCAGGGCCAGGGCCCACCAGAGGTAGCGACTCAAGAGTGGGGGCGCATCGATCGCACCACAAGCTGCCAGCACCAGGAAGGTCGTGTGGAAAAGCACGATGCACAGGACGTTGTTCACTCCCACCAAACCGAGGATGGTGCTGGTGGTCGGCCCCTTGGCCTGGTATTCGCGCAGGACAAACAGCGTGGCCGCCGGCGCGGTGGCGATGCCCGCAATGCCCAGGAGTACGGCCAGCACAAGGCCCGACCCCACACCGTTCTGCGGTTGTGTGATCAATACCGCGGTGGTGGTGGCCGCGAAGACCGCCACCAACACCAACCCGCTCTCGACGAGCCCGATTCTCAGCACGCGTCGCCCGGCGCCGCGCATATGTGCCCGCTGGAACACTCCGCCGATCGAGAACAGGATCAGCCCCAGAGCCAAGTCGTTGATCGCCTGCAGGGGCTCGGCGGCGGCGGCCAGCGCCGTCGAACCGCCCTGCAACGGGTCGATCATGCCCGTGAGGATGGCCCGCAGGACAATCCCACCCGCCAGGAATCCGATCACGCGCGGGACGTGCAGAAAGCGGGCGGCGTACCCCCCGGCGATCGCCGCCACGAGCATCAGCCCGAACAGCAGGCCCGGTCCGGGCACGACGGCCAGGACGTCGGGCATCATCAATAGCGCCGGATCCACCAACGTAGCCGCCCCTGTCGCAATCGGCCGCGATCCGCGGCCGAGCCCGGATGTCACCTATTGGAGAGGCAACGTGCGGACCATGCAAGGTGCAGATCAGGCGGTGATGGCCGCCGGACCCGTCCGACCACAGGGCGCCCTAGCGTGGGATGTGGTTGTTCCCGTCGGCCGGGGTGATGTGCAATCTCAAGCGGAGGATTCGTCGCGGTTCGGCGGCGATGACCTGGAAGGCCAGGTTGTCGTGATCGCAGCGCTCGCCCACCTTGGGGATTCTGCCCAGCCGGCTGAATACGAAGCCGCCGACGGTCTCGTAGTCCTCGTCCTCGGGCAGGTTCAGATCGAGTTCGTCGTTGAGGTCGTCGATTCGTGTACGGGCGTCCACCTCGACGTTGTTCTCGTCGATTCGACGGATGGCTTCCGGCTCCTCGGACTCGTACTCGTCCACGATCTCGCCGACCAACTCCTCGAGGATGTCCTCGATGGTGACCAGGCCGGCGGTGCCGCCGTATTCGTCCAGCACCACGGCGACATGCACCTTCTGCTCCTGAAACTCGTGCAGCAGATCGCGCAAGGGCTTGGTCTCCGGAATAAACGAGACGCTGCGCATGACCTTGGTGGCGTTGAAGGGCTCGCCCTCGCCGAGTTGCAGGAGATCCTTGGCGTAGAGCATGCCCAGGATCTTGTCGATGGTCTCCTCGTAGACGGGTATGCGCGAGTGGCCGCTCTCGGCGATGCAGGACTTGACCTCCTGCAGGCCGGCGGTCCGCTCCACGGCGGCGATGTCCGTGCGCGGGGTCATGATCTCCTCGACGTCCGTATCGCGGAGGTCGATGACCGACTCGATCATCTCCTTCTCCTCCTCATCCACGGCTCCGTGCATCTCTCCCTCGGAGACCACGTTGAGGATCTCGCGCTCGAGTTCGTCGGCCTGCGACTGGGCGGTCTGGAGGGGCACGCCCGCCAACCGGCGAACCAACTCGTCGAACAACCTGAGGAACCCCACCAGCGGGCGCAGGATGAAGCCCAGAACGTGCAGCGCCGGCAGGACGGCGGTGAGCAGCGATTCCCCTGCGTAACGGGCCCAGGCAATGGGAATGGCCACTCCGAAGATCAGAATCAGGACCCACGAGACAACGAACGAGATGCCGTAGCGTGCCGCATCACTCTGGAGCCCGGCCCGCTCGCCC
>DATKXO010000402.1:0-4043 GCA_035528995.1 Phycisphaerae bacterium | reverse complement strand
TTCCAGTTTGTGGCATCGGTTTTCCAGACGACCTCGCCATCGTCATCTACCGCCACCAGGAGGAAGCCACACAATTCCCCGTGCCGCGCACCGACGGTAATGACGTCTCCGTTGCGGACCCTGCGCCGGGTGGAGAATACGCGCGAGGGCGGCGCCTCGCGGGTCCGGAAACCTATCCCATAGTAGCGAAGGGGTTTCCCGTTGAGGTAAACATCCGCCTCACCGGTACAGTTCCAGTAGAAAGTTACCGCAAGGCCGGGGCTCGGGTTATTGGCCACCCACCGGGGTTTCCCAAAGTCGTCGACTTTGACATCCCCAATCGCCAGCGCACCTCGCCCCGAAGTCGCGTCGCCTGGTCCGCTCAGACGTTGCCCTCGTGGCCGCGCCCTGTCTTGTGGCAGCGGCTGGGATGAGTTCGCCGTAACGGTCAGGGGAAACACGTCCTGCGAGATAGCGGCATTCTGTGGGACAAGGGTATCCGGCGGGACAGAGGTGGCGAGCAAGGATGAAAGCGAGCTCCACAGGGGGGTTGTTTCCCAGAGGTCCTCCGGCCGCAGCAGCGCGACATGGCCATCACAGAACAGGGCATTGGCCATGCCGAAATGCCGGAGTGCCTGGTAGTCGCGCCAGGACTCACCCTCCCGAAGTTCGGCCCCATAAGCGTCCATCCATTCTCGCTCATCGAGGATGAAATACTTGTCCCATTGGTCGTCGTCATCTCCGAACTGGTTGTAATCAGCGATTGCTTTCGGATAGTCCAGGATGAGGATCCATTTGGGATCGATCACCGAAACAGGCTGTCCATCTGTCTCGTACGTTCCCTTACTTAGACCGTAGTGACACAGTCCGATATACACGCCGGAGTTCGGCAGTTCGATCTCTTGCCCGATGTGCCCGTCGACGTCATGCAGCAACACCTCGCCATTGACGACCAGGTCAACCCCCCAAACATGCGACCCGGGCTTTTCAATCCGCAGCCGTGAGGGGAACCCGCCCTCAAACCAGACGGTGCACCGGACGTCGTTGTATTCCACGCCTGTGTAAGGGATTTCGATCTCGTAAAGATATGCGTCCGGCCCCGCCTGTGTCTTCCTGGCCCACGGTGAATCGAGCCAAATCGTCAAGAGGCGCCTCGAAAACGACCTGTCGCTGTACACTTCGAAGGCGATGTCCGCCGTCGTAACGCCCGCGCTAGGCCGTGGAGCGCCCGCCTCAGGGCATTCGAAGACGCTCTCGCAATCCTCGACGTACGGCATCAACTGGGATTGCCAGTTGCTCCCTTGCGCAAAATAGGATGATCCCCGCTCCGCTCGCCAGAGGATCTCCGCCTGGTAAATCGTATGCAGGTTCCACGAGCATCTTGTAAGATGAGCCATCTGCCAGGCCGAGGAAATCAGCGGAACCAGAAGCGCGAAACAGGCGCCTGCTGTGGTGGTTACAAGTAGACATTCAGTGAGAGTGACCCCTCGTCTTCTCATCCCACACCTCAGAGTTACTTCCGGATCCTGCCAGCCGCAGAATCGTCGCGCCTCACGCCGCAACTGTCGCAAAGTGGATTAGTCAGAACGGTCCCGCACCAGGGACGGATGCGTCACTTCAAACACGGACCGGGAGGCAACCGCAACAACCTGTAGCCTCGCCACTTTCTTTTCCTGAACGGCCCGCCCGACCGCTGTCACTCGGCTTCGAACTCCAGGTGCGCGTCGCCACCCGGCTTGCCGTTGCCTGATGGCAGCGACTCGGGATCGGCCGGGTCACTCACCTCTCCGTCCAGCGGGAGACCAGTCTTGTCATCCAGAATGAACTCGGCGACCAAGCGCACCTCGTAGCCGTCAGCCGGGAGGGGCGAGGCCCACTCGAGACGAACCGTTCGCTTGCCATCGTCGTACGTGATGGAGTAATCCGCATGAGCGCCCGTTGTCTCACCGTACACTTCGGCGGCCCCCGCGCTGACGGTGACAGGGCGGTCAAAGGTCAGCGTGAGCGTCGTCCGCCCCGCAAGGTTCGCGCCCAGAGCGGGGTCCGTGCTTTCCAAATGCGGAGCGGGGCCGACCAGCACGAGCGGCCGCACCGCCGTCCCCGCATCGCCGCCGGTACCTTGGTCCTCACCGCCGGTACCCTGGTCTTTACCGCCGTCGCCATCCCGCTTGTTCTCCTGGGTCTCGTCGCTAGGCCTGCCGTCCACGCCGACAGGGCCGACTGCCGCCGCGCCATCCGCTTGAGCCTTGGCGCCTCCCACAGCCAGGCCGCCAACGCTCGCCGGCTTCGAGGCATACGGTGTGTTGCCCCAGGCCCCCATGTTGATCCGGCTGCCGTTCGGCGGGAGTTCGCTCGCATAGGCTGACAGCGGGTCGCCCGAATCAATGCACGGGCTCGTCACGTCGTCCAGCACCCACGCGCCGGCACTCTCGGGAGGCAGGCCGCTACTGCGGTCGTATCGGCCGCCGGTGGACTTCAAGTGGCAGTAGCCCGAGGCATCCATGAGCGGGTCCAGATTGAGGTTCCCGCTCCCCCACGTCACCGAACAGTCCGTCCCAAGATAGACCGGCGCCTGGCCTCCCTGGACGTCCGAGTAAGCCACCGTCGGTTGACAGGAGTCCCAGAACGCAAGTTCCGGTCCCTCCGGCGCCGAGTTGGCCCACAGAATCGTGTTGCGGATGACCGGCGAACACTCCCAGCCGCCGAATACCGCCCCGCCGTAGCGCTCCGCCGTGTTCTCGGTAAGCGTGTTGTTCTCAAGCAGAGGCGAACACTTATAGAGGCACGCGATGCCCGCTCCCTCGGAACCGGTGTTGCCGGAGAAGACGTTGTTCCTGACCGTCGGTGCCGCGGGGCCGTGGACCAGAAGGCCGCCGCCGTACCAGTGGGCCGCGTTGTCCCGGACGAGGTTGCCCGTGACGGTAGCGGTGCTG
Organism: Phycisphaerae bacterium; assembly: GCA_035528995.1. Lineage (GTDB taxonomy): Bacteria > Planctomycetota > Phycisphaerae > UBA1845 > UBA1845 > DATKXO01. The sequence continues at coordinate 1,131 of DATKXO010000402.1, read as the reverse complement.
TTCCAGAGGGCGATGCCGCCGCCGAACCATCGGGCCTCGTTGCCCTCGACCCGGTTGTCCCGAATAGTCGGCGACCCGCCGGAGCAGTAGATGCCCCCGCCATGGACGAGCGCCGTGTTGTCCGTGATGACGTTCTTCTCAACGGTCGGTGACGACCCTTGACAGTGGACGCCCGCACCGCAGTAATCGGTGCCACTGCCGTTGCGAATGGTGAACCCGCTCAGAACCGAATCGAGTCCTTCCTGCGTGTTGAAGGTCACGACGCTGCCGCTCTGGTTCCCGTCCAGAACCGTCGCCGCCACGACCGCCGGGTCGTCGGGGTTGGCGCTTCGGACCGTGATGGCCTTGCCGAGGAAGTTAATGTTCTCGCGGTAGGTGCCTGCTGCCACTTGGACCGTGTCGCTGGTCGTCGCGGCCCGGATGGCCCGCTGCACGGTGCTGAACGGATAGGTTAATGTCCCGTTCTCGATGCCTGACGTATTATCGTCATCCACATAGAGGATGGTCGGGTCGGTCACGGTAAAAGCCACAGGGTTGCTCTCGACACCGTTGAGGCGCTTGACCACGAGCGGCCCGGAGGTCGCCTCGGGCGGCACTTCGCACCGGATCTCCATGTCGGACCAAGACAGGATCGTAAGCGGCGTCCCTGCCACCTCGACGGTCCCCTCGAAAAAGCCGAACCACGATCCTGTGACCTTCATCAGCGTGTACGGCGGCCCTGAATCCGGGAGAACGGAAGCAAGGACCGGCGCCGGCACCGACTTGGAGGCCAAGATCGTGTTCCCGTACGCCCCCATGTTGATCCGCTCGCCGTTGGGGGAAGGCTCGTTGGAGTAGTCCGACGCCGGGTCGCCCGCATCAATGCACGGGCTGGTCTCCTCGCCCATCACCCAGCCGCCAGCGCCTCCGTCCGCGGTCGGGTCCCACCGCCCGGCCTGGGACTTCAGGTGATAGTCGTCCGCCGCCGGGTCGGCAAAGAAGGGGTCTACGTCGATGTTGCCCGGCCCCCAGTTGACGTTAGCGCCCCCGACCGCTTCCCCTCCGCCCTGGATGTCCGAGTAGGAGATGGTGAAGTTCCCGCCGCCCGCCACCAGCGAGCCGCCCTCTGCGGGGTTCCCCCCCACGATGCAA
>DATKXO010000401.1:0-3219 GCA_035528995.1 Phycisphaerae bacterium | reverse complement strand
CATCCGGTTTGACCGCAGTCTGCCCGAATGGAACTACGTCATTTCTCCGGCGTAAACAGTTTAGGACGTTATTAAATCCCGGATCCTTACGGTGGTCGACCTCGATTCGTACCGGCAGACGCTCCTCTACGTCTACTTCGGGCCGGAAGCAAGTACCAGCGAAGCGTCTGTTCCCATGCTCTCGGCCCGGCGCTCCGAAGAAGGCTTCGAGCTGGTCAACGACCGGCTGCGGGTGCTGCTGGCTCCCGGCCGACCGGAGATCGCCGAGATCGCGCCGCTGGGGGCGCGTGTGCGCAACGAGTTGGCGACCTGGGCGCCGATAGACTACGGACGCGGCAACCAGTTCCGTTCGCGCGACGGCAAGGAGACGTACCAGGCATCGCTGACCGAAAACGGTCCGGTGTGTGCGAGCGTGGCCTACGTCGGTCCGGACCTGTCCGTCACCTACACGCTCTGCGCCGGGAGCCCGGCCGTCTTCTACCGCATCGAAGCGAAGAACTCGGCGACGGTTAGTCGTTTCAGCGGTTGGGCGCCCGGTGGCGACGGCGAGAACGACACCATGTGGTACGAGTCGGACGAGGGCCTGAAACGCGCGGTGTTGCAGACCGGGAGCTTCTACCGGCCCTTCGATGACCTTCGTCCCCATATGAAAGAAGGCTGGCTGGCCTTTGAGGACACGCGCGGGGAAGTGGTCGGAGAATTGATGGATCTGCAGCAGACGGGCCGGGTTAGTCCGTACGTTCATTCGGCCCACGGGCACACCGCTGTCATCAGTACGAGTCTCGGCAATCGCATGGCCCAGGGCGCCTTCGTGGCCGCGCGTGGCGACCACGACACGTTGCGTCGGACCTATGTTGCCTGGAAGGCCCCGCCCGCGGTGGGCTTGGGGCGGCCGCAAACACCGGCCGACGTACCCGAGCCGCACGTACCCGTTCTGGGTGAGGATTTACTGTGTATCCAAGGCGGGATCGACTGGTTCCTGAACACGGTGACGCTCACGGATCCTGCGGAACTGGCGCCGCGACTGATCCAGGAGATCGTGGCGCGCGGCGGCAACTACCTCATCGCGGACGATCGCCGTAGCGACTACGTGGCCCCGCTCCTGAAGGAAGCGCATCGGCTGGGCATCGGGGTGTGCCTGGCGCCGCGAACCTTCCCGAAGCGGGAGAGCGGGCAGCTTCTGTGTCCCTACGCCGACCACGACGCGTACGTTGCGGCTGCCGAGAACGCGGCACGCTATGGTGCCGACGGCTACTATCTCGTGGACGAGTTCGCCTTCCCCGGTACGTGCGAAGCCTGCTGCCAAGGCGTTAGGCAGATTTACGGCACGGAGGTGCCCAAGGAGTTGGACTTCCATCGGCTGGCCGAGCCGGAAATGCACAACTGGATGTTCTTCAAAATGGAGGTGATCAATAACCTGATCCGCGATATGACGGCTGCGGTACGACAGCACCAGCCGGACGCGTTCGTCTTCCATGTGACCAGCCCCAACAACCACTTCCGCCTGGAAATGTACCACGACCTCGAAACACACTCGCAATGGGTGAGCACCAACAACAGCGACCTATACAGCACCGACCTCGCGCATACCCGTTACATGCTGGCCTACATCCGCGGTGCGCAAGGCAACGACCGTCCCGTCTTTACGGTCAACGGCTGCATGTACAAGCCCCGCGAGACCGCCCTGAATCTGCGCCACCATCTCATGTGCGGCAGCAATGCGCTGTGGTACTTCGATCTGACCTTCTCGCGCATGTACCCAGGGGCCTCCGGTGCCAACGACGAAGCCTTCCGCATGCTGCGCGACACCGGCTTAGGGGACATTCTCGCGCACTGCCGGCCCGTACGTTACGCGGCCGTGCTGCGCAGCCGTGCCGGCTGGATCGACTCGGTGCGCCGTGGCGAGAAGACGGGAGGGCTGGTGGACTATGAGGAACGCATTCGGCAACGTGTGTTGCTCCGTAACCTCCCGGTCGAGATTGTCTTCACCCGTCACCTGACGCGGGAGGCACTGAACGGTTACCGGCTGCTGATCCTGCCGAGCCAACGCGATCTGGAGCCGTCGAGCGCTCAACTCGTGAGCGACTGGGTCCGCGCCGGCGGCAACGTGCTGGTCGAGGGTGAGGCGGTGCAGAACCCCGTGCTTGCCGAATTGTGCGGGGTGGAAGCGGGCGAGCGTGTCAGCGGACCGGCTGACCTGACGGGCACGGCACAGCCGTTCGCGGGAGTCGTGCGACAGGTCAGTTCCTCGTACGTCAAGGTGTCATCGACCGGAGCGGAGACCGTGGCCAGGATTGGCGGGCAACCGGCTGCTACCATCCGTCGCGCAGGGACAGGCTCCGCGGCGTATCTGGCTCTGCTCGATGCGCCGCCGGAGGTGGTCGAACCTTTGGTCCGTCATCTGGCCGGCACTCCGCCGCTGACGCTGCCGCCTGAAGTCGCGGGCGACATCGACGTGACCGCACTGACGGACGGCAGGCGCACGGTGGTGGCCGCCTACAACAGACAGGTGAAGGAATCGCGGACTTTCGAGATCGCCCTCAACGCTGTCCCTGTGGCCAAGGATGCACGCCTCGTCGAGATCGAGCGTGGCCGGGTGTCGGAGGCTGCCCAAACCCTGTCCGCAACGGTCGCTCCCGGCAGCGTGAACATCTACCTGTTGGCCTCGCCCGCGGACTACACGGTGCCCGAAGGCGTGCCGGCCGCGCCCCTGAAGCCGATTCAGCAGTCGCTCCAACCCGGCATGGATTTCCTCAGGCTCCAGCCCACAGCCGCCGCGAGTCTTGTCCTGCCGAAGTGATACCCGGCGAAACTCTACGTGGCCGTCCTGAAGAACCGCCGGTCACCGCCGGGGGCTGCGCCCTCGGGGCCGGACCAATCGTGGCCACTCTGGGGAAGCAGGAGGACGTTGTGGCCGAATACGTCGAGGACCTCGAAGCAGGCACGCTGACCGTCAGACTGCCGGCGCCGCCCCGCGAAAAAACGAAGGTCGCTCATCACACCGTTGGTCCATCCGAGACATCACTTCCCCGCCACCGGCCGGCCTGACACGGCGAACAACAGCAGCGAGACGTCGAGGACGTTGTCGTGCGACGCCGTCACGCTCACGATCTCCTGGTCCGGCTTCGGGTTCACCCATTCCCACTGGAACAGGTGGACGGGGTGGGCGTCGGCGCCGTCGAGGCTCCAGGCATATCGGTTGTCGAGCGTGGCGCGGTT
>DATKXO010000400.1:0-12024 GCA_035528995.1 Phycisphaerae bacterium | reverse complement strand
GGACATCGACCAGACCGTCTCCGACACCAAGAAACGCTACCTGCTCGGCGATGGTGTCGATCGGTCGAAGCCGCTTCCCGGCGCGGTCCAGGTGTTGGGCGAGTTGGCCGACCGATTCCACGTCGTCTACCTGACGGCCCGGCCTCGGGAAATGGCCGTCAAGACCCTCCGCTGGTTGAACGATCAGGGCTTCCCTCGCGGCCCGGTCCTGTGTTGGGACATCGACGAGTACGAGTTTTCGGCTACCGAGTACAAGAAGGACCGCCTGGACGACCTCGAAGACCGCCTCGATCACGTCAACCTCGGCGTCGGCAATGCCGAGAGCGATCACACCGCCTATCGCAAGCGCAAGCTGTTCACCATTCTGGTCGATCCCCACGAGCCGCCGGCCCGGATCGAGCGCGGCGTCCGTCTGCCCGACTGGGCCGCCGTCCGCCGCCTGTTCGCGACCAACCCGCACCTGTACGATCGCGACCTGTCGTACAAGACCGTCGTGCGTTGGCCGTAGCAATACGTGGTCATTGCCTCGGGTTGGAAGCGACGGACTGCGGCGCACCGCAACCGGCCCACTTCTGCCCGGCAGTCATCGCGCTCGCCGCGTGATTACGACATGGCCCGTTCGACGTGCTCGCAGATCAGGTGGTAGGCCAGTTCGTGGGCTTCCTGAACGCGGTCGGACGAGGTGTGCTCGACGCGGAGGCACAGGTCGCAATAGTCGGCCAGCTCGCCCCCGGACCGGCCGGTGAAACCGATCAGCGTCGCCCCGATCTCCTTGACCATCCGCACGGCCTTCATCACGTTGGGCGACGTGCCCGAGACGCTGAGCACCCAGGCCAGATCCGCCGGCTGGAGCAGGCCTTCCACCTGTCGGGCGAAGAACTGTTCGGCCCCCAGGTCGTTGCCCACCGCGGTCAGGATCGAGGTGTTCGCGGTCAACGCGACGGCCGGCAGGGCACGACGGTTCAGCTTGAACCGCCCCAGCAGCTCGGCCGCGATATGCTGAGCGTCGGCGGCGCTGCCGCCGTTGCCGAACACGTATACCCGTCCGCCGGCCCGGAAGGTGGAGACGATGGTCTCGACCATCCGCTCCAGCAGCGGCATCTGGGCGCGGAGGGCGTCGATCACCCGCAGGTGGTCATCTGCGGCGGCCAGCATGTCGTCGGATATGGCACTCACGCTGCAACCTCCCGGTGATCGAGGCCGGTTCCGCCCGGCAGAGCCACGGTCAACCCTCGGCCCGTTTGATCCGCTCGATGATATCGGTCGTGCTGTGGCCTTCGACCAGCGGCAGCAGGACCACCTTGCCGCCTTCACGCTCGACGAACTCGCCACCGACCACGCCCTTGTCGGCCCAGTCCTGCCCCTTGACCAGCACGTCGGGCCGTATCCGACGGATGAGCTGTTCGGGCGTCGGCTCGTCGAAGAGCACCACGTAGTCCACGCACTCCAAGGCCCCGAGCACCGCGCCCCGGGCGTCTTGGCTGTTGATCGGTCGGCCGGCGCCTTTGCTCAACGACCTGACCGACGCGTCGCTGTTCAGCCCGACCACCAGCAGCGACCCCTCCTGCCGGCAGCGGGCCAGCAAGTCCACGTGCCCGGCGTGCAGGATGTCGAAGCAGCCGTTGGTGAACACCACCGTCTCGCCGCGGTCGCGCCGCAGGGCCAATTCCGCCACGAGCTCGTCCGCGCCGCGGAGCTTGCCGGCCTGGCGGTTCCCCTCCAGGCGCAGCTCGGCCAGCACTTCGTCGGTGGTGATGGGCACGCAGCCGAACTTCTCGACCTCCAGCCCGCCCGCAATGTTGGCCAGTCGGACCGCGTCCAACAGCTCGCCGTCCGCCGCCACCGCGGCGGCCAGCATGGCCAGCACCGCGTCGCCGGCCCCCGTGTTGTCGTACACGCTTCGCGGTCGGGTGGGCACGTGTGTCCAGTTGTCCGTCCCGCGGACCAGAACGGCGCCCTCGCGATCCAGGGTGACGACGACCGCCTCCGCCCCGACCGACTTCAGCAGCCCGGCGGCACGCCGGGCGATCTCTTCCGGCGTCCCGTTTCCCTGCGGAGGTCGGCCGGTGGCCAGCAACAGCTCCCCCCGGTTCGGTGTCAGAATCGTGGCACCCCGGTAGCGGCTGTAGTCCGTCAGCCGAGCCGGGTCCACCAGGATCGGCTTGGCCTGCCGCTTGGCCTCGGCCCGAAGCGAGGCGACCAGGCCGACGGAGACCACGCCCTTGTCGTAGTCCTCGATGCACACCGCGTCCACGTCGGCCACCGCATGCCAGGCGCGCTCGGCCAGTCGCTCGGCCTCCGCGGCTTCCAGCGGGGCGGTCGATTCGTCGTCCAGACGCAGAAGCTGCTGACGGTGACGGTGCTGGGCCAGACCCACCAGGCGTGTCTTTGTCGTCGTGGGTCGCGAGCCGCTGCGCACCACGCCGGTGCGGTCCACGCCCAGCTCGCTCAGCAGGCTATCCAGCTCCCGGGCCGCCTCGTCGTCTCCGGTGACGCCACAGCAAACGACCTCGACACCCAGGGCCCGGAGACAGGCGGCCACGTTCGCGCTGCCCCCGACCCGGTCGAACCGCTCCATGGCCCGCAACACCGGGACCGGGGCCTCGGGGCTGATCCGTTCCGCGTCGCCGTAGATGTACCGGTCGAGTATGAGGTCGCCGACCAGCAGCACCCGACGGCCGGCAAACGATCGCACCAGGCTGGTCAAACCGTCGATCATGTGGTTCCCGTCGCAGGAGACGAACGCCGGAAGCGGGGCATGCTATGGGGCGGGCCGGGCGACTGTCAATGCGACTACACCGTTGCAGCCGACGCGCCGAACCGAGGGCCACTGCGCAATCCAGGCGCGGTTGCGCCTGGTTCCGAGACCGAAACGCGGATTACTACGTCACAGGATGCCCGCGCCGAACTCGTCCTCGGTCACGGGTTTGGCCGGCGGGCTCGCGGGCTCCTGTTCGGGTCTCGATGGCGGCTCGCGTTCGTCCGCTGGGGCGGGCGCCTCGGGTTCGCTGACCGTCACTTCTTCCTGCTCGCTGACGGTCGCTTCTTCGCGCTCACTGACGGTCGCTTTTTCGTGCTTGCCGGTGGCCCCGTCGGACTTGAGTTCCCGGATCAGCTCTTCGTACGGACTGGCGTCCTCCTGGTCAACGTCCTCGTCCAGGTCGTCGTAACGGCTGCCCTGGTAGCCGGGCTGGCGGGAGCGCTCCAGCTCCGCCTCGAACTCCTCAATCACTCGCGACTGGAGGTAGGCCCGGCATTCGGCGTTGATCGGGTGGGCGATGTCCGCATGCAGCTTGTTGCGCCCCTGCGAGCGCCCCCCCGCCCAGCCCTCGGGGAACTTCTTGCCACACTCGTTGCAATAGTGGGCTCGCAGATGGTTCTTGGCATGACAGGCCGGGCACCGACCCGCCAGCTTGCGGGAAGGCATGGCCACGAACAGACCGTTCGTGCCGTCGATGATTTTCAAGTCCCGGATCACGAAGTTGCCGCCGATGGTGATGCTGCAGTAAGCCTTGAGGCGATCCTTCGAGTTGCCGATCAGTTTCACTCGAACCTCGGAAATATCTACCATGGTTGCCTCCTCAACGTCAGTCGTCACGCTGCCCATCGTTTGGGTTCGCCACTGCTGCGTCACCGGCGCCGACCGATGTGCAATGCAGCCCTGCACTACGCAGCTCTGCGACAGCCTCGTCGGCTGCCTGATGCTTGTCGAAGAGCGCAAACAGCGTGGAACCGGCACCGCTGACGCGAACAGGCAGGCCCATGTCCCGCACGCGAACGTACAATCGCTCGGTCGTCGGGCTCACCCGAAACACCGCGGGCTGCAGGTCGTTGACGGCCAGTTCCATGATCGCCGCTGCGCTGCTTGTCTCGATCATCCGCTCGATCTCATCGCCGCGGCCGGGTTGCGAGTCCTCAGGCTTCCACGCCCGGTACACCTCGGCCGTGAAAACGGGCACGTCGCCGAAGACGAGCACCACCCAGCCCGACCAGCTCATTCGAACCGGCCGCGTCTTCTCGCCGCGTCCCCACATGACCGCTGTTGGGAGCGAGAAGAACAGGGGCACGTCAGACCCGATGTCGGCTGCCCAGGCGGCCAGTTTGTCCTGGCCGACGTCGCTCTGCCACATTCGGTTCAGGGCCTGGAGAGTGGCGGCCGCGTCGCTGCTGCCGCCGCCCAGGCCGGCGCCGATGCCGATGCCCTTGATGAGGTCGATCCGGGCACCGCGGTCCGTGCCGGTTCGCTCGGCCAGGAGTCGCGCCGCCCGGACGATCAGGTTCTTTTCATCACACGGAAGGGAGGGGTCGCTACAGGTCAGTTCCAGGGACCCCGACGGGGCCGCCGAGAACCGCAGTTCATCGAACAACCCCACGGCCACAGCCAGCGAGCGGAGATCGTGGTACCCATCGGAGCGCGGGCCCTTGACCTCCAAACGCAGGTTTACCTTGGCCGGCGCCAGAGCGTGCATCGCTGGCGGGTCAGCCAATCCGGCGCCCGGGGATAGCATTGCGTCCGTCACCCGTTGAATCGTCTCGTTTCCGTCTGCAATGCCAGTAGCAACCGCGTGATACGCCGTGTATTTCGAGGGACGCGTGCTATCCGGCCCGGCCGGCCGACGCCGCCTGCGATGACAGCACGACGCGAGGCCCGCCACGGGCCCACACTCCACTGTACGTGGGCAAACGACCCGTGCAAAGCATGATAGGACCATGCGCCGGGGTGTCAAACTGGCGCGGCTTGGCGGCCCGGCAATCCTATTCCTTGAACGCGCTCTCACCGTCGGGTGGCTGGCCGCTGGGGGTGTTGCTCGCAGGCCACGTCCCTTGGCGGTGGCTAAGCCCTTGTCAAACCAGCGCTTGGGCGCGATGGGGGCGAATCGCGTTCTTCCGGACGCGGCCCGGCGGCATCCTGCGGTGTAGACCGCAGATTCGTAACAGACGCACCGCAATTCTAACTCGTTTTATTTCAGCAGCTTAGGGCGATGTTGCCGCACCGGGCCCCGCGGCGCGCTGGCTGTTGCCTGCGCAGACGGCCGGGGACCCTTCCGGTTCCCCTGGCCGGACGGAGGAGGGAATCATGGAGCCAATTCAGCCGGTGGACGCCAGCGTATCGGGAATCCATCAGACACCAGCCAGCAACAACGCCCGACCCAGTTCCAAGGCGGGGGCGGTTTCCGCGGGAGCGACTAACACGGCGACGTCAGTTGCCACCATCAGCTCTACGAGCGCCACGTCCATCTACTCGCAGGTGGACACGATGCTGGCTGCGGTTGGCGGCGGCGTGCAAGACAATCAACTGCTGCGGATGATTATCGGGTTGCTGATTCTGCAGGTCCTGATGGGTGTCGATGGCGGGAACCAGCAGGCCGGCGGGGCGGCCATGTTGGATTCGCTGGGGCTGGCAGGCGGCAACCGTGATGCCGGCGTCGCCGGCCTGCGCTCTGCCACCAACATTGTCCAGATCGAGCAACAGTCGGCCACCTTGCTGACCAGCCAGGCGGTCTTGGCTCCGACCGCGACCGACGGGGACCCGGACAACCCCGGCTCGCAGGTGGATCTGGAGGCCTGATCCCGCCCTGCGGTGATCGACCCGCCCGGACGCCTGCGTGCGGGCCGTGCCTGCTCTCGACCGATCTAATCCGATCTGCGGCTTGACGATTCCGGCCTGACTCCCTAATCTAACCTAGTTGCGTCGGGCAACCAGCGGCCCTACGGGTAGCCGGTTGCCCGCTCAAGAAGTGGGAGAACCGCCCCCATCGTCTAGTGGCCCAGGATATCAGGTTCTCATCCTGAAGACAGGGGTTCGAGTCCCCTTGGGGGTATGGTGGAAGCCCTCCCGGCAAGGCTGTCGGGGGGGCTTTTCGCTGCGCGGGCGAGCCGCCCGGAGCGTCAGGGCGATCCGGGCGGTGCTTGTTCGCGGCTCCCAAGTGCCTATGCCGCCCGCTGTACAGGCGCCGCGGCCGGCCCCGGCCGGCGCCCAGACCCAAGAGAAGGGCACCGTCGCGTTTGCGAAGGTGCCCTTGTGCTTCTGCGGTCTCGACTGGCCCGGATCGGTTAAGACACCGGTCTCACGGCCATGGCCTTAGGCCCCTTGGGGCCCTGAGTCATTTCAAACTGCACTCTGGTTCCTTCACTCAGCGTGCGGAATCCCTCCATCTGGACCTCGGACTGGTGGACGAAGACATCCTGGCCATCGTCCGACTGGATAAACCCGTACCCCTTTGTGTCATTGAACCACTTTACGGTGCCCTCTGGCATAACAACAACCTCTACTTCTACGCGGATAGCGCCCCCGACGGGACCTGTTTGAAACAACCACTGCTTCACGCCGATCAGGACCTGTTCACTCGGAGATGCCACCAACCACGCGGCGAGTATGGTCGGCGGCCTCAGAATTGTCAAGTGCAGTCGCCGCCAGGCCGTCGCCTGTCGGCCGCAAAACGGTGCCTATGGGGCGTCTGCAGTCGGGTAGGCGGCGGATGGATCGAGCTGGACGGCGCCGGGCGCGAGCACCGCGAGGCGCTCTGTCCGGCAGGTCGACCTTGCCGGCATCCAGGCTCGCCGCGATGATCCGGCCTCCGATAGCTGGTCGTGCCGGCAGGGCCGGCGTGTTGCGAGTGGTTCCGCGGGAGCAGCAGGACATGGCTGTCGAAGCCTGGCTGCCATCGAAAGTCGAGTTCGGTGGTCAGCCGATACCTTCGGCCACGCTGATCACTCTCTACGACTCGGACGGGCCGGCACCGGCCGGTTGCATCACCGGTGCCGATACCCCTGCCAAGGGCGAGTCTGCGCGGCTGGCCTTCTGCGGGCGTCATGAGGGGCAGGCATGGTCGGTCATCTGTTCCCGTGGGGGCGATCACGAACAGGTCGGCCATGGCCTGTGAATTCGCACTGGATGGCCGGCCGGAGCGTGCGATCCTCACGTTCCTCGATCAGGCGACCGAAGCGCAGCAGAAGGGTCTCGCAGAGCGGTTTGATGTTCGCCAGCTGTCATCCGCCACAGCCGCGGCACGCCTGGATACACTCGATGGTGGTGCATCCAGCACTGGGTGCCAGGACTGGTATGGATGTACTCCGCTTGCAAGTCGGGGCGCGCCCTCGGATAATCGGCGGATTAGCGTGCCGCGCGGCCGGCGAGTTTCTGCGCCCGCGGTGGGAGAGAACGGCTCTCCGGTGCCCGGCTCCGGGCGAGAAACGATGCGTTAACACGACGCCAGGGTCTCCAGCGTGCAGATGCGGTTGAACAGGTGGGTGCGGGGCGTGTGGCGTCTCACCCTGTTGACGGCGGTCGTCAGCGGTGGCTGTGGCGTATCGCCGTCCCTGACGCCCGAACCCTCGGCGGACGCCGCCATCCAGGAGTTGCTGGAGGAGGACCCCAAGCTCTCGGAACTGGTCCGTCGGGACCCGGAACTGCTGGAGGTGCTGCGCAGCGATCCGGCCCTGGCCGCCCGTTTGACCACCAAACGGTCACGGCTTGACCGGGTCATCTCGGCTCTGGCTACCCCCTGGGTCGTATTCGGATTCGCCGCCCAGTTCATGTTCGGCATGCGTTTCGTGGTGCAGTGGATCGCCAGCGAGCGTCGCCGCCGCAGCTACGTGCCGGTCGCCTTCTGGTACCTGTCCGTCTGCGGGGGTCTCATGTTATTGATCTACGCCATTTACCGCCGGGACCCGGTGTTTATGGCCGGCCAGTCTCTGGGGCTGGTCATTTACCTGAGGAACCTGGTGTTGATTCACCGGCGGGCGGGGGCGTACCGTGACGTGACGGCCGACCGCGACGCTTCTGACACCCGCTCGGCCGAGCCTTCATCAGCGGGCTGACCGGTCGCGCGGGCGAGCCGACGAGGAGCCATGGCCGAGGAATCGCGAAACACCGCCTGTGACCTCTCGATCGTCATCCCGGTCTACAACGAGGTGGACAACGTTCGACCGTTGGCTACCGACGTCGTCCGCCAGGCGGATGCGCTCAACCTGCGCTGCGAAGTGATCTTCGTGAACGACGGCAGCGTGGACGGCACCGGCCGCGTTCTGGACGAACTGGCCGAGGGCTCTCCCTTCGTCAAGGTGATCCACTTCGCCGCCAACTTCGGGCAAACGGCCGCTCTGGCCGCCGGCATCGAGGCGGCCTGCGGCAAGAACCTGGTGACCATGGACGGCGACCGGCAGAACGATCCGGCCGACATCGGACCGTTGCTGGCCAGGCTGGACGAGGGCTACGCCTGCGTCAGCGGTTGGCGCCGCGACAGACAGGACTCCTGGCTGCGGCGGTGGCCTTCGATGATGGCCAACCGACTGATCAGCCGGGCCACGTCACTGCCGCTGCACGACTACGGCTGCACGATCAAGGCCTACCGCGGGGACGCCCTCGACCCGTCGGTGCTGTACGGCGAGATGCACCGTTTTCTGCCCGTGTACGTTCGGGCCCGCGGCGGCAAGGTCGGCGAGATGGTGGTGCGACACCACCCGCGAACGGCCGGCAAGGGCAAGTATGGGCTCTCGCGAACGGCCCGGGTGGTGGCCGACCTGGCCCTGGTACGGCTCCTGTTCAAGTACCGGACTCGTCCGGTGCACCTGTTCGCCAAGGCGGCCCAATACCTGGTGTTGGCCGCGGCGGTGTTCGGCCTGTTGGCGGTGGCGCAGAAGATTTTCAGTGGTGCGGCGTTGCTGGGTGGGGCATTCCTGACGGCTGTGGTCCTGTGCGTCGGGGCGGTTCTGCTGGTGGGCGTGGGCCTATGCTGCGAACTGGTCATACGCAACCACTTCTACGTGCTGGGCCGCCGGCCCTGGCGCATCGGGCGGCGCGTGAACTTCGACGCCGCGGTGGCTTCATCGGATCGAGCGATCGCGGACGAGGAGGTCCGGGCTTGACGTTGATTGGAGGCCGGTGCACCGCTACGATTCTGTGGAATGATGCTGTCCAGCGTGAACCATCCGGACCCGATCTTCGGTTTGGAGCGAGTGCTGACCAGGGCGTTGCCCTGGGCGTTCGTGGTTTTGGCGGCCGTGGTCGTGCTGTTGCTGATAGTCACGTACTATCGGCGTCACATTCGGACCGGAGGTTCCGGCGGCCGACAGCCTTGGACCCTGCAGGACCTGCGGGAGATGCACGCCCGCGGTGATCTGGCGGATGAGGAGTTCGTCCACCTCAAGGCCCGTGTGGTCGCGGAGTCCGGAGCGGCGCCATCCCGTAACGGCGGACCAGTCGGAGGCGGAGAATCCGACCCAGGCGGCAACGAAGCGCCGCCCCGGATGGAGGAAGCGAACAACGAACAGTCGGCACCGCGGCCCGACGCCGAGCAGGGAGATTAACCTGAATCGGGCGCGCGGTTTTGGACGATATGACCACGTGCGGCGGCTCCACGGTTAGCGGACCCGGCGCAAAGTGCTTTTGGCGGAGAGGAATCCATGGCGGGAACCCGGAGTGGCGGCGGCGGTCGTCGGTCCAGTACCTGCAGCTTCTGCGGGAAGGGCCAGCGCGAAGCCGGACCGATGGTCGAGGGCCCCAAGGACGTCTACATTTGCAAGTCCTGCGTCGAACTCTGCCACAACATCATCCGGCAGGAGACGCGCAAGGCCGCAACCGCGCGCGCACTGGTCGGCACCATTCCCAAGCCGCGCCAGATCAAGGACTTCCTCGACGAGTACGTCATCGGGCAGGAGTCCACCAAGCGAACCCTGTCTGTGGCCGTCCATAACCACTACAAGCGTCTGACCCATGCCGAGGGCGCCGACAAGGACGACGTCGAACTCGACAAGTCGAACGTGTTGCTGGTCGGTCCGACCGGCTGCGGAAAGACGCTCCTGGCCAAGACCCTTTCCCGCATCCTGAACGTGCCGTTTGCCATCGGCGATGCGACCACGCTGACCGAGGCCGGCTACGTCGGTGAGGACGTGGAGAATATCCTGCTGCGCCTGCTGCAAAACGCCGACTACGACCTGGATCTGGCCCAGCGCGGCATCGTCTACATCGACGAGATCGACAAGATCGGGCGGACCACGCAGAACGTCTCGATCACTCGGGACGTGAGCGGCGAGGGGGTGCAGCAGGCCCTGCTCAAGATGCTCGAGGGCACCGTCTCCAACATCCCGCCGCAGGGTGGGCGCAAACACCCCGAACAGCAGTACATCCAGATGGACACCACCAACATCCTCTTCATCTGCGGCGGCACGTTCGTCGGACTGGAGGACATCATCCGCCGGCGGATCGGCAAGTCCGCTATCGGCTTTGCCACCGAGGAGCAGACCGCCGACAGGCGCCAGGAGCTGGGCGAGATTCTCTCCAAGGTCGTTCCCGAGGACCTGGTCATCTACGGCATGATCCCCGAACTGGTGGGTCGCGTGCCGGTGATCACCACCCTGGAACCGCTGAATGCTGACGCGCTGGTCCGCATTCTGACCGAGCCCAAGAACGCCCTGGTCCGTCAGCACAAGAAGTTCTTCGAGTTCGAGGGTGCCGAGCTCGAGTTCACCGATGATGCCCTGCGGGCCATCGCCGAGATCGCTCTCGAGCGCGACACCGGGGCTCGGGCCCTCCGCGCCGTCACCGAGGAGATCATGCTCGATGCGTTCTTCGACCTGCCCGAACATCCCGCGGGTAAGAGCTGGCTGGTGACCGAGGAAGTCGTCCGGGGCGAGGAGCCACTGGTTCCAGGGCGGGGACGCCGCCGGCTGGAATCCGCCTAATCCTTTGTGAAACCTGGGCTTGTGACCGCCTTGTCCGTGGGGCCGTTCGGTCTTTCCGGTCAAGAACGGTCGCGGGTGCGTCGATACCGATCGTGGAAGCTGTGGCACCGGCGGTGCCCTCGCCGGGATTACAATCGCGAGGCGTCGAACTGCGATGGCTATCACTCTGCGGTGCCCCAACCTGAAGTGCCGATCGGTCCTGCAAGTGCCCGATTCGACCCGCGGCACGAAGGTCCGTTGTGGTCAATGCGGCACCGCGTTTATCGTACCGCCCAAACCCGACCGACCCTCCACCTCGAAGACGATCCAGACACTCACCACGAAGATGCGCTCGGAATAGCCGTCCGCTGGACAAGCGAACCGCTGGACCGATAATGCTCGCGGGCGGCCCGCAGGAGTGTCGGCGCCCGGCTCTGAGACCAACCCCGACGGAAAGGACCCCGCGTGCATCCCGGCCGACTCCTTGTGGGCCTGGTTTTCCTGGCCCAGGTGGCTCCCCCAGCTCTGCGAGCCGCCCCCCCCGACGAGCCCGCTGCCGCGCCCGAGCATCCTCTGCTTGGCGTGTTGGCCGACGAACTGGACTACGCGCTCGCCAACCTGGTCACCGAAGAAGGTGTTCGGCCGTACTACCTGGCCTATGCCGTCACGCAGTCGCATACCGCCTCGCTGTCCGCCACACTGGGCGGACTGACCTACAACAACGAGAGCCGGGCGCGCCTGCTCGACGTGGACGTCCGCGTGGGCGACTACTCGCTGGACAGCACCCACAAGATCCGCGGGGGCTACGGCGGCGGCGGCTTCCTGGGCACCAGCCCCCTGAGCCTGGAGGACGACGCCGACGCCATCCGCCACACGCTCTGGTGGGCCACGGACCGACAATTCAAAGACGCCGTCAAGCGACACGCCCGCGTGCTGACCAACGTGAAGGTCAAGGTCGAGGAGGACGACAAATCGGACGACTTCTCCCGCGAGGAGCCCGCCGTCTACGCGGAGACGCCGCAGGAGCTGGCCGTGGACCGCGACGCCTGGGCCGAGCGGCTGCGCAAGCTCTCGGCCATCGCCCGTCGCTATCCGCTGGTCTACGAGTCGCAGGTGTCGCTGGCCGCTGAGGCCGAGACGAAGTTCACGGCCACCTCCGAGGGCACACGGCTCCAGACTGCCGGCAAGCGGTTTCGTTTGTACGTGTCGGCCTCGACCAAGGCCGACGACGGGATGGACCTGTCCAAGTCGCACATCTTCGACGCCGCCACCCAGGGAGGCCTGCCGGACGACGAGCACATCGCCCGAACCTTCGAGCAGGTTATCGAGCAGGTGCTGGCCATCCGCCAGGCGCCGCTGGTC
>DATKXO010000399.1:0-2197 GCA_035528995.1 Phycisphaerae bacterium | reverse complement strand
GGAGCGGGAGGTGCGGGTGACGCTGTTGGCGTACAATCTGATCCGCACGGTGATCGCCACGGCCGCGGCGTTGCACGACAAGCAGCCGCGTCAGATCGGGTTCACGCTGACCTGCCAGACGGTGCTGTCGTCGTGGATGCTGCTGGCGACGGGGGCCTGCCGGAACGTGCGGGGTTTGACGGATTCGGCCTTGGCGCGGATCGCCGCCAACGAGGTGGCCAACCGTCCCGGGCGGATCGAGCCCCGCGTCCTGAAGCGCCGCCGCCATCGTTATCCCCTCATGCAGAAGCCGCGGGAGGTGCTCCGGGCCCAGATGACGCACACGTAATTACCATATATGGAGAGGGTTGCGGACGGCAGTGCCATTCGGGCCTTGAGGGTATTGGCGGGGTGACATCTTGAAAAGGAAGGGAATGAGTCATGAAGAGACTTGCGACAATCATTGTGATCGGCATGGCCTTGGTTCTGGGACCCGTTGCGAGAGGCCAAGTGAACAAGACCTGGACAGGCAATTACAGCACGAAGTGGGCCGATGGGCGCAACTGGGATTCTCAGGGCGCCCCTGCCAGTGGCGACCACGTTTATTTGCAGAATCCTGGCGCCCCCACATGTCAGATCGACGGGGGATACGAGGCGCAGGGAGGCATGATCGACCTCGGACACCATGAAGGGTGTGCCGCCAGGCTGGAAATCTCCGGCACGAGCAGCCTGACTGTTGGGAACAGGTTCTGGATCGGAACCGACACCGAGACGGGCTCAGGCATCCTGGACATCAAAGATGAGGCGACGGTGAGCATCTCGGCCACCACGTACTTGGACGTCTTCAAGTACGGGACGATCAACCACAGCGGGGGAACGCTGGAACTCCCGCGCACCGATGAGCAGGTCGGGATTGTTGTGGGGGGCGCGTACAACCTCACGAGCGCCGGCGAGCAG
The DNA here is from genome assembly GCA_035528995.1 of Phycisphaerae bacterium. Lineage (GTDB taxonomy): Bacteria > Planctomycetota > Phycisphaerae > UBA1845 > UBA1845 > DATKXO01. The sequence goes on along the minus strand of DATKXO010000399.1, from coordinate 1,261 downwards.
GACCTGACCAGCGTTCTGGACCTGGGGAGTGGCGGACTGGCCATCGGAAGCGCAAGCGGGCAGACCTCGGGCGGGACCTTCCTGCAAGACAACCCGGAGGCAAGCGTTACGGCGGGGAAGGTCTACGTGGCTTACCACGGCAGTGGTACGTACACGCTCAAGGATGGGACGCTTGAGACCGGGTTTCTTGGCGTCGGAGGTGACGCTGACGGGACGTTCACGATGGAGGGTGGGACGCTGACGATCACGGGGACGGCGGCGAACGCTCTGGAAGTGGGGGCGTACTCGTATGACGGGAGGTTCGCGATCACCGGGGGAACCTGCACTGTCGCCGGGGGTGTCAGAATCGGCACGCTCAACACCCCTCCGATCGGGACCGGCACGCTGGAGATGGGCGACGGGACGGCGATCTCCATCGGCGGGAGTCTGCTTTTCAACCCATCGGCCGTGTTCACGGTCGGCGACGATCCCGCGGATTCGGCCACCATCACGGTGATGGGGACGGGCACGACAACGGCCTTCAATATCAAGTCGACGAGTTCCGCCAACCTCTCCGGCCTGGCGCGCCTTACCCTTGCCATCGGGACCGGAACAACGGTGGGCATCGAGGTGGCCGGGGAGGACAAGGGGGCGGTCGCGGCCGGGTGGACGGACAACTTCGCCTTGGACGTGCTGCAGTTGGGGACGGGCGAGGCCTTTGGATGCGTCAGGCTCCAGGACAACACGGATAACCAGCTCAGTTGGCAGGGTACGGAGGCGCTCTATGTCAACACGCTGAAGGTCCTACCCAGGGTTGCGCTGGACATGAACGGCCTGCACTTGTACTTCAAAAGTGGTAACGGTAACGACGACGGCACCCCCAAGAGGCTGTATCTGGGCGACGCGAACGTCGATGGCCTCGTGGGCATCGCCGACCTGTCTGCCCTGGCGGACCACTATGGCAGCACCAACGTTGGGTGGCTCGAAGCTGATTTCAATGCTGATCGGTTAGTCGGTATCGCCGACCTGGTCGCGATTGCGGACAATTATGGGTGCGGCTCGGGCGGCGGAGGCGGGGAGTCGGCGGCGCCAGGCGGCGGCGAAGAGGAGGACGGCGGTTGGACCATCCCTGCCGACCTGGTGCACCTGGAGTGCGAGTCGCTGGGGACGCCCACGGGGTATCCCAACCTGACGCGGTACAAGGTCAAACTGGTCGTCAAGGACGGCTATTACGAGAACCACAAGGTGGTGGCCCAGGGGTTCGACGGGCGGTTCGACGGGC
>DATKXO010000398.1:0-27534 GCA_035528995.1 Phycisphaerae bacterium | reverse complement strand
TGGAGCCCCGCGCGGTCAAACGTCGCCCGAAACCGCACGACCTGCTCACCAAACCGCGCGCCCAAGCCCGGGCCGAACTACTCACGGACAAACGAGAGAAACCGGCGCAAGTCCTTGTCAAATAGGCGGCAGTGCCATTCTTTCCTGACACCTTTTACCGCTCCTTCTACCGCTCAGGCCTGGTCCGGGTGTGGGTGCCCTCGGCATCGTCGTAGCAGAAACGAGCTGCGTCCCCTTTTCCCGCCCCGATGCGCATGATCCAGCCGGATCGCTTCGAACCACCCTAAAGCCTATTGTCTGTCGAAAACCGACCGGATCGCCCGAAAAGAAACGTCGGTCAAACGTCGGCAAACGAAACCGAGCGGTCGAAGTTAGGACCAGCGGATCACGTACTTGCCAGCCGCCACCTCGCAGAACATGCGTACTTCCGCGCTCAGCACCCTTCGGATCTTGCACGGTCCCTTTCTTCGCGCACTCCCAATAGTAGTTGGGTGAGAACGAAAACCAATCCGCAACCCACTCGAACACATTGCCGTGCATATCGTAGATGCCCCAATCGTTGGGTTTCAACATTGCTACCGGCGATGCCCGCCCGTTTGTGTAGTTGCACCAAGCGTATTCCGGCAACTTCGTGGGATCGCTCCCAAAGCAATAGGAGCCCGTGGATCCAGCGCGACACGCGTATTCCCACTCCGCTTCTGTGGGTAACCGATACGGGGCACCTTCCCTTTCGGACAACAACCTGCAGAAGCGATCGGCTTCTTCCCACGAGACGTTCACTGCTGGCGAGTCTCGATCTGGCGAGTATTGGGTGTCCACCCTGAACCCTGGCACCAGGCTCTTGAACTGGGAATTGGTCACCTCAGTCACGCTCATGTAGTAGGGTTGAGTTATCTTCACTGAGTGAAACCACTGAATATTGAATACCCTCCGTGTGTCCGGCCCCATCACGAACGTGCCGGACTGAACCAGGACAAAGCGCATGCCCAGTGTATTCACCTTTGCTCGTTGCCATACCTCTATACGAACGCGATCATCCGTGGCGGCCATTTGTCCCAACTTCTCAACGGCCGGCCACCATTGGCTTCGCTCGTGGCTCGCTGCAAGCTCGATGAGCTGATCGAAATCGTCGTCGAGAGCAGGAGCGGCAAATGTGTCGGAGCGAACGCATGAGGTTGCTCCCAAGCCCACCACGAGAATCAAAGCCGAATTGACTAGTCTCAACTCCATGGTTGATCTCCTTCGCCCGGATCCGTGGGAGGGCAAGTTGTTTTGAGATGTTCTGAATGACCGATCGTCAACACCTGTTCTGCACAAATGCACTTGTGGGATACGCGCCTTCGAAGGCATGGACCGGCAGTTGTGATCACTACAGAGCGTGGATCCAGCCGAGTATGGCTGCAAGAACGTCTCCAATCTGGTTGCGACGATTCTCGGGAGAGAAAGTCCAATGTCTCTCCTCCCAAATCTCCCACCGGATGGCGAGAGAAATGGTCCTCCAGAGACTAAGGCCAGCGCAGCCTGCATAGTAACCGGCTGTGTAATGCACCTTGGTCCAAAACCAGTCAAACGTGCCTATATCAGTGGGTCCGGTTGGCGAGGGCGGCCCGATGAACGGGCCGAGGAGGGCGAGTCCGTCTGGGTCAATTGCGATTGTTGGCTTTCCGAAGGCATATGCGTAGCAGTTGAGCCCGCCGCGGATGCCGATCGGGTCGCGTTGGAGGAATCGCCCCGTCTCCGGGTCGTAGTACCGGGCACCGACGTGCAGGAACGGGAAGTCGTCGTGGGACTGGTAGCCCCAGGCGCCGGCGTAGCGGTAGCGCGTGGTGGCGGTGCCGCTGGTGTCGTACACGTTGCCGAACGCGTCGTAGACGTACGACCGCACGACCTGCGGCGTGCCGTCGGTCATGACGCGTGTGCTGCCGATCTGGTTGCCGTGGTAGTAGGCCTGGCCGTCCCACACGCCCGACGTGCTCGAGTAGGCGTGGGCCTCGCCGGTGAGGTAATCGCGGACGCTGTGTGCACCGCCGGGCGCCTGGGCGTCGAGAACGAAGTCGGCGTACACCCAGTCCTCATCGTAATCCGACCACTCCTCGCTGATGGTGACGAAGTCGTACGGGTCGACCTCGCGGCGCAGGTAGCGCTGCCGGGGGCCGTCGTAGCGGAACTCCCAGGCGTACGTCCGGGTGTAGTCGGTGATGCCGTCGCTGCGGACGTCGGTGTCGTCGTCGCGCTGGATGATGGCTTGCAGCTCCATGGTCTCGTCCAGATCGTCCAGGCCGTTCGTGGTACCCGACGTCCCGACCGGCGCATTATACACCAGGGCCGCCACGTCGTGGTTCTGACCGCTGCCGTCGTCCGGCTCACCCTCTCCTTATATGCGTTTGCCGCATTCTGGACACCGTGGTGTGCTCAGGCCCTTGAGAATATAGCCGCACCTGCCGCAGCGCGTAAGTCCGTCCGCGCGCGGGCGCAAGAAGCGTAGCAACAGACCGAACAGAATTATCCCTATCAGACAGGCGCGCGCTGCGTGCAGCAGGTAGACCGAGAGGCTCCTAACCTCTACCTCCCAGGGCATGGTATACTCTCCAAGCGCGCCGACCCAACCTGCCTCAACACAAAGGGCGATGCCAAGGGCAAGAGCTGCGCTCCGAATCCAGTGCCGACGGACCCTGACGCGCCGGCTGCAAGGGCTACGGTTGTCCTGGGCAGCCATGTCTTACAAGCGCCTTGATCACAGCTAGAGTACAACTGTGCTCGTTGCCCGCCGGTCGTTGACGGTTGTGCGCCGTGTCTACCTTCACAGGATCCCGCCGCAATGCGGACACCGCGGTTCGGTCAAAGCCTCGAGTCGGTGACCACACCGTCCACAGTAAGTATGGCCGTCGGGAACACACCGAAGGAGAAGAGCATAGACGACTATCGCCACCAGCACAGGACGGATCAGTTCGAGAAGATACAGGGGAATGCTACCGATCCGCAGACCGTCACTCCGGACACGATCTCCCAGAAAAGCCGCCACCATGCCTTCCATTGCCAAGGTGCCAGCGAGGGCAATCAACGCCGAGACACACCAATGCTGATACCATTTCGCGCACATGCCAACATCCCTGCCGCTCCTGGGTTCTGTCGGTCTTTACAACGAAACCAATCAGCCGACCGACCTCAAGTTCCGGACGGCATAGCACTATGCCCTCTAGATCCTGTCGTAGAACTGATGCCCATGGTTGTCTTCATCCGTGTAGGAGATCGACACCAACCCCGCGCCGGCATCTCCGATTTTCATCCAAACACAATTCTTGTGTCCCTTGACTTGGAAAGTGCCAAACCTCTTGCAGCGCGGGGCCTCGGTAATGGCCCGACGTGCTTCCGCCCGGACTATAGTGCACACCCCTGCATCAACGATCGCCGCCTCCATTTTGTAATAGATGATTTTGACCAGCATGGGGATGATCGTCACGACACTTACCGTTTCTGCCCCGACCTTCACCCACGGCGGAAGGCTCATTCGTCCGTCGGGATCAACAGAGCTGGCTGGATTGCTCCCCACGTACGTGTAGACATTCAGCCCACCCGCAATGCCAATCGGGTCGCGCTGGAGAAAGCGGCCCGTCTCCGGGTCGTAGTAGCGGGCGCCGACGTGGAGGAACGGGAAGTCGTCGTGCGACTGGTAGCCCCAGGCGCCGGCGTAGCGGTAGCGCGTGGTCGCGGTGCCGCTGGTGTCGTACACGTTGCCGAACGCGTCGTAGACGTACGACCGCACGACCGAAGGCGTGCCGTCGGTCATGACGCGTGTGCTGCCGATCTGGTTCCCGTGGTAGTAGGCCTCGCCGTCCCAGACGCCCGAAGTGCTGGAATCAGCATGGCCCTCACCGGTGAGGTAGTCGCGGACACTGTGGGCGCCGCCGGTCACGCCCGAATCGAGGACGAAGTCCGCGTAGACCGAGCTGCCGTCGTAGTCCGACCACTCCTCGCTCAGCATGCCGAAGTCGCCGGGATGGACCTCCCGCCGCAGGTAGCGCTGCCGGGCGCCGTCGTAGCGGAACTCCCAGGCGTACGTCCGCGTGTAGTCCATGACCCCGTCGCTGCAGACGTCGCCGACCTCGCGCTGGATGATGGCCTGCAGCTCCGTCTCCTCGTCGATGTCGTCGAAGCCGCCGATCACGCCAGCCGTCCCCGCATCGTAATTGTACACCAAGGCTGCCACATCGTAATCCCGGCACGCGGTATGGGAAGAGCCCCCGCTGGTCGTACAGTTCTCACCGGGGTCGCCGTCATTAGGGGCACCCGGGAGCCACGGGTCCTCTGGGTAGATCGGGCAGCCGCTGATCGTCCAGTGCCACCCCTGGTCCGGCTCGATTCCATTCGACCCCGATTCTTGGGCGGCACCCAGCCAGTGCTGGTCTTCGATCCCAGGATCGAACGTCGTGTAGATCCACTCGCAGCCGTCACCTACCAGACACTGGGCCAAGTCTCCGCCGCGAGACTGGGCATCGCCCCGAGCGTCTGCCCAGGTATTGGCGTCCTCGGTCAGGGCGTACTCGTACCCCGCCTCGCCGCCGGTCCACCAATCCAGGCCGTCGTCGTTCCAGGTCTCGCCGATGACGTTCCGCACCCGCCCGCCGCTGTCGTACACCAGCCAGGTCGAGCGGTACTGGTCCTCGTCCGCGTACCGCCGGATCACACGGGTGACGTTGCCGTTGTAGTCGTAGGTGTACCACACCTCCTCATCGTCGTTGTCGTACTCGTCGTCGATGGTGTAGTGCATCAGCCGGTTGCTGCACGAGCCGTACAGCTCCGTGTCGTCCACGTCGTAGTCGTACGCCACGTCCTTGTAGCCGTACACGTCCTCCTTGGTCAGCCGGTTGCCCACCTGGTCGTACGTGTACCGCAGGTCGTACACGTGGTAGCTCGTGTACTCGTCCGCGCCGAAGCGGTGCTCGCGGATCAGCCGCCCCCGGTTGTCGTAGAAGAACTGGGTTGTCTCGTAGCTCGTCGGCCCCGCGTCCAGCAGCTCGGTCCCCGGCTGCGGCTCGTGGATCTCGGCCAGCAGGTCGTTGTCGTACCAGTCGTACTCCAGGACCTTGAACGACTGGCTGGTGGCCGTCACCTCGTGCGTCATTTTGGCGAGCCGCCGGGCGCCGTCGTACTCGTAGTGCGTCTGCGTCCCGTTGCCGTAGACGGCGTACTCCAGCAGGCCGTTGTCGTAGTAGCTGTACTCCACCTCCAGGCCGTTGCTCATCACCGCGCTCGCGATGCGATAGGGTTTGTCCAGCGTCACCGTGGTGGTCACGCCGTCCGCCCCGGTCCGGCTGTACACCCCGTCGTCGTCATCGTACGTGAACGTGCAGTCGCGGCTGACGTAGCCGCCGTCAGCCCACCCGCGCCGCACTCGTCACACCATTCCTGCCTGTAACGGAAAGTGGCAGACGCCGGCGCTCCGATCGTCCTAATTGCCTCGGTAAGGTGCGTACGATACAGTTCTCTTCTCGCGCGTCCGGAACAGGCCCTTCAGCCAGTTTGGCACGTTCGTTCTGGCGAAGCTGAACGGCTTCCCTCCGAGGCGGACCTCAAAAACCGACTTTACCAGTCGCCCGCCGCGATACTCCAGCGTTTCCACTAGCGTCCCGCCTACGATCCCCCGCACGAGGCTATCCAAGAACTCCCGCCAGTTCTCCTCTGCCTCCCCGAAGAGATCTGAGGAGAGGTTCAACCCCGCATTGACTCCCGCAGCCGGACCGACATTTCGAGCGTCGTTGTCACCGTAGAACCACACTTCGATCGTCGCAGCGGCACGATTGAAAGGAGTGGCAACGAGCTTGCTCCAACGCGGTTTCTCGTGAACCAACTCAAGTTGGACCCTATCGGGCGGTAACTCGCGAAAGAGCCCCAGCATCCTCCGCAACGTCTCTTGATGTACAGGGGGCAGGTCGCTTTCCCGGATAGACCCTGCGAGCGGGCTTGAGCCCGAATCTGTGGACATGCTACTCTCCAGCCATGCACGCGTTACCTCAGCAGCGTCTCCCCGGAGCTCCCCGTAAGCCGCCTATCCGAGGCGAACGCGAGCCTTTAGTCCGTGCACGCGGTCAGACCTCAGTTGGTCACCATACCTTCCACCGAAACCAATCAGGTATTCTGAAGATATCCCGGTGAGGTACCTTTGGAGACCTGTACGAGAAGTAGTAGTTTCCTTTGAACGGACCACTCTTCCCAATGCGATACTGTCCCCTATTTAGCCATCGTACCGCATACTTCCCACCGTAGTAGACTATAGGGGTCCCGACGGCAGTGTAGACGCAAACCCAGGCGGCGGCTTCTGCGTTGCCCATCTTCGCAAGTCGTTTTTTCGCCGGGTTGTATCGATTCATCCAGAACCAACGCGCTACCCGGTCATGGAAGAAGTTGTTGCCATCCCAGAAGCCCAACCCCAACGGATCAATGCTGTGCGTTGGGTCCGAGAAGACGTACTCGTACACGTTGAGCCCGCCGCGGATGCCGATCGGGTCGCGTTGGAGGAATCGCCCCGTCTCCGGGTCGTAGTACCGGGCACCGACGTGCAGGAACGGGAAGTCGTCGTGCGACTGGTAGCCCCAGGCGCCGGCGTAGCGGTAGCGCGTGGTCGCGGTGCCGCTCGTGTCGTACACGTTGCCGAACGCGTCGTAGACGTACGACCGCACGACCTGCGGCGTGCCGTCGGTCATGACGCGTGTGCTGCCGATCTGGTTGCCGTGGTAGTAGGCCTGGCCGTCCCACACGCCGTGCGTGCTGGAATCCGCATGGGCCTCAGCGGTCAGGTAATCCCGCACGCTGTGGGCACCGCCGGTCACGCCCGAATCGAGGACGAAATCGGCGTAGACCGAGTCGTCGTCGTAGTCCGACCACTCCTCGCTCAGCATCTGGAAGTCGCCGGGGTGGACCTCCCGCCGCAGGTAGCGCTGCCGGGGGCCGTCGTAGCGGAACTCCCAGGCGTACGTCCGGCTGTAGTCCAGAACGCCGTCGCTGCACACATCGCCGACCTCCCGCTGGATGATGGCCTGCAGCTCCATGGTCTCGTCCAGATCGTCCAGACCGTTCGTCGTCCCCGACGTCCCGACCGGCGCATTATACACCAGGGCGGCCACGTCGTGGTCCAGCCCGCTGCCGTCGTCCGGCTGACCGGGCAGCCAGGGGCGGTCGACAAACGGGAACCCGCTGGGAACCCAGGTCCGCCTCCGGCCTTAGCCCCGCCGGCGTGTCCTCATTGCACCGGCTGACCGCTTGCTGCTTCCCAGGGCGCACCACATTCCGGGCAGCGGGGGTCTCTGAGCCCATGAAGAGAATAGCCACAGTTCACGCATCTTCCTTCGGCTGCTGCCGGTATCCGCGTGCCAAAGCGCCACATCAACCACAGGGCCCCAATCCAGACGACAAGCCCCAGCGACAGTCGTACTATCGAGAGCACCAGGTGCATCGAACGCGAGAGCCCAAGGTCCTGATAGATGTAGGCCAGGGTGAAGCTGAGCAGCAAACTGACAATTGGTCCGACCCATGCCAGTACAAACATGGACCGTGCGAGTCCTGCCTCCCGGAAGCGCGAGGCCAGGCCGCCGAGATAGAGGAAGAGCAGCAGAATGCCAAGGGCCTGTACGAGGCTTTCACCAATCCAGACGAAAGACGTACCAGGGAACGACGGCGCGTGCCGGACAAACAGCCTTCCGCATCGACCAATGACAACTGCAATCGCACAAATCCTCAATAGCCGCCGCTGCGTTTCGGGCGATGCCGACAGTCCGCGATGTGGCACTGGGGCAGTAAGCAAATAGACTCCAACCAACAGCAGAAAGCCTGCCGCCGCAGGAATGAACGCGACCCAGCGCAGGTCCCCCCGGCTCCCCCCCAAGAAGGCCACGCCCATGGCGCCCACATTGGTCGCCAGGACCGAGACCAGAACAACCCAAAACAGGAGGCGCGCCCCACTACGAACCCGTCCTATCCACTGACAGCGCGCCTGCGTCATGACCGATGTATCCGGGTGGGGGCAGGGTCAGAGTCTGACTCGGCTCCGGCTTTCTGCCCTACTGCTTATTGTGGACCAGGACCCTCGACCGCCCGACGTAGTACGTGTGGTGTCCGGAGACAGTCAGGTTGTACACGCGGACTGGCTTAGGGGAAAGTTCAGTAACCACATTTATCACGGCAACTGGCTGTCCATCTGCAGTCAGCAATTGACAATGCGCGGTCAGTTCACCGGCACACACCCAGCCCTGGCCAACAACCCAGAGCGGATGTTCGGCTGTACACGTAATGACCTCGTCCTCAAGCTCTATGTGAATCACTCTCTGGGTCCATGCCGCGAACTTGCTGAGAACCGTCGCGCTCCCGTTTATTCGGCGCCCGTCATGGCTGGATAGGATGCGCGCGTCGGCTCCCAAATCCCTGATCGGAATGGCTCCACTTTGGGTCTCAACAAGGGTCTCTCCGACAAAGCACGCCAGAAGACCCGGGATGGGCCCCTGAACCGGTCCGCGGTCCGGTCTGGGTCTGAAATTGTCCTTGATCCAACCCCACGGGTCCGTTAAGATGCGCGGTGGTGGGTTAGGTGGCTTCTTGCCCTTCCGCCTCAGTTCCTCGCGACGGCTTTTCCTGTACTCCTCGTTCTGGCGCGCGCAACTGGGAGGATACCCAGGTTCCTCAGCGCACGCACAACTACCCAGTGCCCAGAGGGCCTGGCAGGACAAGTGATAGCACTCATCTCCGTATCCCCCTCCTGAATCGTCCATAATAGTCCCTGGGCTCCGTTGCAGGCCCTTCGGGTCCACAATTGTGGTCGGTGTCGATCCCGCGTATTCATAGAGGTTGAGGCCACCATCAAGCCCGATCGGGTCGCGCTGTAGGAAACGGCCGGTCTCGGGGTCGTAGTACCGGGCGCCGACGTGCAGGAACGGGAAGTCGTCGTGCGACTGGTAGCCCCAGGCGCCGGCGTAGCGGTAGCGGGTGGTGGCGGTGCCGCTGGTGTCGTACACGTTGCCGAACGCGTCGTAGACGTACGACCGCACCACGTGCGGCGCGGCGTCGGTCATGACGCGTGTGCTGCCGATCTGGTTGCCGTGGTAGTAGGCCTCGCCGTTCCACACGCCATGCGTGCTGGAGTCCGCGTGCGCCTCACCGCCCAGGTAGTCGCGGACACTGTGGGCGCCACCGGTCACGCCGGAATCGAGGACGAAGTCGGCGTAGACCCACTCGCCCGAGTAGTCCGACCACTCCTCGCTGATCGTCACGAAGTCGTACGGGTCCACCTCCCGCCGCAGGTACCGCTGCCGCGGGCCGTCGTAGCGGAACTCCCAGGCGTACGTGCGCGTGTAGTCCAGAACCCCGTCCGTGCACACGTCGCCGATCTCGCGCTGGATGATGGCCTGCAACTGGGTCTCCTCGTCGATGTCGTCCAGGCCGTCGAGCAGCCCCGCCGTCCCGGCATCGTAATTATACACCAGGGCGGCCACGTCGTGATCCAAGCACGTGGGCGGGCAACTGCCCGCGCCGCCGTCATCCGGCTGGCCCGGCAGCCAGGGCCCGTAGACCGGGTACTCCGGTCCCACCCAGTACCACTGCTCGTCCGGCTCGGTTCCCTCGGCGTCCTGCTGGGCACCCACCCAGTAGCGCGTCAGGGCGTCGCCGCCGGGATCGAACGTATTGTGCACCCAACCGTACCCCAGCCCCTCCTCCGCCTCGGCCAGGTCCCCGCCGCGGCTCTCGGCGTACGCCTGGCCGTCAGCCCAGGTGTACGTCTCATCGGTCAGGGCGTACTCGGAGCCGTTCGTGGTGTACCAGTCCAGGCCGTCGTCGTTCCACGTCTCGCCGACGACGCTGCGCACCCGGCCGCCGCTGTCGTACAGCAACCACGTCGAGCGGTACTCGTCCTCGTCCGCGTATTTGCGGATCACCCGCGTGACGTCGCCGACCACAGGCCAGCGGCGTCATCCGCTCGATAATCCGCAGGACGCCTGCGGTTGTTCCCAACGGCTTCAGAGAGTACCGTGGCGCCAGGGTGGCTCACCAGATCCGCTAAGAACGGGATGACGATCGTGCCACGCCATGAACCCATCTGTCCGTGCTGCCATGCACGCGCCGCCGCGCGTGTTGTGCGGACCGCTCCCAACCTTCTACGCCTTGTCGTGAACAAGGCCCACGTTGTCTTCACTCGTCATCAACTTGGCCCTCCGCGCTCCCTCTTTCCGCTGCTCTATGAGTGTTGCTATTGTCACACGCGCTTCACGCTCGCCGAGTCAATGCGTCATAACCCGCTTTGCCCTCGTTGCGGGTATAGCCTTGTGGGCAACCGGTCCGGTCGTTGCCCGGAATGCGGAGAACGCACGCCACCCCCATTGACGCCACACAGCAAGTGACGCAAGTCTTCTGTGGACGTGCAGGACCACCTGCAATAGTGTCGTTGCTAGGCTCGTGCGAGCGTTCCGTCGCCCCCGGCCTGTCACTCCGGTCTGCCGTTCCCGCACCAGATGGAGCCACGTCCTTGGACGCTTCGCCCTCATCGGGTAACTCCAATGCCGTGAACGAATCTCGCCTATCGTCCGCCTAGCTCATCAACCACTGCGCGATTCCATTAGCGGGTTGCAGCCAGATGCAGCCTCTCGACATTCTGCCTCCCGGGCTGCTTTCGTAAAGCCAACGAAGTAGCGCACAGTCAACGCGGTGTAGGACACGGCAAACAGCGTCAGTAAGACTCCATATACCTGGCGAACGAGGGCAACGCGAGCGAGTGTGCCGCCTAGCAACGCGTCAACACATAGGATCACTGTGAATGCGCCTCCAAACGCAACTGCCCAGGATAGCCGGACAGCGTATCCCGCTAGCCGGCTGTTCGGCATACGGATCGCCAGCCGGGCCATGTATCTAAGTTCCAGCACTCCGGCGCAGGTTCCAACACAGATCACGATCGTCGCCGCTCCGGCTCGGACACTCGGGTTTAGGGTCGCTGGCGGGAATTCGCAAAGCGAGCGGCCCAAGAGCGCCATCCCAGCAAGCCACCGAATAAGGACTCTCAGCTCAACGACCTGTTCCTGCAACGAATCCCTCGGATCCGGACTGGTCACAAGAATGGTCCCCCAACAAAGGACACCCTGGATCAAGAGGACTAGCGCCGACCACGCGGCATTGCTCGGGACACCGCCCACCGGAACCACGATCAAGATTGCCGACAGGGCAGAGATCGCAAGAGCAGCGAGTTTGAGGGTCATGCCCCTGCGCAGCAGTCGCACCCAATGGGGACTGGCATATTCGAGGAGACTCGACGCCCGACTCAGAGCGACTGGGGCACCGCACTCTGGACACCGGTCATTACATGACGTGGCGCGCAAATCGTAACCGCAGCGTATGCATGAACGGCGCTCTGCCTCGTTTGCGCAAGCTAGCATTCGCGACTCGACCACCAGGACATTCGGTCATCGCACTCTCATGGATGCAGTTAAATGATGAGCCCGTCACCGGGACCCACCATAACCGGCACTCCTGGACTTGGCACGGGTGATATCATGTTGCCGATAATGACCAAGACGTCAACGAACCAACCGCAAACACCCCTCCAGAACTTCGGTACATCCGCATGGTCTAGCCAATGAGGCTTGTCCGGGTAGCGGGTACCGAACAAATCGTCCCACGCCTGAGCCAACAACCCCCAGCCTCCGTCTCTAACCGTGCCGTCCCATTTGTAGTAGCGGAAGCTGATTAGGCAGTGATCGCACCCACCGAATATCCCCCTTCCCGAGCCTAAGTCTTCGGAACCCAGCCCAAGCGGATCCAGCTGACGAACCGGGTTACTGCGGACGTACTCATAGACATTCACGCCGCCGCGAATCCCGATCGGGTCGCGCTGGAGGAACCGGCCCGTCTCCGGGTCGTAGTAGCGGGCCCCCACGTGCAGGAACGGGAAGTCGTCGTGCGACTGGTAGCCCGAGGCGCCGGCGTAGCGATAGCGGGTGGTGGCCGAGCCGCTGGTGTCGTACACGTTGCCGAACGCGTCGTAGACGTACGACCGGACGACGTGCGGTGTGGCGTCGGTCATCAGGCGCGTGCTGTCGATCTGGTTGCCGTGGTAGTAGGCCTCACCATCCCAGACGCCGTGCGTGCTGGAGTCCGCGTGGGCCTCACCGGCGAGGTAATCGCGGACGCTATGGGCGCCGCCGGGAACCTGGGCATCGAGGACGAAGTCGGCGTAGACCCAATCGCCCGAGTAATCCGACCACTCCTCGCTCAGCATGTCGAACGTGTACGGGTCGACCTCGCGGCGCAGGTAGCGCTGGCGGGGGCCGTCGTACCGGAACTCCCAGGCGTACGTCCGGGTGTAGTCCAGAACGCCGTCGCTGCACACGTCGCCGACCTCGCGCTGGATGATGGCCTGCAACTCTGTCTCCTCGTCGATGTCGTCGAAGCCGCCGATCACGCCAGCCGTTCCCGCATCGTAATTGTAGACCAACGCTGCCACATCATAATCGCGACACGCAGTATGGGAAGAACCCCCGCTGGTCGTACAGTTCTCACCAGGATCGCCGTCGTTGGGGGCACCTGGGAGCCAGGGGTCCTCCGGGTAGATCGGATAGCCGCTGATCGTCCAGTACCACCCCTCGTCCGGCTCGATTCCATTTGACCCCGACTCCTGAGCCGCACCCAGCCAGTGCTGGTCTTCGATTTCAGGATTGAACGTCGCGTAGATCCACTCGCACTCGCCACCTAGCAGACACTGAGCCAGGTCCCCGCCACGGGACTCGGCGTACGCCCGGGCGTCAGCCCAGGTGTACGTCTCATTGGTGAGTGCGTACTCGTATCCCGCCTCGCCGCCAGTCTGCCAGTCCAAGTCGTCCTCGTTCCACAGTCTCGCCGATGACGTACTGCACCCGGGCCCCGCTGTCGTACACCAGCCAGGTCGAGCGGTACTGGTCCTCGTCGGCGTACCGCCGGATCACGCGCGTGACGTTGCCGTTGTAGTCGTAGGTGTACCAGACCTCCTCGTCGTCGGTGTCGTGCTCGTCGTCGATGGTGTAGTACATCAGCCGGTTGCTGCACGAGCCATACGTTTCCGTGTCCGACACGTCGTAGACGTACTCCACGTCCTTGTAGCCGTAGACGTCCTCCTTGGTCAGCCGGTTGCCCACCTGGTCGTAGGTGTAGAGCAGGTCGTAGACGTGGTAGGCAAAGTAGTTATCGATCCCGGCGCGGTGCTCGCGGATCAGGCGCCCGCGGTTGTCGTAGTAGAACTGCGTTGTCTCGTAAATGACGGGCCCTCCATCGCGCAGGGCGGTGGCGGGGTTCGGCTCGTGGATCTCGGCGAGGAGCCCGTTGTCGTACCAGTCGTACTCCAGGACCCTGAAGGACTGGCTGGTGCTGGTCACCTCGTGCGTCATTTTGGCGAGCCGCCGGGCGCCGTCGTACTCGTAGTGCGTCTGCGTGCCGTTGCCGTAGACGGCGTATTTCGGCAGCCCGTTCTTGTAGTAGCTGTACTGGACCTCCAGGCCGTTGCTCATGACCGACCTGAAGACCCGGTAGGCCCGGTCCAGGGTGACCGTGGTGGTCACGTCGTCGGGGCCGGTGCGGGTGTAGGTGCCGTCGTCGTCATCGTACGTGAACGTGTAGTCGCGGCTGACGTCCTGGCCTCCGCCCCACTCGCCGTCGGCCCACTCCAACGGCGACACGATCCCCTGCGTCGTGGCCCGGCCGAACTCGTCGTACTGCCAGCGGAACTGCCGGTCGAGGCTGCCCTCGACGCTCACGTGCAGCGACGTGAGCTGCCCCATGTCGGTGTACTCCGCCTCCCAGTCCGGCGCGTTCGTCCCCGGTGGGCTCGCCCCGCAGTCGGGGATCCGGGGCCAGCCGTCCGGCAGCTCCGGCGTCGGCGGCAGCTCCCGGATCAGATGATAGTAGCAGGTCGAGGAGCACGCGTGCCGGCCGCACGAGCTTCGGGTCTGGTCCCCGTAGAGCAGCGAGCCCTCGTAGTAGGCCCCCTCGGCGCCGTGGAACCGGCCGCCGGAGTCGAAGACGAAGCCGAACTCCGTGTCCGGGCTGGCCACGGTCGGCGGGCTGCCGCTGGCGCAGCCCTGCTTCTCGCCCGCGGGCTGGCCCCAGCCGTCGTAGGCGTACTCGGTGGTCACGCCGTTGGCGTCGGTCACCGTGTGCAGCAGGCCCCGCCACGCGCCGCTGCTCTGGGCGTCGTAGTAGGTCAGGTCGGTCTCGGCCACGCCGTTGCTCTGCCCGTCCGCCGGCTCGATGATCTTGACCGGCAGCGTCGGGTCCTGCAGGCCGGTCGTCCCCACCTCCAGGTACTCGTACTCGATGGTGTTGTCCAGGGCGTCGGTGTAGGAGGTCAGGTTGTTGTATTCGTCGTAAACCCATTCCTGGTGGAAGCTTAACGGATAAGGGGCATACGAGTCGGTCAGGTTGCCGTTGGTGTCGAAGTCGGCCGTCCAGGTGTACGCCTCGCCGTCGGTGAGGCTGATCCGGTTGTGGTCGTCGTCGAAGCCGAACACGGTTAACTCGCTCAACGGGTTGCGGACCCGGTACAGCTCGCGGTCGGCGTTGAAGTTGAAGTACCACACGTGGCCCCGCCGGTCGTAGTACCGCGTCGTCTGGTTGCCCAGCAGGACCCAACCGAACTCCTGCGTCAGCTGGGCCGGCTCGGGGTCGGTCACCTCCGTCAATCGCCCGCTGGGCAGCCCCGCGGTCGAGTAATCGTACCCGTATTTGTCGCCGTCGAAGTCGCTGATCGTGGCCAGCTTGCCGTCCTTCACGCCGCTGGTGTAGTAGGTCAGGCCCACATCGTAGTTTACGCCGCCCTGGGTGTTCCGCACGCGCTCCACGCGGTCCTGGGCGTTGTAGGTGAACTCCCAGACGCGGTCGGCGATCTGGCTGTCCCCGTCGTCCGGGTCCTCGATCTCGTCCAGCAGCCCGTTGGTGTTGTTGTAGCTCAAAACGAGGTTCCGGCCGCTGGCGTCCTCGATCTCCGTGATGCGGTCGTTGTTCTGGGCGTCGCGGGTGATGGTGATCTCGTTGCCGGCGGCGTCTCCCACCGCCTCCAGCAGGCCGTCGGTGTCGAAATCCCGGTAGGTCTGGCCTTTGCGGGTCAGGCGCCAGGTACCCTGGTCCCGCGTCAGGACGTCGAAGACGCCGGTGGGCGGCACCCAGTCGCTGCCGGAGAGCGTATAGACGTTCCGCGTCCCGTCGTCCTCGATCACGGTGGCCAGGCCCTGCGTGCTCGGCTCCAGGATCACCTGCCCGCTGTAGGAGGTGCTCCAGCCGTCGCCGAGGTCGAAGCCCATGCCCCGGGTCAGGTCCAGGCCCGAGGTGCCCAGGTCGGTGAGGCTGTTGTGGTACAGGTCCATGGAGATGGGCGGCCCCTTGCCCGACCAGGCCACCAGGGGCACCGCGGTCAGCAGGTTGCCGCTGCGCAGGTTCACCGTGGAATAGGTGCCGACCTGCAGGGCGCCCTGCCACTGCCGAGGCGTGCCCGGAGGCGCCGGCTCAGCCGCCGAGCGATCGAGGGTCAGCACCAGGGGCGCGCCCCCGCCGGCATCGCCCCCGACCCCGCTTGTTGCTTCCCACGATCGTCCTGCCAGGGCCAGCAACGAGATCCCGATGGCCAGCACCAGCCCACACGAGGCCAGCGCGTACCCCGCCCGTTGTCTCAGGTACTTTTTCATCTTTACCTCCCTTAAATGCAAGGTCGGGCTCAACCCGTACCCCAGAGAGAGAACGTACTGCGTTGCGCCCACGGCTGGGCGCCGAGGCGCACCGCCCGCGCAAAGACCAACTGCTCCCCCGTCACGTTATCCGATCACAAAGACCGGCCTTCGTCTGAACCCCGACTGATCATTCGAAGGCCATGGGTATGTCCGAATATAGCGTAGCCCACGTTTTGGGCCGTGTCAAATAAATGTCACTCAATTAAGAGCCCCTGAGCCATTCGGTCGCGTGTTCACCGCCCGGGCGTGCGCTCATGCCTCATACCCATATCTCGGGTTGCCGGTTCTCGATGACCTCCTGATCATGGTCCGCGGCGCTGCAGGTCATGGTCAAGCCATCTCGCTCAATCGGCTGACAGATTCAGCTTGAATCGCGGACCGGCCGCCCCGGGATCGGCCCGCGGGATCGACCGATGGCACGTCCTGCGGCGCTTGATTCACGGGGCCTGCGGGTCCATCATCTGATCTGGTGGAGCGCGGGCACGCGTCGCCGTTGGAAACGAGACGATGGGCGTAGACCGTTTGAAAATCGATGCCCGGCCGAAGCTGAGTGACGGCAGGATGATACTGGCCCTGTCCGGCTGGATGGACGGCGGCGAGGTTTCCACCGGCACGGCGGAATGGCTGGTCAAGACACTGCACGCCCGCAAGGTCGCCGGCATCGACCCCGAGGGGTTCTGCATTCTCAACCTTCCCGGCTCGATGGAAGTCGCGGCCATGTTCCGCCCTTACACGGAGATCAAAGATGGCCGGATCATCACGTACGAGCCGCCCAAGAACACCTTCTACTGCGACGAAGGACACGATCTGGTGATCTTTCGCGGCCGGGAACCCAACTTCGGCTGGGCGGAGTTCGCCGAGTGTGTCTTCTCCTTCGCGTCGCAGGCCGGTGTGTCGACCGTGTATTTCATCGGCAGTGTCGGCGGGGCGGTGCCCCACACGCGTGAGCCTCGCCTTATAAGCACGGTATCCGATGAAAGCATGAGACCGGCCCTGGAACAGTGTGGCGTCACATTCACCAACTACGAGGGGCCGGCCAGCTTCTCGACCTGTCTGCTGGCTCAGGCCCGCGAACGCGGAATCTCCATGGCCAGTCTCGTGGCCGAAATCCCGGCATACATCCAGGGCCGGAACCCGAGGAGCATCGAAGCGGTGATCCGGAAGCTGGTGGCCATACTGGGCCTCCAGGTCAGCTTCGACGAGCTGAGGAGACGCGCCTCGGAATGGGAGGAGCGTCTGAACGCCGCGTTGGAAGAAACGCCGGACCTGGCCAAACTCATCCACAAGCTGGAGGAAGACTGCGACAACGAGGTCTTCGACACGCAGATGGGTGATCTCAAGGCGTGGCTCCAGGAGCGAGGCGTTCGTGTGGATTAGTGCTGGGGACCGCCGGCGCCGAATCGCAGACCTCGGAGAAGTGCGTATGAAGCCGAAGATTGTCTCTCGCCGTTTGTTGGTGTCCATTATGTTCGCCCTGACCTTGTGCGGCTGCGCCGCGCCGCAAATACCGGAGCCGCCTGTGGCTACTGTCCGACCCCACACCACGACGCTGCACGGCGTTACACGCACCGATGACTATTACTGGCTGAAGGACAGGACCGACCCCGAGGTCATTCGACACCTGGAGGCCGAGAACGCCCACACGGCCGCGGTGATGAAACACGTCGAGCCGCTCCGGAAGCGGCTGTACAAGGAGTTCAAGAGCAGGCTCAAGGAGACCGACCTGTCGGTGCCGGCCAGGGACGACGATTACTACTACTACACCCGCACGTTCGAGGGCAAGCAGTACCAGGTCTACTGTCGCAAGAAGGGCAGCCTGGACGCAGAGGAGGAAGTGCTGCTCGACGCCAACGAGTTGGCCAAGGGGCACGAGTACTTCCGGATCGGCGGCTTCGAGAACAGCCCGGACCACAAGCTGCTGGCTTACTCGGTGGACACCAACGGATCCGAGATGTACACCCTGCGCGTCAAGGACCTGACCACCGGCCGCCTCCTGCCCGACGAGATTCGCGACACCTACTACGGGCTGGAATGGGGCAACGACGACCGGACGCTGTTCTACACGACGCTGGACGCAGCCAAGCGGCCCTACCGGGTGTTCCGCCATCGCCTGGGCACCGATCCGTCGGAGGATGAGCTGGTCTTCGACGAGCCCGACGAGCGCTTCTACGTCCGGCTCTCGAAGTCGCGCAGCGAGAAGTACATCCTGCTCAGCCTGGACAGCAAGGTGACCTCGGAGGTTCACTACCTGGACGCCGACCGGCCACAGAGCGCCTTCACCGTCATCCAGCCGCGTCAACACAAGATGGAATACCGCGTCGCCCACCACGGCGACCGCTTCTTCATCGTGACCAACGACGACGCCGTCAACTTCAAGCTGGTCGAGGCCCCGGTACGGAGCCCGTCCAAGGACCACTGGACGGAGGTCATCCCGCACCGCCCGGCGGTCAAGCTCGACGACGTGGACGCGTTCGCCGACCACCTGGCCGTCTACGAACGCAAGGACGGCCTTGCGCAGATCGCCGTCCGCGATCTGGCCACCGGGGGGCAGCACTACATCGAGTTTCCCGAGCCGGTCTACACGGCCACGCCGGGCGACAACCGCGAGTTCGACTCGAAGGTCCTGCGGTTTAACTACACCTCGCTGGTGACGCCCGCCTCGGTGTTCGACTACAACATGGAAACCCATGAGAGGGAACTCAAGAAACGGCAGGAGGTCCTCGGCGGCTACGATCCCGACCGTTACCAGTCCGAGCGCATCTACGCCATCGCGCCCGACGGCACCCGCGTGCCCATCTCACTGGTCTACCGCAAGGGCATCACCCTCGATGGGACCAACCCCGCCCTGCTCTACGGCTACGGTTCCTACGGCATGAGCATGGATCCCGACTTCGACTCCGAGGTGGTCAGCCTGTGGGATCGCGGCTTCATCTATGCGATCGCCCACGTTCGAGGCGGCGGGGAGATGGGCCGGCCCTGGTACGACAGCGGCAAGCTGCTGCACAAGAAGAACACCTTCACCGATTTCATCGCCTGCGCCGAGCACCTGATCGACGCGAAGTACACCGCCCCCGATCGCCTGGCCATCATGGGCGGCAGCGCCGGCGGCCTGCTTATGGGCGCGGTGGTCAACATGCGGCCCGATCTGTTCCAGGCCGTCGTGGCCCAGGTGCCCTTCGTCGACGTCGTTACCACCATGCTCGACCCGTCCATCCCCTTGACCGTCACCGAGTACGAGGAGTGGGGCAATCCCAACGAGCAGGCCTACTTCGAGTACATCCTGAGCTATTCCCCGGTGGACAACGTCGCCGCCCGGGACTATCCCCACCTGCTGATCACCGCCGGGCTCAACGACCCGCGCGTGGGCTACTGGGAGCCGGCCAAGTGGGCCGCCAAACTCCGGGTCGCGAAGACGGATCACAACCGCCTGCTGCTCAAGACCGAAATGGGCGCGGGCCACGGCGGCAAGTCCGGCCGCTACCGCCAGCTCGAGGAAGATGCCTTCGAGTACGCCTTCGTCCTGGACGCGGTCGGCATCACCGAGTGATCGCCGCCCTGACGCGGCGCCAAACCCGCCGGTCGCCCGGCAACGGAGCATTACCATGGCCACACGATGGACGCCGGATGCGGTCCTGGCGACGGCCAGTCGCTACCAGGCCTCCTGCATTCTAGCCGCGGCGGCGGACCTGGATGTCTTCCGCCTCCTGGCGGATCATCCGCTCACCGCGCAGGAGGCGGCCGATCGGCTGACGGCCGACCTCCGCGGCACGACCGTCCTGCTCGATGCGTTGGTGGCACTGGAACTGCTGGACAAGCATGACGGCCGGTACGCGCTGGCCGCCGACGTCGAGCCGGTCCTGACGCCCGACGGGGCTGACAGCGTTCTGGCCATGGTGCAGCATCAGGCCAACTGCCTGCGCCGCTGGGCCCAACTGGCCGAAGTGATCCGTTCAGGCAAGCCCGCCGAGCGAAAGCCGAGCATCCGGGGCGAGCAGGCCGACGAGGCCGCCTTCATCGGCGCGATGCACGACGTGTCCGGGCCGGTGGCCGCCGGCTTGATCCGGGAGATCGGCCCGCCCGAGTTCGGCCACCTGCTGGACATCGGCGGGGCCTCCGGCACCTGGACGATCGCGCTGCTGCAAGCCAATCCCGACGCGACCGCCACCCTCTTCGACCTGCCCAGCGTCATCCCCTTGGCCGAGCGGCGGATGGCGTCGGCGGGGTTGACCGATCGAGTCCGACTCGTCGCCGGCGACTTTCTCGTGGACCCTCTTCCAACGGGCGCCGACCTCGCCTGGGTCGGCGCCATCGTGCATCAGAACTCTCGCGAGCAGAACCGCCGCCTGTTTGCGGCTATCGCCCGGGCGCTGGCCGACGGTGGCCGCATCCTCATCCGCGACGTGCTGATGGACGGCTCGCGGACCTCTCCCTCGTACGGGGCGTTGTTCGCGGTCAACATGCTGGTGGCCACCGAGGGAGGCGGCACGTTCACATTCGACGAGATTCGCGAAGACCTGGAGGCGACCGGCTTCGCCGACGTGACCGTCGTGCGGCGCGACCAGGGCATGAATTCGATCGTTCAGGCAACGAAAACCCGGTAGGCCGGTTCGCGGGCGCGTGACGGTTCAGGTGGGTGCCACTGGCAGCTTGCCTGCCAGTGTGTGTGCTCGATACGCCCACCCGAGAGACCGCACGGGCGGGCAAGCCGCCCGTGGCACCCCAAACCGAGTGCCGGCGGAGGTGTGACGGACCGGCCGCCCCTTCTCATCCTGCTCTCATGTTGCGTAGGCTATCCTCCGGGGCGTTGGTGGGCGGGCGCGTGTGCCTGCGCTCCATTGTATTGGCCCGAGTGGAACCGAGGTTTGCAAGGAGAACCATGATGCGACGGACAAGAAAGCTTTCTTTGGTGGTGGGTGTGGGATTGGCTGGGCTGCTGTTGGTGCCCGTCCTCAATGCTGTCGGCGGCGAGGAGGAGGGGCTGACGCTGGACCAGGTTCCCGAGGCCGTCCGGGCGACGATCCTGCGTGAGGCCGCCGGCGCCAAGATCACCGAGATCGAACGCGAGACCGAGAACGGCAAGACGGTCTTCGAGGCCGACTTCCTGCGTGACGGCCAGGAGATCGAGATCCAGGTGGCCCCCGACGGCACCCTGCTCGGCAAGGAAATCGAGCAGGAGGACGACGATGAGGAGGGTATCCCGATTGACCAGGTTCCGGAGCCGGCGCGGAAGGCGCTACGCGAACTCGCCGGACCTGGAACAGTCCTCCGGGCGGAGCGCGACAGCGAGGACGGCGTGATCGTATACGGGGCCAAGTGGACCCTGAACGGCACCAAGCACGAGGCGGCCGTCACGGCGGACGGCACACTGATCGAGACCGAGGAGATCATCCCCGTAGCGAACGCTCCGGCTGCGGTACGCACGGCCATCGCCAAGCACTTCGCCCCCGGCGCCCAGGTAGTCGTCGCCAGGAAGATGATCGTCGTGTATGAAGTCGAGGCCAAGGTCGACGGCAAGGAAAAGGAGTTGCTCGTCTTCCCGACCGGACAAGTCCGCGAGGACACGGACGACGACGGCGATGATGATGATGACGACGACGATTGACAACCGTGACGAGCACCCGGCCGATCGGCGGAGCCCGTTCCGCGCCGCCGATGCAGGAGCGAACCCATGAAAACGCAGAGCAACCGGAGAGCCCTGTCGTTCCTTGTGGTCCTTGGCCTGCTCACCGGGTCATCCGCCTGCAATTCGCCGCAGGGGTCTGGGTCGGCCGGCGACGCTGCGGCTGATGGAACACCCCAGGTCGATCCGGCCGACTTCGTGGCCGTTGTCGACAATCCCTTCTTCCCCCTGACGCCGGGAACGATGCGCGTCTACGAAGGGGAAAAGCCGGACGGGCTGGAGCGCGTCGAGGTGCTGGTCACCGACGACACGCGGGAGATTCTGGGCGTCACCTGCACGGTGGTGCGCGACACGGTCGCCCTGGATGGAGAAACCATCGAGGACACCTTCGACTGGTACGCCCAGGACCGCGACGGCAACGTCTGGTACTTCGGAGAGGACTCCAGGGAGCTCGAGGACGGCCAGGTGGTGAGCACCGAGGGCTCGTGGGAGGGCGGTGTCGACGGCGCCCAGCCGGGCATCGTCATGCCCGCGGACCCCCAAATCGGGGACGTCTTCCAGCAGGAAACCGCACCCGGCGTGGCCGAGGACAGGGGCGAGGTCGTCAGCCTCACCGAGTCCGTGACCGTGCCTTTCGGCTCGTTCGATGACTGCCTTCAGACGCGGGACTTCACGCCGCTCGACCCAGGCGTGAATGAGTTCAAGTTCTTCTGCCCGGGCGTCGGAGAGGTGCTCACCAGAGAGGAGGAGGCCGACGTCGAGCTGATCGGCGTCGAAGAGCAATAGCACCCGCGGACGGGGTATACTTGAATCGTCGTCGCGGGGGCGGCCGTTCTGACGTGTGAATCCCTATGCGCCTGCTGGTGATCGAAGACTACGAACCGCTCCGCAAGTCGCTCAGCCAGGGGCTCCGCGAAGCGGGCTTCGCGGTCGATTCGTCCGCCGACGGCGAGGAGGGGTTGTGGTACGCCAAGTCGAATGACTACGACGTGATCCTGCTCGACATCATGCTGCCCCGGGTCGACGGCCTGACCATCCTCAAGCACCTTCGAAAGATCGGCGACCGCGTCCCCGTCCTGCTCCTGACCGCCAGAGACACGCTCGAGGATCGCGTCAGCGGGCTCAACCTGGGGGCCGACGACTACCTGGTCAAGCCCTTCGCCTTTGAAGAGCTGCTCGCCCGCGTCCGGGCACTCCTGCGCCGCAAGTACGACAGGGCCGACCCCGTCCTCCGGGTCCGGGATCTGGAACTCGACACCGCCGCCCGGACCGTCAGCAGAGGCGGGCATCCGGTCGAGCTGACCGCTCGCGAGTATGCCCTGCTCGAGTTTCTCGCCCTGCGCGCCGGGCAGGTCGTGTCGCGAACCGACATCTGGGAGCATCTGTACGAGTTCCACGCCTCGGCCGAGAGCAACGTCGTCGATGTCTACGTCGGGTACCTGCGGAAGAAGCTCGAACGGCCCGACCTGCCCCGGCTGATCCACACGCGACGGGGACAGGGATACATGCTCGGGGAGGGCCACTGATGCCTTCGATACGGCGGCGGTTGCTCCTGGGCACGGCGCTGGGCACGGCGGTCGTCCTATCGGCCGCGGCGCTGACCCTCTACGTCATGATGCGGGCTTCGCTGTTCGCGGAGTTCGACGGTGCCTTGCGCCAGAGAGTGCAGACGCTGGCCAGTCTGGTCGAACAGGAGGGAGACCAGATCGACCTCGAGTTCACCGAGACCGACATGGCGCAGTTCGAGCGCCCGGACCGACCCGAGTACTTCCAGGTCTGGCTCGCCGACGGTGCGACCGTGGAGCGCTCGCCGTCATTGGGCGGAGAGAATCTTCCTCGGCTTGACGGGCCTCTGAATGAGACGGTCATCCGCCCGGGCGTTCTGCCGGATGGGCGATCCGGCCGCCTCGCGGGGCTGACCTTCCGGGCGCGCCTCGACGACGAAGATCCCGGCGCGTCCGTCCCGGGGCAGGTGACGCTCGTGCTGGCACGCGACGTCGAGAACGTAAACGCTGCGCTGGGGAGTCTGCGTGTCGTGCTCCTGCTGGTAGGCGGTGCCGCGACGCTGCTTTCGGTGGTCGTATTGGCCTGGACTGTGCGCTTTGGCCTGAAGCCCGTTTCACGGATGGCGGATGAGATCGAAGGGATCGACGAAAAATGTCTTTCGGCGCGAATCGATCCGGCTCGCGCGCCGCTCGAACTCGAGCCGGTTACCCGTCGGCTGAACGACCTGCTGGTCCGGTTGGAAGCAGCCTTCGCCCGCGAGAAGACGCTCACCGCGGACGTGGCCCACGAGTTGCGCACGCCGCTCGCCGGAATCCGTTCCACGCTGGAAGTGTCCCTCTCGCGCGAGCGAAGCGCCGGTGCCCACCGGGAGGCCATCGGCGATTGCCTGTCGATCTGCAAACAGACCCAGACGATGGTGGAGAATCTTCTCGCGCTGACGCGGCTGGATGCCGGCGGCCGCGAGCCCGACTGTCGCCCCGTGCAAGTGGACATACTGATACGGGACGCCTGGGCCCCCTTTGACGGGCCGGCCGCGGACCGGCGGCTGCGCGTGCAGTGGGAGGTCCAGCGCGATCTGACGTTCAACACGGATGCCGACCGGCTGCAGTTGGTGCTGAGCAACATCTTCGAGAACGCCGTCAACCACGTGAACGAGGGCGGCGAGATCGGCGTCAACTGCGCCGCGGACGACGGCCGACTGCGACTGATCGTCTCGAATACCGGCAGCCTGATCTCTGCCGAGCAGATCCATCACGTCTTTGACCGATTCTGGCGAGCCGACGCCGCTCGCAAGGACGTGGGGGCCCACTGCGGGCTCGGCCTGTCGCTCTGCAAGGAGATTGTCGAGCGCTTGGGCGGGAGGATAACCGCGGAATCGACCGACGACGGCCGCTTCCGCATCACGGTCGTACTTCTGTCGAAGACGTCCCAATTGCCGGAGTCTCCAACCGCCGGCCGGGATGACCAGGGTCAAGGGTAGGACCTTGGGCGACGCACGCTCCGATCAGCTTGCCCAACGTCCCGGGCGAGGGCGGCGATGTCCCGCGGCTCCTTGGATGCTGGAGAGGGCGACTGACGCTGCTGCCCGGCGCCGGTCAGGCGTCGTCAATGGAAACGTGCCCCGCTTACCAGCATCTCCAGGCGGGTTGGACCGCAGAAAATCAGCCCCTCTGGTCGATAAATTCTTTGTATTGCAGCGCCGTTGTGATAGTCTACCGCGCTCTCGACAGCATGGAGGCTCGTCACTGGCGCGGCGAGCCGGCGTCGCAGCAACCGGCGGCGAACAAGTCGCCACCTTCGGTCGCAGCGGCCGGCCGCAGTCGTACATGCCAGGGATCGGCGGTTCTGTAGGGCACAAGGAGGTACCCACGGCCGATGTTCCTCAAACGCATCTCGGTTGCAGGCTTCAAGAGCTTCGCCGACAAAGTTGACTTTGATTACGGCCCCGGCGTGACCTGCATCGTGGGCCCCAACGGCTGCGGCAAGAGCAACGTCGTGGACGCCTTCAAATGGGTCCTCGGCGAGCAGTCGGCCAAGTCGCTGCGCGGCTCGCAGATGTTGGACATGATCTTCAACGGCTGTGAGAGCCGCCGCAGCAGCGGGATGGCCCTGGTCGTCCTGCTGTTCGACAACACGGACCGCGCCTTGCCCCTCGACTGCGACGAGGTGTCCGTCGGGCGAAAGCTCTACCGTTCCGGAGAGAGCGAGTATCTGATCAACCGGGAACCGGCCCGACTCAAGGACGTCCGCGAGCTGTTCATGGACACCGGGGTCGGCACCGACGCGTACTGCGTGATCGAGCAGGGTCGCGTGGCGGCCCTGCTGCAATCCAGCACCACGGAACGCCGGCTCGTCTTCGAGGAGGCCGCCGGAATCAGCAAATACAAGGCCCGCAAACGCGAGGCCCTCCGCAAGCTCGAGCGAACCCGGCAGAACCTGCTGCGGGTCAACGACATCATCGACGAGGTCGAGCGACGCCTGCGCAGCGTGAAGCTGGCCGCCGGCAAGGCCCGCAACTTCCAGACCTACGACGCCCGCCTTCGCGAGCTGCGATCCACCTATTCGCTGGCCGAGTACCACCGCCTGACGCAGGAGATCGAACACCAGCGGGCCGGCGCCGAGCAAGCCTCGGACGCCGCCACCGCCCTGCGCACGCGGATCGACCTCAACGAGACCGAGTCGGTCCGGCTCACCGGCGAGGCCGATCGCCTCAGCGCCGAGCTGTCGGCCGCGGAAAACCAGTACCTGCAGGCCCAATCGCAGATCACCGCTTGTGAGGAGCGGGTGGACGGCGCCGGCCGCCGGCTGGTCGAGGAGGGCCGGCATCTGGTCCGCTCGCAAGAGCGTCTGACCACCCAGCAGCAACGGCGCCAGGAGTTGGACGCCGAGTTGGCCCGCATACGGGAGCACACGGATCAGCTCGAAAACCGCATCGCCGAGCAGAACGCCGCCATCGAGCGGCTCCTGGGCGAGGACCACACCCTGTCGGCCGACCTGACCGCCGCCCAGGCCATGTTGGAGGATGAGAAGGCCGGCGTCATCGAGCTGTTGCGGCGCACCGCCCAGTTGCACAACGAGATCGCCCGGCTCGAGACACAGCGCGACTCGCTCGAAGGGCAAAAAGGGCGCCTCTCGCAGCGCGACGCCCAGATCCGCCAGGAACTCCACGACCTGCTCCACCGCAAGAGCGAGTTGGAGGCCCGCCAGGCCGAGGTCGAGTCCCTGATCGACGACCAGATGCGGCGCCTGGAGGAGAAGAAGCGCGACGCCGTCCGGGTCCACGGCCTGCAGGCCGACCTGGCCCGCGAGCTCGTCTCGGCCAAGGAACTCCGCAGCGGTTTGGCATCGCGCAGGCAGTTGCTCACCGACCTGGAACAGAAGATGGAGGGCGTCGGGAAGGGTGTCCGCCAGCTCCTGGCGGCCAAGGCCGAAGCGCCGGACGCCGCTGCGCTCGCCTGTATCGAGGGCATGGTCGCGGACCTCTTCGAGGCCGAGATGATCCACGCCCTGGTGGTCGAGGCCGCCGTGGGAGACAGCGACCAGCACCTGGTGGTGTCCGACACCCGGGCCTTCCTGGCCGATCCCTCGCGCCTCGAGGGATTGGCCGGCCGGCTGACGGCCATCTGTCTGGACCGCCTGCCCCCGGTCATCAACGTTCGCGACTTCTCCCCCCAGCCGGGCTTTGTCGCTCCGGCTCTGGACTTCGTCCGTTTCCCGGACGAACTCGACCGTCTGAGCCGGCACATGCTGGGCAAGACCGTCGTGGTCCAGACGCTCGAGGCCGCCCTGAACATGGCCGGCGAAGACACTGACGGACACCGCTTTGTCACCCTCGCCGGCCAGGTCGTCGAGCCCGACGGGCGGATCATCCTCGGGCCGCCCTCCAGCCGGGCGGGCCTCATCTCCCGCAAGAGCGAGTTGCGCGACATCGGCCAGCAGCTCGTCGACCTCGAGCGCCGGATCGAAGTGCTTACCGGTCAGTTGCAGCGCATGGACGCCGAGGCCACCCACCTGGACGAGGTCCAGCAGGACCTGCGCGGTGCGATCCACGACGCGCATACCGCCCGGGTCGAGGCCGGCGCCTCACTGGACAACGTGAACGAGGCCGTCCGGCGCCTGACCGACGAGCAGCCCCTGATCGCCGGCGAGGTCGCCCTGATCGAGCGGGACATCGCCGAGGCCGCGACCCGCAGCTCGCAGAACCGCCAGTCGCTCGAACAGATCGAGGAGGAGAACCGTTGCCGAGAGCGCCTGGTCGTCGAGCATCAGCAGCGGATCGACGACGTGGTCGCCCGCCGGTCGCAACTGCAAACCCAGTTGACCGAGGCCAAGGTGCTCGCCGGTCAGCTCGCCGAGAAGCGGTCGGCCGCTTCCGAGACGAACGCCTCGTTCCGCCGCGAGCTGCACGCCGTCCAGACGGCCGAAGCCGAGGCCGAGCGTGAGGCCCAGGACAGTCAGCGCCGCATCGCCGAGGCGGAGGGGGCCATCCTGGAGGGGCGCCGCCAACTGGGCGGGCTGCAATCGGCCGCCCGGCATTTCGAGGCCGACGCCATGGGCCTGCGCCGCCAGCGGCAGATGGTCCGACTCGAATCAGAGGACCTGTCGGCCGCGACCAAGAGTTCGCGCACCGAGTTGGAGGACGTCGAAGCCGGGCTCCACGCCGCCCAGATGGCCCTGCAGGAGGCC
>DATKXO010000397.1:0-9330 GCA_035528995.1 Phycisphaerae bacterium | reverse complement strand
CTGCGGGCCATATCGTTTACGTCCACACAAAACGACGAAATGGCAGTATGGTTAAAGTGCGTGTTGTCTGGATTGTCTTCCGGGTCCAGCGGGTCAAGCGGGGGAACCTCGTCAACAAACGAGTCGCCGCCGTGGGTCGCGCTTCCGCCCGTGTCGCCCGGGTGCGTTTCATCCGCGCCGTCTTCGCTGACGCTGCCTCGCCACGCCTTGTCGCAGGTATCGGGCACATTGAACGTGGTGCTCGCATCGCCTACACCATACCTCGTGCCAATCACCGCGAAGAGCGCGGCATACGTCGTCCGCGATATGGCCTGCCCGTTCGCAAACAGATACCCGGTCGGCGGACCGGATACCGTGACGGGCGCCGACGGAGAACCGCTCATGTCGCCGCCCCAGGGCAGTACCGTACCCGTGGGAACCGCCTCGTGAATCAGGCCCAACACCACTCCATCTACGTCATCGTCGTCAACTTCCGGGTAGTACATGCACCGCAGAACATCAGACGTGGTGTACGATGTCGAAATGCTCGTGGCGCCGTCAACGGACAGATGGAACGTGCTCGCAACAGCGGGGTCTAACGCCACGCCGTTCAGGTCCGTCATGTTCAGGTCAATAGTCACCCCGCCGGAGAACGCCCCTGTCGGCTTGCCGAAAACGACGCCACACTTGGGCCTCCATCCGACCAGAACGCCGTCAATCCCGTCGTCGTCCTGTTTTTGGTAGCGCGTGAAGCGGAGAACCGCGTCCTTGAGAATGCCTTTAGTGACCGTGCTGCCGTCTGAAGCCAAGTGGACGTTGACGGACGTGAGCGGGTCCAGTAGGACTTCGTTCTCGTCCGTAAGCGACAGGGTGATATACGAGCCCGTACTCCAGTCCGCAGTAACCTTCCCGAACTCGACTGCCGTTTCCGTCGGCAGCAACTTCGTGGCCAGCGCGTGCGTAAACTCGTCATTCCGACTCGCGGGGTCCTCGCCTTGCCCAACAACCGGCCACTGCTCGGGGACCTCTTCTTTCAGCATCTCGGGGGGCAGGTCGGAAAACGGGTCAGTCACCGGCAGTAGAGTCACCATCGCCGGGGCCGGGGCGGGCGCTGGCTGCGCCATTCCCAGAATGCCCTCAAGCTGGCGGCGGGATGCGGCTATCGGGTCGGGCGATTCGGTCAGACCGTAGTTGCCCTGGTCGCCGAGCATCGACCGAACAGCCGACACAATCGCGTTATCGTTGGAACCCTGCCCCATTAGTATTTCCACCGCTGGAGATTGTCGAACATGAATCCCCAGTCAACGGCCGGATGAAGCCTGCGGGCCTCTTCTTCGGCCGCCCGGTACGTGGTCATGCCGCCGTTCAGGGATGATTCCATCTTCGGGATGAACCGCTTGACCGTGGCCGTCTTGCCGGTCTGAACGTCGTTGTCGTCGAATACCGGGATCTCGTAGACCTTGAATACGCCCGGCGCTGATTTCACCAGCGTGTTCCAGCCCTTGTCCTCGACCTCGATGTAGTAGTTGATGGGTACGATGTCAGTCTGGAGCGTTGACACCGTTTCGATAGAGGCCATGCGGAACGTCTCGGGCGGCACGTATCCGAACATGACGAGATTGAAGCCGTCCTTGTTGACGGTGTTGCGCAAGTAGAGCGCGTCCCTGACTGGTACGCCATCGGCATAAATGGCCGTCTCGATACGCAAGAACGTCGCGGTGTCCGGGATATTGTTGGAGCCCTGCGTAACCTGCCAGAACTTCTCATTGTCCCAGCCCTCGACAATCGCTTTGTCCAGGTCGCGCATCACCTTTCGCCGGGACTGGCTCATCGTGCGCAGCGTTACGCGGGCATAGCCCACCTTGCGCGGATAGCCCTGACCGGGGAAGCCGTAGTACGCCTCCACGAGCGCAATGTCCGGGAGATTGAACGGTCGCCATATCGCCTTGGTCCGATACGCGGACACCTTCGTCCCGGGGAACATCTTGCCCTTGAGTTGCCCCATCATCGTTATCGCCCCGGTGTCAAGCGTGGCGAATACCCGCTTGCCGCTGGGGCCGGCGAAGGCGTTGTCGTCCAGGTCGCGCAAGTGCATCAGTTCGGATTCGACGAACCCGACGTAGCTTGCCGTCAGCAGCCAGACCCCCGGCAAAATCTGGTCGTCCTTCTGGACCCCAACCTTGCGGCGCGCAAGCGTAGTCATCCCGGTAACGCCGATGGAGTCCGTGAAGAACTTGGGGATGTTATCCGATTCGGTGTCTCTCGACGCCGCGTAGATACGAGTCCCGTACCGGAATCGGTCCTCGCGGGTCTGACGCGATCCCCTCAATTCCAGTAGGGCCAGCCCGGCGGTAGTGTCCGTCACGCCGGCGTACAAGACGATCTGGCCCCAATCGACGATAAGTTGAATCCCGCCCTCTTTCTTCTGGCCGTATCGCCAGTTGAGCACCCGCGCAGCCGTCAGTGTCGCCGCGGCCTCATCGGCAGTGGGTATCCCGAGCGCGCCGCGCGCGGGCAGAATCTGCCTGGCCGCCTCCGCGTCAAGGTCCGTAATGCTCAGGCCATGCGGGACGGTATAGGTCCGCTGGAAGGTGACGCCCCAAGCAAACGTGCCCGTCTGCTTCCGCTGCGTTTCGTCTTCCCGCTGATACCAGGGTATGAGGGTATTGGCCACGGACTACTCCTGTTGAATACTGCCGCCCGTTATGAACTCGCTGTCCCTGAGTTGCCTGTCGATCTCGACGCTACCCCTCAGTAAGCGCTGGGCCTCGATCCATTCCGTCCCGTGCGCCATGTGCTTCGCCCGTTCAGCTTCGGCCAAGCCGAACGCCAGGATGGTCGGGTCATGCTCCGGCCCGGCAATCGGATACACCGCGGCGTCCGTGAAGTCGGCCTGGATAGCGCGATAGGGCCAGTTGACCTCAAGGTCCTCGCTCGGCGGCGGATGGACCCGCATATTGACCGTGGGGGCCGCGGCGGTCGTCAGCGGGCCGGGAACGATGCACCAGTGAGTCGGAATCGACTCCGTGTCGCTGTTCCGGTACAGTTCGTCCATCTCTTCCGGCGTGACTTCGACCAGCTTGTCGCCGACTTCGGTACTGTTGGCGTAGACCGGGCCGCGTAACGACCCGCCCCAATCGGACGGCAGGCGATTCACGCCGTCCGGGGCCATAGTAAACTTGGTATCCGCGCTGGCGTTGGCACTCACGACAACGATCTTGGACGACGTGAACGTGACAATGGTGTAGTCAACCGCAGACGTATCGCCCGTAATCGTCGCACCGACCATCGTCGGGTAGAATACGGCCGTGGCGGACGTGAGGATCGTATTGCCGGTCCCGCTCACCGTAAGCGCACCCGCCGCGAACCCGCCCCACAGCGTCAGGTCGGCAGCAGTTTCCTTCGGCTGGGCGAACGAAAAGGCGTGGAAGTGCTCCATGCCCCGCTCGTCCATCCAAATGCCGCGCAGAACCTCCTTGTAGCCGCCGTTCAGATATTGCAGGGCCAGGGCGCTCTGGGCCGCGCTCGGGCTCGACCAGCCCATGTACGCCTCGATGCGGTCAACCATGTTGGCTGCGGTCATTGCCATCGTCTATCCTCGCAGAATACGCTTGTAGATGCGTTCTAGGCCCCGCGCCGTGTTCGACGGGTCGAACAGCCTCTCGGCCTCCGTTCGCGCCGTGGCGCGTCGCGCAGCAGGCCCGTCGTGGCCCAGAAGGGCCTCTATCCCGGCAGCAATGGCAGCCGGGTCGTGCATGTTGCAGGAGGGGGTCGTATCGTTCGTGTCGGCCAGGACCGGACATCCGCAGGCCATCGCCTCGCGGATAGTCCTCGCCGTGCCGCAATCGCTCGTCAGGACAAGATCGGCACAGCGGTAGGCGGCGCGTAGCGCGGTAGCGTCCACAGCGCCCATGACCGTGCCGAGTACGCCCTTCGCCCTCAGTGAGCCAAGGATACCGGCAAGGGCCCCCGTTACGGGGTCAGGCGCGGCGTACAGGTGCAGCAGTGTGCCCGGGTGCGATTCGGCGTACAGCAGCACGCCGACTAGAAGCTCGAAGGAGTGTTTCGTCGGTCGCCATCGGTCGGTGATGGCGATATTCGTAGTGGGCGAACCGTAATCGAAGCCCGCGCCGTTCGGGGACCAGTAGTCAAGGTCCACGGGCGGCGAGACTGCGGACAGCTTGCCGTGCGGCGCTACCAGCGACCACGCGGGCAGGTATCGCTCCGACAGCGTTACCAAGGCGCTCACTCGTGGTGCGGCGGCGGCCATCGTGGGCGCGGACCACAGGTCGCAATCGTGGTACTGCGCTTGCACGAAACAGTATTCAGGCGTGCCGTGCAACATTACAACTATCGGGGCACTGATGTTCTGAATGTCACCAATGCCGTTATGGTCTATCACAACGTCAGCGCCGTTCATCCAATGCCTCGGCGCGTATGGCACGCCGCGGTCCACCAGGAACACGTCGGCCATCCAATCGACCAGTCTGGAATCGTGCCCTGCCTTACGCTCTGCCGCCACGATCTCACGAGTGGTCTCGTACAGGCCGCTCTGGTGGGGCGCGTAGATCGTTGTGTGTGCTATTTTCATATCGAAACCTTGCGGCGCGTGGGGGCCGATACGCGACCCCCACGCCCGCTTCAGGTTTTAGCGGCCGACGAAGAAGTAATTCACGACCGCGCTCGCATTGACTGCCCCGGCGGGATCAGTCAGAGTGATGTACGGGGCCGTCCCGGACACTCGCGCACTGGCGAGGGGCGGGCTGGGGCTGATGGCGGAACGGTGCGACACCAGCGCTGCACGCAACTGCGATAGCTGCGTGTAGACTGTGGCCGTGCCGTCCGCACCAAGTATTACGGTTCCGTAATCACACTGAAGATTCCGGCCGCCGTTTGTAAACTGCGTGTTTGCTCGACTCATGGTTCACCTTCTTTCCTTTGAGTCAGGAGGGAGTCAGGAGTCTTAGGCGCCCGCGGCGAAGCAGGTGCCGATCTGGATGTCCACGCCGGCCAGAACAGTTGTCGCCGAAAGCGACGCGAACCGGGCGGCGTACTTGGCCGCCAGGACAGTTGCGGACGCCGACGCCAGGTATATGGGGCCGATTTCCAGGTTCGGCTTGCCGTAGTAGTTGCCGCCCATCGTCGCGGAAGCGGCAGCCAGCTTGGTGTCGCACAGGATCTCCGGCGCAACACCGCCACACCAGAACCAGCCGTAGTAGTCGTTGGTCACGGCTCCGATACCGATGGCGCAGAGCCCGTTGTTGGGGTCGGTGGCATCGCTAAAGTTGTTCGTGACCACGTAGGGTCCGCTCACGCTGCCCTGCATGCAGATCGACTTGGCACCAATGGCCGCAACGGTCCCCTGCGTGCCCACCTGGAGGTAGATCATGGTGGACCAGCCAGCCAGACCGGCCACCGAGCCGTCGTTGTAGACCTGGAACTTCGTTCCGATCGGGTATGCCGCCGTCGCCACGTTGTGGGAAGCGTGGCCCTGGAGGTTGTACGAACAGGGCACGCCGTTGCACTGGAATGGAGATGCGGGCCAGTTGTCCTTGAGAATGAAATACTCGCTGTCAATTGTCTCGTCAGTTGCCATGACTATGGCTCCTTGTTAAGAGGGGAAAGGGTCGGGGCACTGACCGGCTTCGTTCCGGCCTCAATCGTGCCCCTGTGGCTATTAACCGAAGGCCACGTTTGTCTTGAAGAGGTTGGCGTTGGGCTGATGGCAGGTCAGGTTGCCCGCGAACTTGATGCGGGCGAGGTACTGGTCCAGGCCATTCTGCTGCTCGCTCTGGTCGATGAACGGCCCCAACTTCCCGAGCTTGCGCTCCGGGTCAAGGTGCAGAGTCCACGTACTCAGATTCAGGAAGTACATGTACTTCACCATGTCCGTCCGTGCGGCGTTGCGGATGTTCGTGAACCACGGCTCAGCAAACACCTCAACGCCGTCGATCTCGAACGAGGTAAACCCGAACTTCGCGTGCTTGCCGCGAGGCGTATACGACGCCGTGCCGTCAAGCTGGCTTTGCAGATACCGGAAGTTGGTGGTGGACGTGATGGCCACGCAGTTTTCGTATCCGCCCTCGAAGTGCTCCGAGATGGAGTCCAGGCAGGCGCGGAAGTTCTCGACCGACGGCGACATTGCCGTGCCCTGGTCGGCCCAAGTCTGCGCAAGGGATGCACCCTGCCACAACTTGTTCGTGACAGTCGTGGCGCGGGTCAGGCCGCCGTACTGGAGGTCGTGAGTCAGGGCGTCCGGGATGCCCTGAATACCCTTGACGCCTTGAGCGTCGCGGGTCGCGGACCCCACACGGTAGACGGCCTTGTTCATCGCCAGCCGCATCGCGCGGTGGGCCTTGGCAACGAGCCACTGCTTGAACGGAATGACACGGCCGCTATCGCCACCGCCAGCGCCGCCGGCGGCAATCCAGTCGTCACCGTCGATTTCAACGGGCAACTGGGCACGCTTGCGATACCACGTCGCCGTGGTCGCCATCGTGGTGGTTCCGCCAGTCAGAGGTTCGCCACTGGCATACTCCTGGAAGAGGTCGTCCATCTCTTCGTAGTCGATGGTGTGCTTGATGGCCGTGCCGCACTTCATGACTTGGCCACGTTCCATAATCAACGCGAAGAGGATCATCCGCATCCAGGCCTGCGTATAGGCAGTCCGGTCCCAAATCTCTCGGGTTGTTGCGGAAAGGTTTGTACTCAGAGCCATTGTTTAGCTCTCCTGTATAGTCTCATACCCGCCCCCACCGCGCAGACCGAACCCGTAGGCCGGAAAGCCGGTGAATAGGTGGATACAATGGGTCTACGTGTGGTTAACACACGTTCGCGTGACCCCTGCGACTACAGCGCGCGGCTACCCATTGAGGCGATAGCCTCTGGCATCGTCTGGCTACCCTGCCTGATTAACGCAGCAAAGTCGCCTCCCGAGAGATCGTCCTGAACGACCTTGGCTTTCTCCCGGCCCCGACGTTCGGCGTCTAGTTTGACGCGCACTTCTCGTGCCGCCGTCGTCAAGGCCAGTTTGGCGGCCCTCAGTGGAATGGTTTCGTTCGGGCCGTAGCCGTGCGAAGCCGCTTCCTTCAGTGCCCTGTCCTCGACTTCTTTGCGGATGGTCCGTGGGGCCTTCTCGCCCTTGAAGAGCGTGGCCATCAGACCGTCTATGTGTGAGACAACCTGCGAACCGGCATCACGCCGAGCGTCACGGGCGTCGCGGTCGCTCGACCGCTTGTCCAGTGCCTCAAGGCGCTTCTCCTGCGCGGCCAACTCCATGCGGAGCTTGGCCTCGGCGGACTTGCCGCCCGCTGTCGTGCGCTGAGCGATGGCCTTGAGGAACTTCACGATCTCCGAGAACTCGGCGTCGTCCGGGTCGAGGCGGTTGATGGCCTCCATCAGATCGTCCGGGGTCTCGGCGGGTTCCTCTTTGGCCGACTCGGCCGGTGCGTTATGCACCAGCCTGGCCAGAAGCACCTGGTTGGTCTTGGACATATCGCCCACCATTTCGGCAAGCGATCCGACCTGACCTTCCAACTTGGCGTACTGTTCAGCCCGCCTCTGGTCACGCGCTTGACGATCCCTGTCCCACTTGTCGCTGTCCGGCTTCTTGTCCGGCTTGGCGCCTGTGGCCTTCGGGTCGTCATCTGCCTCGTCTGTCACGGTATCCTCGGCACCTGGCCCCTCATCGGGGTCGTCGTCCGTGTCCGCGTCCAGACTGTCCACATCACTGTCCACGTCGGCATCGTTACCGTCGCGTTCCAGTGCTTCCGCAAAACTCAATACAACGCCGTCTTCCGCTATGCCTTCTTTGGCCATAGGGAGTGTCTCCTTCCGCCCCGGTGGGCACTTGTCCCGGTCCGGCGACTTCTGGTTGGGGTGTGGTTGGCCATGCTCATCACGCGGGCACCTGTCCCGCGCCAGCCCGGAGGCACCTGTCCTCACTCAAAGGCACGCATATCCAACCGTAAGTACATGCCCGGCGAACTTACGCCGAGGTCACGCTATCGGCCGGCACAATGCCAGCCGCTTTCTCTTGTGAGTCGTATATCAGCACCGTCGGCGTGTTCACAAAGACGAACCGCTCGCCGTCAGCAAACGCGATCCCCAACTTGCCGCCCGAGCAGGCAATGCCCGCGACTATCGCCTCGACGCCCTTGCCGCCCCCGCCGCCCACGGTATCGGCGGGCTTGTGCGCCCGTCTGCCAATTCGGTACATCGTTCCGGCGACTAGAACCGCCGCCACTGTCTTAGACTTGGCCATTGTCGTCTCCTGTGGGTTGCTCGGCACCCTCTTCGGCCGCCTGCTGTTCGGCAAGGGCCGCTTCGATCATCTGCCACGCGGCAACCTTCTTTAGTATCTCGTCCTTGTCCTCGCGCTCGTAAGCGTCAAGCAGCATTTCCAGCCCGGCCAGCCCGCCCCCGCCGTTCTGTATCGCCGTGAATAAGTCCATCGCCTCCTGGCGGGTCTTGTCCTGGTCGAACGGCAGGCTCGTGCCAACGTCGAGTGTGATGTCGAAACGGGCCGACAGGTCGCCGGATTGAATGCGATACACGGACTCCGAATCCTGATCGCCAACCACCCGAATGACCTGATCGACCGTATACATCCGCTGGCCCAACTCGGCCAGGTTCTCGAAATGCGTTATTAGAGCGTCGTCCAGCAGGACATTGCTCATGCCGCCGCGAAGTTTCGTGTTCGTCTGCAGCGCCAGGACCTCTGTCGCCGTCTCGTCGCCACCAGCGCCCCGGCCAAGTGCTACCTCTTGCACGCCAGTCTGGTCGCGCAAGTCCGCCTTCCAACTCTGAATGACGCTCAGCAGGCCGGCGGTAATCGGAACACCAGGCTCGCGCCTGATCTTGTTGAGTCCATCCTTCGCCAAGAGCCGCCATGCACCCGCACGGTTCACGGGCTTCTGCTTCCCAAGCAGTACATCCTTCTCGACGTAGGTTACGGGGTCCGAGTGCGTCGCTACATGGTTCATCGTGTGGCGCTCGGCCAGGTTCACCCTGTCCTGCAAGCCCTTGGCCATCTCGGTCGCGTTCAGGCCCTCGGATGTATGGGGGAGTATCTGATTGCAGCCGAAGGCGAACGGCCACCGCCTGAACTTCCAGACCTGATCGTCCGGGTCGGAATTGATGATCGTATCACCGATTCTCAAGACGAATCGGCCACGCGGATACTTGGGGATCTGCCGGGCCTTGGTCTTCTGCCGCGGCCAGTTGTCCATTGTGAGCAGTTCGCCGGTTTCGACGCTCTTGAACCCGTCGCCTTCGGGGATGATGGCGCCCTGTTCAAGCAGCGACTCTTCCGGCACGAGTTCCGAGCCCGTTCGCGATACCGTCTCGGCG